>NZ_DIVJ01000035.1 GCF_002428305.1 Flavobacterium sp. UBA6135 | reverse complement strand
CTTTTTTAGGTAGTAATTTAAACGATGCAGAAGTTTTTTAATTTTTATTTTTCCATTCTAAATTAAACTTATCAACAAAAAATCAAATTAACTTGTTGATATTATATTATTAAAACAGGATAAAAATATCCTATTTAAATTAAATTTGATAATTCATTCGATAAATTAATTATTCAAATTAAATTTCATGGAAAAATATGTTATTAAAAGAAACGGTGTTTTCAAACCATTTGAATTGTTCAAAATAGAACAAGCAATCGAAAAAGCATTTGAAAGCGAATTGCAAAATTATAATCCATTGGTAGTAGAAGATGTGCTGCATAAATTGGATGATAAAGAGACTTGGGCCGTTGAAGAGATTCAAGATATTATTGAAAAAGTGTTGTTCAGTAGGGGTTATTTTGACGTGATGAAGTCGTTTATGGTTTACAGGCATACTCGAAAAATGCAAAGGGAACACATATTGGGCTTAAATGAAGATACTTCGTATGTGGACAGCACACAAACTATTGAAGAGTATATTTCTCAAACGGATTGGCGAATTAATGCTAACGCAAACACCTCTTATTCTAATGCCGGCTTAGTAAATAATGTAGCCGGAAAAATTATAGCTAATTATTGGTTAGACAAAGTGTATTCAAAGGAAGAAGGTTTTGCACACCGAAATGGCGACTACCATATTCATGATTTAGATTGTCTAACGGGGTATTGTGCCGGCTGGAGTTTGAGGGTACTATTAAACGATGGTTTCAACGGAGTTAGAGGTAGAGTAGAAAGCAAACCACCGGCTCATTTTAGAGAAGCTTTGGGACAAATGGCCAATTTTTTAGGTATATTACAAAGTGAATGGGCTGGAGCTCAAGCCTTTAGTTCTTTTGATACTTATTTGGCTCCGTATGTTTTTAAAGACAATTTGAGCTTCGAAGAGATACTGAAAGCCGTTCGAAGTTTTGTATATAATCTTAATGTACCGGCCAGATGGGGACAATCACCATTTACTAATATTACTTTAGACTGGGTGGTACCGGATGATTTAAAAGTACAAATACCAACCCGCAATAATGAGCATCTATTTTTAAATTCAAAGGGAGAAGCCTTTTTACAAAGGGCAAAAGAGAGGGGAGTAGCATCACCATTGGAACTACGGTACGAACATTTTCAACCCGAAATGAATTTAATAAACAAGGCCTACTATACTGTTATGACGGAAGGGGATGCTAACGGCCAACCTTTTACATTTCCAATTCCTACTGTAAACATTACCGAAGAATTTGATTGGTATGGTGAAAACACCGATATTCTTTTTGAAAACACAGCTAAAATTGGTTCTTCCTATTTTCAAAATTTTATTGGTAGCCAATATGTTTATGATACTAATGGTGAAAAAGTTGAAAACCCAAATGCCTATAAACCTAATGCCGTTAGAAGCATGTGTTGTCGTTTGCAACTCGATTTACGAGAGTTATTAAAACGCGGAAATGGTTTATTTGGAAGTGCTGAAATGACAGGAAGTATTGGTGTAGTGACCATCAATATGGCTCGCTTAGGTTATTTATATCCGGAAAATAAAACAGGACTTTATCAACAAGTGGATTATTTAATGGAATTGGCTAAATCTACTTTAGAAAAAAAACGAGTGTTTGTACAAGACATGTATGATCGAGGATTATATCCCTATACCAAAAGGTATTTGCCTCATTTTAGAAACCATTTTTCTACGATAGGTGTCAACGGTATCAACGAAATGATTTTAAACTTTACGAAAGGGGCACATGATATTACAAGTACTTTTGGAACGGATATGGCCACAGAAATACTGGAGTATATCCGAAACAGAATGAAACAGTTTCAGGAAGAAACTGGAAATTTATACAATTTGGAAGCAACGCCCGCAGAGGGAACTACCTATCGTTTTGCGAAAGAGGATAAAAAGCGTTATCCTAACATTATTCAAGCTGGAGAGGGAGAAAACATCTATTATACTAACAGTTCACAAATTCCAGTAGATTATACAGAAGATCCGTTTGAGGCTTTATTAATGCAGGATGATTTGCAGTGTAAATACACCGGAGGTACCGTTTTGCATTTGTATATGAATGAAAAGATAAGCTCTGTTGAAGCTTGCCGCAACTTTGTTAAAAAGGTAATTACGAATTTCAAATTGCCATATATTACCGTAACGCCTGTATTTAGCGTTTGTGCGATTCACGGATATCTAAACGGTGAACATGAATATTGCCCGAAATGTGACGAAATTTTAATAGAAAAACTTAACTCAAATAAACATGAAAACACAAACCCTTTCTAAATTAGTGTTGGGACAACACAACGAAATGCGAACAAAATGCTTAGTTTACACCAGAGTGATGGGTTATCATCGACCGGTTGAAAGCTTTAACATTGGAAAAAAAGGGGAACACAAACAACGTACCCATTTTAATGAAACCAAGTGCTAAAAAGAAGATTCATAGCATTACTGCTTTCACATTATTAGATTATCCTGACCATACGGCATGTATTCTTTGGTTTCCCGGATGTAACATGAAGTGCAGTTATTGCTACAATCCGGAGATTGTTTTCGGGAAGGGAAATTATTCTATTCCCGAAATACTCTCTTTCTTAGAAAAACGGAAAGGCTTGTTAGATGCTGTCGTATTTAGTGGTGGAGAATGTTTGTTACACAAAGAAGTATTGGATGCCATGCATTCAATTAAAACAATGGGTTTTTTGGTCAAAGTAGATACCAATGGGAGCATGCCACATCGGTTAGCAGCAGCTTTGAAATTAAAACTGATAGACTATATAGCCTTAGATTTTAAAGCTACTAAACTGAAAACGAAAGACATAACCAAAGCAAATTTTTACAACCAGTTTTTTGAAAGTTTGACTGTAATTCAAAAACATGAAGTTACACATGAAGTGCGAACCACCATTCATTCCGAATTACTAAAGGAAGACGATATCTTAGAAATGATACATTTATTAGAGATAAATGGTTATGAAGGAACATATTATTTGCAACATTTTAGAAACGAATCGATAACCATAGCACCGCTTCAACATTCAAAAGCTATGGACTATAACCATTTGTCTACAATGAAAATTCAAATTTCGATGAGGTAATATGATTTAAATCATACCTTCTTTCTTTATGTCTTTATAATTTTGCTCGTAGAATTGTGAAAAAATAGTGCTATTTTTGAAATAAAAAATGTTATCTAAAACTTGTGAATACGCTGTTAGAGCTACCATTATTATTGCGGCAGAAACACAGCAGGGTGATCGAATTAGTTTGCGGGAAATTGCCAGAAAAATTGATTCCCCGGAGTCGTTTACGGCTAAAATTCTTCAAAAGTTAGCAAAAAATAAAATCGTCGATTCGCTTAAAGGAAATGGCGGCGGTTTTTTTATTGCTAAAGAAAAACTAGCAAGCATTAAATTGGGAGCTATTATTGTAGCAATTGATGGTGATTCGGTTTATAAACGTTGTAGTCTTGGTCTAAATGATTGTTCTGAAGTAAAACCTTGTCCGTTTCATAATCAATACAAACCAATTAGAGAACAGTTGAAAAAGGCATTCGACAATACTACCTTGGCCGATTTAATTGCTGGTTTAGCAGAAAATGAAACCTTTTTAAAAATTTAAAAAGTTTGACTTTTAATAAGACAAAAAAGTCCTATTACAATGAAAGAAAAAAACGTATTACAACAAAAAATTTTTGCTCTCAAGCAGCAAAAGAAAGCAGTCATTTTAGCTCATTACTATCAATCACCGGAAATACAAGAAATAGCCGATTTTGTGGGGGATAGTTTAGAATTATCAAGAAAAGCAGCCACAACTAATGCAGAAATTATTGTTTTTGCAGGGGTTTATTTTATGGCTGAAACGGCTAAAGTTTTGAATCCTAATAAAGTAGTGTTAGTGCCTGATGTAAATGCCGGATGTTCTCTGGCGGATGGATGTCCACCGGATAAGTTTAGAGATTTTTTAAAAAACTACCCAAATCATAAAGTGGTTACTTACATTAACTGTTCTGCTGAAATTAAAACCATGAGCGACTATGTTTGTACTTCGTCAAATGCTGTTAAGGTGATTAATGCAATTCCAAAAGAGGAGAATATTGTTTTTGCACCGGATAAAAATCTAGGGAAATACCTCATTAAAGAAACAGGAAGAGATATGGTTTTATGGGAGGGTTCTTGTGTGGTTCACGAAGCTTTTTCATTGGAAAAATTAATTGATTTATACCAAAAAAATCCGGATGCCGTGATTGTGGCTCACCCGGAATCTGAGGCCCATATTTTAAAAACGGCTCAATATATTGGTTCTACTTCCGGTATGATTAATTATATAAAAGCGTCTCCGGAAACAAAATTTATTATCGCAACCGAAAATGGAATTTTGCACAAAATGCAACAAGAAGTTCCTCATAAAATACTTATTCCTGCACCATCAAAAGAAGATAACACCTGTGCTTGTAGCGAATGTGCTTTTATGAAAATGAATTCTTTAGAAAAACTGTATCAGTGTCTTTTGGAAGAATCTCCGGAAGTGCTACTTGCAGATGAGCTCATAGGCAAAGCTCAAAAACCCATTCAACGAATGCTTAAAATGTAATATAATGAAAACATGTGATGTAGTAATATCCGGAACCGGCATAGCAGGACTTTCTTTGGCTATTCAACTCAATGAAAGAAAACCAAATCTAAAGATTGTTGTATTGACTAAAAGCGAACCCGAAGTGACAAATACTTCTTTAGCACAAGGAGGTATTGCAACGGTTTATAATCAAATTACAGATAGTTTTGAACAACATATCAAAGATACTTTGAGTGCAGGTCAAGGAAAATGCAATAAAAATGTAGTGGAAATGGTCATTAAACAAGCACCGCAACGTTTGAATGAACTAATTAATTGGGGTGCTGAATTTGACACCACCACAAACGGCAAGTTGGATCTAGCTTTAGAAGGGGGACACAGTCAAAATAGAGTCGTGCATTACAAAGACAAAACAGGCTTCCATATACAAGAGGTTTTGTGGGCTAAAATTGCAGCAGCAAAAAACATTAAAGTACTAGCCAATGCTTTTTGTGTGGATGTCATTACAGATAATGAATCGGATGAGAATGTTGCTATTGGGATGAGTTATATGACTGGAACTGATAACGAAGAGAAAACTATTTTTGCACAAGCAATAGTATTAGCTACAGGGGGCAGTGGACAATTGTTTAACTACACTTCAAATCCTGAAATTGCAACAGGTGATGGAATTGCAATGGCATTTAGAGCAGGAGCAACTATTGCCGATATGCAATACATTCAGTATCATCCTACAGCTTTATATGAAAAAGGAAAGAGCAATTTGTTTTTGATTTCGGAAGCGGTCAGAGGTTTTGGAGGGCATTTAATAAATTCAAATGGAAAAAGATTTTTGTTTGATTATGATATTAGAGGTGAATTGGCTACAAGAGATATTGTTTCTGAAGCTATTACCAAAGAAATCAACCATTCCAAAGAAGATTGTGTCTATTTGGATGTTCGTCATTTAAATCAGGAAGACTTCAAAAACCAGTTCCCAACTATTTTTAATAAATGTAAAGAAATTGGAGGCAATCCGGAGACCGATTTAATACCTATTGTACCGGTTGCTCATTACCAATGTGGGGGTATTGAAGTAAATGATTGTGGCCAAACATCGGTGAAAAATTTGTATGCATTGGGAGAATGCTCCTGCACAGGTCTGCATGGAGCCAATCGCTTAGCTTCTAATTCGCTTTTGGAAGCCTTAGTTTTTTCCTATAATGCTTCAAAACAAATAATAGACGACACCCATCTAATTGTTCCTAGAAAAACTATTCTCCAAAACAGTAAAGCAAAAGCTGATGCAGTTATTTTCCCAAAAGTGCTGTACAATTTCAAATGCCAAGTGAAACAGATAATGACTTATCGGGTTTTACATGGAAACCAGGAGGAAAAGATGAAAGCACTGACCCAATTGATTAAAATTCATACCGATTTGATGGAATGTGTTGATTATTATTACCGATGTAAAAATTGCTGCGAACTGGAAAACATGCTACAAACCGCCATGATTATCATCAATCAATCGTCACACGCCCTTCATTTAGAAACAAACAAAATGAATGAATATGCCTTCAGTTAAATTTACACCGATTACGATTTTTATAACGCTAAGTGTATTATTTATAATCTTTTCCTTTTCTATTTATCTGAAACCGATGCGGGAAAAAGACCCCCAAAAAGCAACATTACTTAAGCAGGCTGCCGCTGGTAAGGATGTTTGGCAAAAACACAACTGCCATACTTGTCATCAATTATATGGTTTAGGAGGCTATTTGGGACCTGATTTAACCAACGTAATTGCTAAACCCGGATATTCGAATGTGTTTTTAAAAACAGTCATCAGTAATGGAATGGGACTAATGCCCGCTTTTGATTTGACAAATCAGGAAATGGAGGATATACTCGTTTTTTTACAATCCATGAACGAAACCGGTACTGCAAATCCGCAACATTACTCGCCTCAATTAAACGGAACATTTACTTTAGATCATTAAAAATGAAATCAGGAACTTGGCTGCTACGATTGGCATTGTTATTACTTTTCTTAGGATTACTTTTTGGATTTTTAGCCTCATTTGCATATCGTTTGTCAGATGCCAAATCTGAATTTATTGGTTTTTTAACGCTACGGCCGTTGCATGTAACCAGTGCCTATTTTGGTGTAGTTGTAGGGGGATTGGCTTGTGTAACTTTTGCTCTTCAAAAAGAGACCATCAAGCCCCTTTCATACAATCTTTTAAACATTCATTTGTCGTTATGGCTGATTGCTTTAGTTGGAATTTTTTACAGCTATTTCACCGGCGATTTTGGAGGAAGAGAGTATTGGGAATTCAAACCAATTTGGGCATTACCCATTCTGATTTCTTATTTCATTTTTCTACTATTTTATTTAAAAAACGCAGGTTCCTATAAAAAATGGCCGGTTTATAAATGGATGTGGTTCACCGGACTTGTATTTTTTGCTTTTATTTTTATAGAAAACTACCTCTGGATTTTTCCTTATTTTAAAGAACATTTAATCACCGATATGACTTTGCAATGGAAAGTTAACGGATCGATTGTGGGAGCCATAAATCAAATGATTTACGGTTTGGCTTTTTATTTAATGGTAAAAATTTCAGGAGATGAAAAAATGGGTCAAAGTAAATTAGCTTTTGCTATGTATTTTTTAGGGTTGTTTAATTTAATGTTCAATTGGGGACATCATATCTACATTCTTCCAACAGATCGATACATTCACCACATCTCTTATATCGTAAGTATGACAGAATGGATTATTCTACTTCGTATTTTTTATAATTGGAATCAACAACTGATGGAAAACAGAACACATTATTATTTTTTCCCCTATCGATTTTTAATGGCAGCTGATTATTGGGTGATGATTAACTTGGCGATTGCTTTATTAATGTCAATACCTGCTTTTAATTTATATACTCATGGCACACAAATTACCGTTGCTCATGCTATGGGAACTACCATTGGAATAAATACAATGATTGTGTTGGCTGGAGCTTTTTATTTTATCAAACCTACATTTGATAGTATAAAAGCTTTAAAAAGAATGACGTTTGTTTTCTGGAGTTCTCAAATTGCATTACTACTTTTTTTAATAACATTAACCGGAATGGGCATTCAAAGAGCTTTATGGCAAGCAGGAATCTCAGAAGGTGTTTTTGGTCAAATGATGCTAAGAAGTCGTCCGTGGATGATTGGATTCATCATCACCGGAACAATCTTGTTTGTAAGTTTAGCATGTGTGGTATTGTATTTACTTTTTTACTCCTTCAGGCAAAGGGCACGTTTTCGATTGTTTAAGAGCATTTAATAAATGCAGCTCAAAATAGACTTTGAGTGGTTATGCACAAGGTAATTGCTTAATACAGTTTTAGCTACTTGGTTGTTTTCAACTAAGGTTTTTTCAACGATTAAAAACCCATAGGAAATTAAAATAACCCGTTGGGTGTAATTAAATTTTGGAAATAATTTTGCCACTAATTCACTAATTTTTTATAATAATTATTCGATTAAATTCGAATTTTCATCAAAGATGAANNAATTACACCCAACGGGTTAAAATAATATTTCTGTAAAACAGTTGCATTTTACTCCTTGAAAGTACACTTTTTCCATCCAATTCTTTTTTGTTTTCAATAGTGTTTACTGTTAAATTCAAAGCTTACTGATTTTTTCAGATATAATGTATTGCTCCCACTACTACAATTAATTGAGAACAAATACATGATATTGGTAATCCATAGTTTATCCATTCAGACGTTTTGTTTGTAAGGCAATGATAAAAGCTAAAAAAATGTCATAGGTATGATTGCAATCATAAATTTTCGAATAATTAGGATAGAAATTTGTATCATAATTTTAACCTAAATTAATATGAACAAAATGTATGCACTAGCACTTGGTTTACTCTTATTCATTTCGTGTGGTAAAGATAAAACCAATGCAGGAGAGGATTTTTCAAAGTCTTCTTCAACAGAAACTTCAGATCCATCTTCCTATGATCCAAACCGAGGTGAAGGTAAATATTCTACAGTAGACTTAGGTGTCGGATTGGATGTAGCCATGGCTGCTGAAGGAGAAAAAATAGCAGGAGTTAAATGTATGTCATGTCACAAATTAACCGACGAACGTTTAGTTGGTCCAGGATGGAAAGGGGTGACAGAACGAAGAACACCACAATGGCTTATGAATTTTGCAATAAATCCGGATCCAATGATAGACAAAGACCCTGAATTACAAGCTCAATTGGAATTGTGTTTAGTGAGAATGCCCAATCAAGCACTTTCAGACGACGATGCCAGAAATGTGTTGGAATACATGCGTCAAAACGATGGTGTGAAGTAATAAAAAAATAATAAATAATAATATAAAGCGAAAGTATATGAAAACAAAATTTTTAAAAATGACTACTGTAATAGTACTTATTGCAGCTTTCATGGGTTCCTGTAAACCCAAAAACACAAGTGATACGGTTAGTGGAGACGCGGCTCAAAAAGCCTATGTGGCTCCTGGGAAATATGACGAGTTTTATAATTTTGTTTCCGGTGGATTCAGTGGACAATTAAGTGTTTACGGGCTTCCAAGCGGAAGATTGTTCAGAGTCATTCCGGTTTTCTCTGTTGACCCTGAAAAAGGATGGGGATATAGCGAAGAAACAAAACCCATGTTAAATACATCACACGGATTTGTGCCCTGGGATGATTTACATCACACAGAACTTTCTCAAACCAATGGCGAGGTAGATGGACGCTGGGTGTTTGGTAATGCCAATAATACACCAAGAATTGCTCGTATCGATTTAAAAACATTTAAAACAGCAGAAATTATTGAACTACCTAACAGTGGCGGAAATCACTCGTCGCCTTTCATAACTGAAAACACCGAATATGTGGTGGCCGGAACTCGTTTTAGTGTACCTGGTGATTATGAAAATGGTGACGTACCAATCAACACCTATAAAGAAAATTACAAAGGACACATTAGTTTTGTGAGCGTTGGTAAAAATGGCGAAATGGATATTGCTTTTCAAATCATGACTCCGGGCGTAAATTTTGACTTGTCTCATGCCGGAAAAGGCAAATCACACGGATGGTTTTTCTTTTCATGCTATAACACAGAACAAGCTAACACTCTTTTAGAGGTTAACGCTTCACAAAAAGACAAAGATTTTATCATGGCGGTAAATTGGAAAAAAGCCGAAGAATATGTACGAGCCGGAAAAGGAAAAAAACAGAAAGTACGTTATGCTCATAACACTTGGGACGAACATACACACACAGGTAAATCGGTTATTAAAACAGAAGTTTTAGTGCTGGATGCTTCTGAGCTAAAAGATATATGCTACATGATTCCTTGTCCTAAGTCGCCTCATGGTTGTGATGTGGATCCTACCGGAGAATATATTGTTGGTTCAGGTAAATTAGCCGCATTGATTCCTGTATTCAGTTTTGATAAACTACAAAAAGCAATTAAAGACAAAGCATACGAAGGTGATTATAGTGGAATTCCGGTGCTTAAATACGAATCGGTTTTACATGGAGAAGTTAAAAAACCGGGTCTTGGTCCGTTACATACCGAATTTGATGGAAAAGGGAATGCATATACAACCATGTTCGTTTCCTCAGAAGTAGTGAAATGGGATATCAAAACACTTCAAGTGTTGGATAGAGTCCCTACTTATTATTCAGTGGGTCACTTATGTATTCCAGGGGGTGACAGTAAAAAACCTTTCGGTAAATATTTAGTAGCTTATAATAAAATAACCAAAGACCGTTATTTGCCAACCGGACCCGAATTGTGTCAGAGTGCTCAGATTTATGACATCAGTGGTGATAAAATGCAATTAATTTTAGATTTCCCAACCATTGGTGAACCTCATTATGCTCAAGCAGCACCCGCAGATTTGATTCGAAACAACGGACAATTGAAATTCTATAAATTAGAAGACAATAAACACCCGTATGTTGCAAAAGGGGAGAAAGAAGCTAAAGTGGTTCGCGAAGGGAATAAAGTACATGTTTACATGACTTCTATGCGTTCGCATTTTGCTCCGGATAATATTGAAGGGGTCTTCTTGGGTGATGAGGTGTATTTCCATGTAACCAATTTAGAACAAGATTGGGATGTGCCACATGGCTTTGCTGTAAAAGGGGCTAATAATGGCGAATTGCTAATCATGCCGGGTGAAACCACAACTCTAAAATGGGTTCCGGACAGAGTGGGTACATTCCCATTCTACTGTACCGACTTCTGTAGTGCCTTACATCAGGAAATGCAAGGTTATATTCGCGTATCTCCTAAAGGGGCTAATGTTCCTCTTCATTATAGTTTAGGCACAAATGTGCCGGCTAGTAAATAATAATTCAAAGGGAGCGTCAGTTTCTTGATGCTCCCTTAATTCAAAAAAAAATGAAAAAAGTAAAAATAGCTTTACTCTCAAGAGTTTTACTTTTGGTGGTAGCAGGCTTGTTTTTGGGTTCACTTTATTTTCCCATGTGGCAAATTGATTTAGATGCACCGCAATATCCGGAAGGATTGGTGTTAAAATTACACGCTCATAAAATTGGTGGTGATGTGGAAATTATCAATGGCTTAAACCATTATATTGGGATGGCGACTTTACATACAGAAAATTTCATTGAATTTAAAATACTGCCTTATATCATTGGTTTTTTTGGTCTGTTTGCTTTAGCAATGGCTCTAATTGCCAAAAGAAAAGGGGTTGTTGTATTATTCAGTGCGTTTCTACTTTTTACCATTGTAGCGGGTGTCGATTTTTACCGATGGAACTATGAATACGGACACAATTTAGACCCCAATGCCGCGATTAAAGTACCGGGAATGTCTTATCAACCGCCGTTAATTGGCTACAAACAATTGTTGAATTTTGGAGCTTATTCGGTGCCGGATATTGGTGGGTGGATGTTGATTTGTAGCGGGTTACTCATCTTTATCGTGTTGACCATAGAATATAAGTGGTACCAACGTTTTATGAAACCAAAAATGGCAATGTTACTAGTGCCCATTTGTTTCCTTACAGCTTGTGTAAGCAATGAGGCTCAACCCATAAGATTGAATAGTGATGCCTGCGAATTTTGTAAAATGCCGGTATCCGATGGGAAATTCGGAGCCCAAATTCAAACCCAAAAAGGACGTTTTTATATGTTCGATGACATCTCCTGCTTGGTGAATTACTGTGAAGAAAACAGTGCTACAAAAGTGAAAAGTTATTATGTACATGACTATACCCAAAACAACCAATTGATTGATGCAACTAAAGCGTTCTTCATTAAAGATGGTGAAATTAATAGTCCTATGCATGGAAACATTGCCGCTTTTACCACATTTTCGGACGCCCAAAATTTTGGGGATAAACTAAAAGCCCAAGCCATTAGTTGGAATGAAATTTTAAATAAGTAAAAAAGATCATGAACAGATTCTGCCTTCTTTTTTTGTTTTTTGTTGCCTCTTTTCAGGCTCAAGTGCTTGAGGTGGGAACAAACAAACCCTTCAAAACCATCAAGCAAGCTCTAAAAAAAGCGGAGGTGGGCGATACTGTTATGGTGCATAAAGGGATTTATAAAGAAGGAAATATTCGTATCGATAAAAAAATTGTTTTTTTAGGAAAGGATTTTCCGATTTTAGACGGTCAAAAAAAAGTGGAAGTACTTTCCATTCATGCCGATAGTGTGGTGGTTAAAGGATTTAAAGTAATCAATTCCGGATTTGCAGCTTTAGAAGATCCATGTGGAATAAAAGTTTACAATAAAACTTTTGTTCTCATTGAAGGAAATCAGTTGGATGATAATTTCTTTGGTATTTACATTCAAAACGGTAGAAACTGTATCGTTAAAAACAATACCATTATTGCTTACGGAAAAGAAGAACAACAAATAGGTAATGGTATTCATGCTTGGAAAAGTAATGATTTGCAAATTATTGGAAATACAATCAAAGGACATCGTGACGGCATTTATTTGGAATTTGTATACGATTCAGTCATTTGGAGAAACATCGCAACGCATAATATTCGCTACGGATTGCATTTTATGTTTTCGTCTAACGATTCCTATATCACCAATATTTTCAGAAATAATGGAGCAGGAGTGGCCGTGATGTTTTCTAAAAAGGTAACGATGATCAATAATTATTTTGACGAAAACTGGGGAGCCTCTTCTTACGGACTTTTATTAAAAGAAATTTCAGATAGTTATATTCATTCCAATCATTTTAAAAACAATACGTCAGGCATTTACATGGAAGGAACCAACCGCATCAAAATTGAAAAAAACAGCTTTCAGGGCAACGGTTGGGCCATGAAGATTCAAGCCAGTTGCATGGATAATGAAATTGTAAACAACAATTTTCAAGGGAATACTTTTGATATGGGAACCAATGGAAGTTTAGTATTAAACACGTTTAATAATAACTATTGGGATAAATATGAAGGTTATGATATTAACAGAGATGGTTTGGGCGATGTGCCCTATCATCCGCTAAGTTTGTTTGCGGTTTTGGTAGAAAAAAATCCTTCCGCCATGTTATTGTTTCGAAGTTTCATGATCACATTATTGGATAAATCCGAAAAGGTTTTGCCCAGTATCACACCCGACAATTTTGTAGACAAAGCACCACTCATGAAACCACTGAAGTTATGATAGAAATTAAAAATTTAAATAAAAAATTCGGAAAGTTAAACGTGCTTAGTGATGTTTCTCTTTCCTGTAAAAAAGGAGAATGTATTGCGTTGATTGGTCCAAACGGTTGCGGAAAAACCACCTTGATCAAAACGATTTTAGGGATGGTTTTGCCTGATAATGGTTCTGTAAAATTCAATAAAAAAAGTATTGTCAAAGAGTATTTATACCGTGCAACTATTGGTTATATGCCTCAAATAGGAAGATATCCCGATACAATGACCATTGGTGGCGTTGTAGAAATGATTAAAGCAATTCGAAATTCAAATCAAGAATTGGACGAAGAATTGTGGCACAGTTTTGAACTGGATACAATGGCCGATAAACAAATGCGAACACTTTCCGGCGGAACCACCCAAAAAGTAAGTGCCACACTGGCTTTTTTATTTAATCCCGATGTTTTAATCTTAGACGAACCTACAGCGGGATTAGACCCGTTGGCTTCTGAAATTTTGAAAGATAAAATCATCAAAGAAAAAGAAAAAGGGAAATTGATTTTAATCACCTCTCATTTGTTGAGCGAATTAGACGATTTGGTTACCGAAATTATCTTTATGCAAGAAGGTAGGGTTCATTTTCATAAAAAGGTAGATGATTTGAAATCGGAAACCAATGAAACGAAATTATCAAAAGCCATTGCAAGTATTCTAAAACAAAAACAATGAACAGAATCATCAAAATTATATTGACCGATATCTTAAAAAACAAAATTGTAGTTATCTATACAATTGTTTTAAGTCTCTTATCCTGGAGTGCTTTTGGTTTAGAAGACAATAGTGCCAAAGGGCTTTTAACTATTTTAAATGTCATTTTATTTACCGTTCCGTTAGTGTCCATTTTATTCACAACCATTTATTTATATAACAGTTCTGAGTTTATTGAACTGCTTTTGAGTCAGCCCATCAAACGAAACAAAATTTGGCAAAGTTTATTTTTTGGATTGAGTGCTTCCATGGTCTTGGCTTTTTTTATTGGAGCGGGAATACCGTTGTTAGTCAATGCTCCAAATGCTGTCGGTTTGATGATGATTTTGGTAGGTTCTTTAATTTCTGTCGTGTTTATTGCCTTAGCTTTTTTATGTTCAATTGTAACGCGAGATAAAGCCAAAGGAATCGGAATTGCCATCATGACCTGGCTTTATTTTGCTTTGATTTTTGATGGCTTGGTACTCTTTCTTTTATTTCAACTGTCTGAATATCCTATCGAAAAAGCAATGGTGGGAGTAACGGCTTTAAGTCCGATTGATTTGGCTCGAATTCAAATATTATTACATTTAGATGTTTCGGCAATGATGGGGTATACCGGAGCTATTTTTAAAGATTTTTTTGGAACAACTATTGGTCTTTTTGCTTCGTTTGGATTGTTACTACTTTGGGTGGTAATTCCTTTCTATTTATCACTGCGAAAATTCATCCGAAAAGATTTATAACAACTTCAACTGATTTGTGATGAAAAGAGATATACATAACAGAACAGACATTATCCGTTTAGTGGATGCGTTTTACGAGAAAATAAAAACAGATGCCATCATTGGTTTTTTGTTCAATGATGTGGCTAAAGTAAACTGGCAAAATCATTTGCCTAAGATGTATGATTTTTGGGAGAATGTTCTCTTTTTTACGGGAAACTTCGATGGGAATCCAATGCAGAAACACAAAGAATTACACAGTAAATGCCCCCTTTCTCATACTCATTTTGAGCATTGGAATATAGTTTTCAGACAAACCGTAGATGAACTTTTTGAAGGTGAAAAGGCCGAAGAAATTAAAAGGAGAGCTAAGAATATTTCGGATGTCATTATGTACAAAACCATAAATTAATAATTTTTGTTTAAATGATATTTATCAGTTTTTATTAAATTATAGAATAGTTACTTTGCGGTAACTTTTAGGACTTACATTATGGGCAAACCAGAATTCCTCGATTTCTCACAACCGAGAATCAAGCTATTGCACTATACTTGGATAGCATTTTTTATAACTTTTTATATATGGTTTAACATGGCACCAATTGCTAGTACCATGTTAGAAAAGTTAAATTGGTTAACTCCGGATCACATAAAGATTCTTGCAATAGCTAACGTAGCATTGACTATTCCGGCTCGAATTGTGATTGGATCATTAATAGATCGGTTCGGACCTAGAAAGGTATTTAGTATTCTTTTGATGGTGATGACAATACCGATTTTATTTTTTGCATTTGGAACAAGTTTCATGCAATTGCTGATTGCCAGATTATTTTTAAGTTGCATTGGTGCAGGATTCGTAATTGGAATTCGTTTGGTTGCCGATTGGTTCCCACCCAATATGGTAGGTAGAGCCGAAGGTTTGTATGCAGGGTGGGGTAACTTTGGTTCTGCTTTTGCAGCAATGACTTTGCCTTGGATAGCTTTAGAATTTTTTGGACAATACGAGAATGGCTGGCGTTATGCCCTTGCATTAAATGCGGTAGTTTCTTTTGTTTACGGAATCATTTTTTATATCGTCGTAAGAGATACACCCGAAGGTAAAAAATTTCAAGGAATAAAAAAGACACAACCTTTGATAGCAACCTCGTGGGGTGATTTAGTACAACTAATCATTTGGTCTTTTCCGTTGATGGGAGCTCTTGGATTATTGGCCTGGCGGTTGAGTAATGTTCAAATTTCAAATGGGAGTACCGAAAAATTCTTAACCGAGGAATGGTTATATGCGATTTGGATAATTTTAGCTCTCTTCTTCGTAATGCATATCATAAAGACACTCAAGATAAACATCCCATTGTTAAAGAAGGGCATAGCAAAAGAAGATAGATATTCGTTTAGCAGTGTTGCAGCTTTAAATACTACTTATTTTGCAAATTTTGGTGCTGAGTTGGCAGTTGTTTCCATGTTACCCTTTTTCTTTCAGGAAACCTTCAGCATATCTCCAACACTAGCTGGAATGGTTGCGGGTTCATTTGCTTTCGTGAATTTATTTGCCAGACCTTTAGGAGGCTGGTTGTCTGATAAATTAGGCAACCGAAAAAGAACAATGTTAATTTATATGGTCGGTATTGCCTTAGGTTTTTTCTCTATGTCTTTTATAAACGCTACTTGGTCGCTAGGGTTGGCAGTAGCAGTCACTATAATTTGTTCGCTATTTGTTCAAGGTGCCGAGGGAGCTACTTTTGCCGTAATTCCGTTTGTAAATAAAAAAATGACAGGACAAATTTCCGGTATGGCTGGAGCGTATGGTAATGTGGGTGCCGTAGTATATTTGGTTATATTTTCAATGGTTGATGCACAGACTTTCTTCTATATTATTGCAGCTGGAGCAGCGTTCAGTTTTTTGTTTTGTTTGATTTTTTTAAAAGAACCAAAAGGATCTTTTGCCGAAGAATAATATTTTTTAAAAATTTAATTTTAAACCTATGAGTAGTTGGATAAAAAATTGGAATCCGGAAGATGAGATTTTCTGGGAATCTACAGGAAAAAAAATAGCATGGAACACCCTAACAATAACTACCATCAGTTTGGTAATGTCATTTGCAACATGGTTTTTGTTCAGTGTAATGGTGATTAAACTTCCAGTGATTGGATTTAGTTTTACCAAAATGCAACTTTTCTGGTTGGCGGCAATGCCGGGTTTAGCCGGTGGTTTATTCAGAATTTTGCACACCTTCCTTATACCAATGTTCGGTACCCGATTGGTTGTTACAGTAGCTACGCTAATTAAAATTATTCCTCTGTTAATGCTTGGTTTCGCCGTTAGTGATCCTAATTCATCATTTGGATATTTTATGGTGATCGCTTTTTTAATGGGTATGGGCGGAGGTGATTTCTCTTCTTTTATGCCTAGTACAAGTACTTTTTTCCCTAAAAGACTTATCGGAACTGCCTTGGGAATACAGGCGGGTATTGGAAACTTTGGAGTGAGTTTGGTACAATTAATTTCGCCTATTTTACTTGGAGTGAGTATCGTTGCTGTATGGGGTGGAGGCCAAACTGTAGTGGATTCAGGGCAAGTCATTTATCTTCAAAATATAGCCTTCTTTTATGTAATTCCATTGTTTATCATGGGGATTATTTCTTGGATAAAACTTAGAAGCGTACCGGTGGTTGCTTCTTTCAAAGAACAATTAGATATTTTTGGTTCTAAGCATACATGGTATTGCACGTTGACTTATTTTATGACCTTTGGAACTTTTGCCGGGATGTCTGCAGCATTTCCATTGCTGATAAGAATTTTGTATGGTGAATTTCCTGAGGCACCAGACCCTTTGAAATATGCTTTCTATGGGCCTTTAATTGGTTCTGCTGTAAGAGTGGTTTTTGGAAAAATAGCAGATAAAACAGGAGGAGCAATATTAACACAGATCACCGGAATAGCAATTGTTAGCTGCATCGCATTAATGATTTTTATGGGTGTCTTAACGCCTACTTCTATGGAACAATTTCCATGGTTTGTTGGTTTAGTCATGGTGATCTTCTTTTTTACCGGTGTGGGTAATGCAGCAACTTTTAGACAATTTCCTATTATTTTTTCTGATTCACCAAGAAAAGCTGCCGGAGTAATCGGTTGGACAGCTGCCGTTGCCGCATTTGGACCTTTCATTTACAACATCCTAATAGGTCAGTCTATTGAGATTACTGGAACAGCAATTCCCTTCTTTTCTTTGATTGGAATTATTTCTGTATGGGCAACTTGGACGAATTGGTATTATTATACTCGTAAAGGTTGTGAGCGACCTAGTTAGTTGATTTTAAATTAAATTCGTATATTTAAAAAAAAAAATATGTTAAACCTTGTAAGAAATATTAATAGAAAAGCTTTATTGATAGCTTCATTCACAACGGTATTGTTGTTGATACTCATCTTTTATGGTTCCAGAGATTTGCAAAATTTTGATGCAGCATTGATTACTTATTTATTCGGAACCATATTTGCCCTCTTTGGAGTGACATATCGTTATACCGTTTGGATACAACGACCTCCAACGTGGATGTACTTTAAAAGAGGTTTTCAATTGTTTTTTAAAGGAAGAATATTATATCATTTTGGACTTTTCTTTAAAAAAAGCGTTTTAAATATTGGTCTTCAAAAATTTGTATACCCGAGAGGGAAGTACCGTTGGTTGGCCCACTTTCTGATTGCTTTTGGTTGTATGACTGCTTTTGCCATTACCTTGCCACTAACTTTTGGATGGGTACACTTTACGCTTGCACCTGGAGGTATTGATATCTATGAAGCTCACTTTTTCGGTTTTACTGTTTTTAATTTTAAATTAGGTTCCCTAGTTGCCTTTATGACTTTTCATGCATTAAATTGGTCTTCTTATATGGTAATTTTTGGTTCTTTGTATTTCCTTCGTAAACGTTTAACCCAGCCCGGACTTATTGCTACTCAAAATTTTGAAAGTGATTTATTACCATTAATATTATTGATTGTCATTTCAGTAACCGGTTTAGGATTAACTTATTCCTACCAGTTCATGAAGGGTTTTGCATTTGATTTTCTGGCAGTACTGCATGCCATATCAGTAATTGTCTTTTTGATTTGGATTCCTTTTGGAAAGTTTTTCCACATCATTCAAAGACCGGCTCAAATTGGTGCTCACATTTATAAAGAAGAAGGTGTTAGACTTGGAATGGCTGTTTGTCCGCATACCGGAAATGAATTTGATACCCAAATGCACGTAAACGATTTAAAAGAAGTGACCAAAGAATTAGGGTTTAATTTTGAGAAACCTGATGGCACGTCACACTTAGATTTAAGTCCGGAAGGAAAAAGATCATTATTAGCAAAAGCTCACCTGGAAGCAAGGCTTAAAGGTGGAAATTTATTTGGATAAAAAAATAAGTTATGGCAAAATTACCTGTTGAAATAGAAAAAATTATAGACCAATATGGTCCTACATTAAATTATCCTCCAAAAGAAGGTTTTCCCGGAAGAGACGAGCCTGATGAAGTGGTAAAAACACATTGTTGTTTTTGTGGCATGCAATGTGGTATTAAACTTTTGGTTAAAAATGATAAAGTGGTTGGCTTTGATCCTTGGATGGAATTCCCTTTCAATGAAGGGAGATTGTGTCCAAAAGGAGTTCAGCGATATTTGCAAAACAATCATCCGGATCGATTAATGGATCCGATAAAAAGCATACCCGGAAAAGGTTTTGTTACTGTTTCTTGGGAAGATGCAATGGCTGAAACAGTTTCCGAAATCAAAAGAATTCAGAATACCTATGGCAATGATGCTTTTGCCATGCTTTCAGGGGTTTCTTTGACCAATGAAAAGAGTTATTTAGTTGGAAAGTTTGCTCGTGTAGCATTAAAAACTAAAAACCTCGATTATAACGGTCGTTTATGCATGGTAAGTGCTGGGGCAGGAAATAAAAAAGCATTTGGATTAGATCGCGGCTCAAACAACTACTCAGACCTCGAAAAGGCAGAAGTAATCATAGTTGCTGGTGCCAATGTGAGTGAAACTTTTCCAACGTTGACGCATTGGATTTGGAAAGCCAGAGATAGAGGAGCCAAACTTATAGTTATAGATCCAAGAGTAATACCTTTAGCAAGAACAGCTGATTTACATTTAGATGTTAGACCGGGTACCGATTCGGCTTTATATGGTGCTATGTTAAATTACCTCGTGCAACACGATATGTTGGATCACGATTTTATTGATAATCATACCTCAGGCTTTGAACAAACAATAGCTTCTGTCAAAGATTATTCGCTCGAATGGGCCGAAGAAATAACAGGCATAGATAAAGAAAAAATTAAATTAGCAGCAGAATGGTGGGGCAAAGCCAACACCAGTTTTTTATTACATGCACGCGGAATAGAACACCATTCCAAAGGTGTAGATAATGTTTTAGGGTGTATTAATTTGGTTTTAGCAACCGGAAGAATTGGTAAACCTTATTGTGGTTATGCAACCATAACCGGTCAAGGAAATGGGCAAGGCGGAAGAGAACACGGTCATAAGTGCGATCAGCTTCCTGGAAACAGAGATATTGAAAACCCGGAACATCGAAAATATATTGCAGATGTTTGGGGAATCAAAGAAGAAGAGATGCCCGGTAAGGGACTTTCTGCCTACGAAATAATTGAAGCCATACACCGCGGGGAAATCAAAGGGTTGATATCGATATGTTTTAACCCATTAGTGTCATTGCCCAACAGTAACTACGTCCGCGAAGCTCTAGAAAAACTGGAATATTACGTCTGTATTGACTTCTTTTTAAATGAAACTGCCAGACATGCTAATATCGTCTTACCGGGTTCGTTGCAAGAGGAAGAAGAAGGAACCACTACTTCAGCAGAAGGGAGAGTAATTAAAATTAATAAAGCAGTTAACCCTCCAGGAAACGCTCGAACAGATACTTCCATCATTCTCGAGTTAGCAGAAAGATTAGGTGTAAAAGATAAATTTACCTATGAGAATAGTGAAGCTATTTTTAATGAATTAAGAGTTGCATCCAAAGGAGGTACTGCTGATTATTATGGTATTACATATAAGCGAATAGTTGATGAAATGGGTGTATTTTGGCCATGTCCAACTGAAGGACATCCCGGCACGCCACGTCTTTGGGAAGATCGTAAATTTAAAACGCCCGATGGGAAAGCTCATTTTAATGCGGTTCCTTATAAATTACCAGGCGAAATTACAGATGAAGAATATCCTGTAATCCTAACTACAGGTAGAGTGGTTTCACAATACCTTAGTGGTACGCAAACCAGAAGAATAGGAAAACTAGTTAATCAATACCCAGAACCATTGTTGGAAATTCATCCGGATATGGCTTCCAAATTTGGTATTAAACAAAGAGAATTGGTAAAAGTTTCTACCCGTCGGGGAGAAGCAATATTTCCGGCAAACATCGTAGACACGATCAGAACAGATACCGTTTTTATTCCCTACCATTGGCCGGGAAAAAAATCAGCAAACCAATTAACTCCTGGAACCTTAGATCCAATCTCTAAAATTCCGGAATTTAAAGTGTCAGCATGTAAATTAGAACCATTAGGAGAAATAGCTCCGGCTTCAGAAATGGTAAAAGCATATCAAAGTACCTAAAAAAAATTACTATGAGTATAGAAAATATGTATAATCCTAACTTAGAGTTTTTTGTAGACATGCAACGTTGTATCGGATGCAAAGCCTGTGAAATGGCGTGTGCTGAATGCGAAACCAACGGTCATGAATCCATGATTCACGTAAATTATGTGGATCGTGCAACGACAATTCAAACCACGGTACAAGTTTGTATGCATTGTGAAGACCCGGTTTGTGCCAATGTCTGTCCTGCTGACGCCATTTCTAAGGACGAATTTGGAATTGTTCATACAGCAAACACTGAACGTTGTATTGGTTGTTCCAATTGTGTACAAGCTTGTCCGTTTGGAGTCCCTAAAAAAGTGGAAGAATATGATTTGATGATGAAATGCACCATGTGTTATGACCGAACCAGTATCGGAAAAAAACCGATGTGTGCAACGGTATGTCCGAGTGGAGCCTTGTTTTTTGGCACTCGAGAAGAGATTGCAGAGATGAGACCCAACAGCACCCCGGTAAATACTTTTATTTTCGGAGAAGAAATAGTCAATACTAAAGTGAACATCATGATGCCAAAAGGCAGCAACGAATTACGAATTTATTAGAATAAAACTATGAGTCAGAAAAATAATCAAGAAGAAGAAAATTGGAAACAAGATTTTCCTTATCACAAGCAAAATGCCGCTTTGGTAGGTAGACGTGAATTTGCCAAAATGCTGACACTCGTTTCAGGTGGTTTGGCCTTTGGTAGCGGATTAGTGGCTGCAAAAGCTAATTTTTTCCCGAAGAGTCCGGTTGAAGGCGAACATTTTATTTGTACTGTTGAAGACGTTCCCTTGGGAGGAACCAAATCGTTTGTCATTGAAGGAAGTACCATACCTTATATTCTTATTCATTTGGAAGACGGGTCTTTCAAAGCTTACGAACAAAAATGCACCCATTTGTCTTGTTCCGTTTATTACCAACCGGGTTCCGGACAAATTATTTGCCCTTGTCATAATGGTTTTTTTGATGCCAACAACGGTTCAGTAATTGCAGGGCCACCACCTCGTAAATTGCCTCATTTAGAGGTGATTGTAAGAAATAATGAGATATTTGTAACGGGTCCTGAGGTGAATACTTCGGTATAAATACAAACACTATGAGTAATTTTAGAACCAATCAGAATAATGCCAATACAAACAAACTTAATGTAATATTATCTACAGTTATTGTTATCTTGGTTATGAACGTTGGATTACAAATTTGGCTACTTTACACGGCTCTGAACTATACATTGGACAATGATCAAAATGTCGCAACCATTGCATTTTATGCCTCTGTTGTCATCTTTTTAATTTGTCTTGGATTATTATACTATATTCCAATGGGCAAAAAAACTAAAACAGCCAAAAGAAGTGCTATACGATAAATTTCAACGAAAACATGATTATTTGAGGGTCTCATTGACAGATAGTTGCAACTTCCGTTGTTTATACTGTATGCCCAATGAAGACATTACTTTTATGCCCCAACGTCACTTGATGCAAAGGGATGAGATTTTTGAAATAGCAAAAACATTCAGCAGTTTAGGTGTTACTAAAATACGATTAACCGGAGGCGAACCCTTGGTTAGAAAAGACTCCCAAAATATTATTAAGGACTTGTCTGGTTTACCTGTTGAACTCACGCTTACAACTAATGGCTTTTTGGTACATCAATTTATTCAAACGTTTAAAGATTCCGGTATAAAATCGCTCAATGTTAGCTTAGACACGATGTGTCCAAAAAAATTCCATGAACTCACCAAAAGAAATTCTTTTAATCAGGTTTGGGAAAATATTTTGTTATTGATTAAACATAAATTTTCGGTCAAGCTAAACGTAGTTGTTATGAATGGTGTAAATCAAGATGAGGTTGTGAATTTCGTCCAACTTACTCAAAAATTACCCCTACATGTGCGATTCATCGAATTTATGCCTTTCGATAAAAACCAATGGAACTCTCTAAAAGTAGTTCCATTTGACGTAATGCTTCAACAAATTTCATCTCAGTTTGATGTGGTTAAACTTAAAGATAAAAAACACGATACAGCAAAAAAGTTTAAAGTGATTGGTTTCGAAGGAACTTTTGCTTTCATTACTACAATGAGCCAGCCTTTTTGTAGTGATTGTAACAGAATGCGACTGACTGCTGATGGTAAAATGAAAAATTGCCTTTTTGGAAAAGACGAATTAGATTTACTTACAGCATTGAGAAGTAGTGCACCCATTGAACCCATTATTCGTAAAGCGTTATTCTTAAAACACCAAGCTTTAGGTGGACAAATGCAAGGTGATTTTACTAAGCTAAATCCGGAATTAATCGATAATAGAAGTATGATCAAAATAGGTGGCTGATGGATTTTATAACAGTTCAAAAGGCATTTGAAATTCTTGAAAAACAAATACCTCTTCCCACAGTACAAACGTTGCCGCTTTTAGCTGCAAAAGACGCTTTTGTAGCTTCAGATATTTTTGCTCCCATCGCTGTGCCTCCTTTTACAAATGCAGCAATGGACGGTTATGCTATTCGTTGGAGTGATTGGCATGAAAACAAAACCATCATATGTTCTGGCATAGTTAAAGCTGGCGACACCCAATGTTATCAGTTATCTCCGGGTGAAGCTTACAAGATATTTACCGGTGCACCAATACCAGAAGGGGCAGATACAGTTGTGATGAAAGAATGGATTTTGAGTGATGACAATCAGATGAAATTCCTGGATAAACCCATTCAAAAAGGGGATCACATTCGGACTTTGGGCTCTCAAACCCAAAAAAACACTTTAATTTTAAATAAAGGAACCAAAATAAGTAGTGGTGTAATTTCATTTCTATCAACATTCGGAATAACACATCTCGATGTATATACAAAACCAAAAGTAAGCTTGGTTATTACCGGAGATGAATTAATTGCTCCTGGAGAAACACTAAAGTTTGGACAGATTTATGAGTCAAATGGTATTACATTAACTACACTGTTAGACGATTTAGGAATAGAAATTGTGAAATTGTTTTATACCAAAGACACCTACAGTGCCACTTCAGAGAGCATCAAGGCAGCACTTGAATGTTCTGATGTAGTGTTAATAACCGGTGGGATTTCCGTAGGAGATTTCGATTTTGTGCAAGCATCACTTCAGTCTATTGGAATAAATAAATTGTTTTATAAAGTTCAACAAAAACCGGGTAAGCCTATTTTTTTTGGAAGCAAAATTTCACAATATGTTTTTGCTTTGCCAGGAAATCCAGCTGCGGTTTTTAGTTGCTTTCATACTTATGTAAAACCATTTCTAAGGAAATATATGCAACCTGAAGGGGATTTTATAACCTTCAAAAAAGGAACTTTGTTAACGCCTTATCAAAAGAAACAAGGGCTTACTCATTGGGTCAAGGCCTATCAAGAGCAGAACAAACTTTACTTTTTACAAGGACAAGAAAGCTATCGGATGGATGCTTTTTCAAGAGCGAATGCTTTGGTTTGTTTACCTGATTTTATGGAACAATGTTCTGAAGGTATTGAACTTAATTATGTAGACTTGTAACCATGGAAGTGTATTGGTCTTTGTTATTTTTTTTGGTCGCATTTCTATATGCAGGAATTGGTCATGGTGGTGCAAGTGGTTATATAGCAGTGATGACACTAATGGCATTATTGCCTTTAGATATTAGAACCAATGCTCTTTTGCTAAATATAGTAGTGGCATCTGTAGCTTTTTTAAATTTCAGAAGAAAAATAAAGCCTGATCTATCATTACTTATGCCCTTATTTTTAGGCTCAGTTCCCATGGCATTTTTGGGGGGAAGTATCAACATGCCATCAATAGCATTTAAATGGCTTTTAGCAACCGTACTATTGATTCCGATTGTGCGATTTATAAGAAATGACAACATAAAAATCCATGAAATCAAAGTGACTTCCTTTTGGATTTTATGGTTTACTGGAGCTATTATTGGTTTTATTTCAGGATTAATAGGAATAGGGGGAGGAATTCTTTTAACTCCAGTTTTGCTCTGGTTTTCATGGTCAAACGTAAAACAAGCAGCTATAGTAAGTGCTTTGTTTATTGTTGTAAATTCTATTTCAGGGTTAATAGGGTTGTGGAAAAATCAAATTTATATTCCCGATAGTTTTTTGAATATACTTGGAGTAACTTTGGTAGGTGGATTTTTAGGGTCGTATTTTGGAGCCAATCGTTTTAATGAATCTTTACTAAAAAAGATTTTAGCATTGGTACTTTTAATTGCTGTAATAAAACTGATATGGACATAACTTTTTATATTACCGTAGCAGGAAATAGTTCGCGTATGAAATACGATAAAGCAAATCTAGCTTTGGGAGAATATACATTCTTAGAGCGGATGACACATGCTATTAAAAAAATAGGATATAGCCCCATTCTGGTTACAAAAGAGAGTGAAAACACAAAATATGGGCTACACTCTATTTCGGACAATAACCCACAAATAGGACCATTGGGAGGCCTTTATCAGTCATTGAAACATGCTCCAACTTCCTATGTGTGTTATTTGTCTTGTGACATTCCTCTGTTTCCGACTCAGGTGCTACAAGCACTTGCGAATCATGCAAAAGGGCTACCATGTACTGTTGTGAGTTTTAAAGAGCGGTTGTATCCTCTCATTGGTATTTATCATAAGTGTATTTTACCGGTGATTACAAATCAAATTCAAAATGGAAATTACAAAATGATGGATTTTTTAGAGAAAATAAATAAGCAAATCTATCCTGTAGATGCATGGATTCATGACGAAATTTTACTAAATTGCAACAAGCCTGAAGATTTAGAGAAATTGAAAGCTTACTTTGTTATGGAGAACAAATCTCCGGACTAAATTAATATGAACCTTATAGTGTTCTCCACCAACCATATTTGAAGAATTAAATTTGGTCAAGAAAACCAACTTAACAAACAATATTTTATGACTATTTTACTTTTTGGAATTTTATCAGAATACATTGACAAGGATCAAGTTCCATGGGATTCATTTCAAACTATTGGAGATATGGAGGTTTTTTTGAGGAATCAATTCCCTTTGTTAAAGGATATTCCTATTCAATTCGCAGTTAACCATCAAATGGCTTCTGCTAATTTTGTAGTAGAGGATGTAAAAGAATTGGCTTTGATGCCACCATTTTCAGGAGGATAAAATGGAACGTTACCAAAGACATATCGCATTGGCAGGTTTTGGCAACAAAGGTCAAGAAACAATAAAAAATACCTCTGTTTTAATTATAGGTGCGGGGGGGTTAGGAGTGCCCGTAATGCAACAATTAACTGCTTGTGGTATAGGTACCATTGGAATTATGGATGGCGATACAATAGAAATCTCCAACTTGCCACGTCAAGTGTTGTATACAGAACAAGATGTGGGAAAAGCTAAGGTAGCAGTAGCGGCACAAAGACTCCAATTGATGAATTCCGAAGTCAATATTATTAAATACCCTTTTTTTCTAAATGCCGAGAAGGCACTGGAACTATTTAAGTCCTACGATGTAATTGTAGATGCAACCGATCGTTTTGATGCCCGTTATTTAATTAATGATGCGTGTGTATTGTTCAATAAACCTTGGGTATATGGTGCTGTTTTTCAATGGGAAGGACAATGGGCTGTTTGGAACTTTTCTGTTAATGATGCAGAAAAAACAACCTACAGAGACTTGTTTCCTATACCGCCAAAAGCCAATTTAATTCCTGATTGTAATGTTCAGGGAGTATTTGCAACAGTACCACAAATCGTTGGGTATTTTATGGCCAATGAATTGATAAAAATGTTGCTCTACCCAAAGGAATTAAAGTCAAACAGTTTGATGTATTTTCATTTTTTGAAAAACAGTTTTCAGAGTTTAGGTATAGTACCAAGAAGTGAAACAATCAAAACACCTTTGACCGCAAAGGATATTTTAGATTTTGATTATAGCTATTATTGTGGCTACAAAACCGAAAAAGATAAAGAAGGAATTGTAACTATATTGGATAAAGACACATTGATTGTAGATGTACGAAATAAGGAAGAAGTACCAAGACTTCCATTAAAATGCCTCGAAATTCCTTTACATCAATTACCGGATCGAATACAAGAATTAACCGCCAATAAAATTCTGTTTGTGTGTCAAACAGGAAAAAGAAGTAAGGTTGCTTATGAGCTCTATAAGACATTGCTTCCTCAATCAATAGTGGATTATTATCCATACAATATTGAACTATTTATTAAAAATCACCATCATGCATAAAAAAAAGAAAGTTTTTATAAACGGAGCTATCACTCCTGATTTTATCGCTCAATCCATTGCACATCATAGTGTAAAAACGAATATTGGTGCACATTCTATTTTTTTAGGACAAGTTAGAGCCGATGAAGTTGAGTCCAATCAAGTAACTGCAATTGAGTATACAACGCATGAAACTATGGCCGAAGAGAAGTTATTTCAAATCAGAGAACAAGCTTTCGTACAATTCGACTTAACATGCTTGCATATTTACCATAGTTTGGGAGAAGTTAAGGCTGGAGAAATTTGTTTGTTTGTGTTCACTTCTTCAAAACACAGAAAAATAGCCATAGATGCCTGTGAATATCTTGTAGAAAGAATCAAAAAGGAAGTACCCCTATGGGGCAAAGAACTTTTTTCAGATAGCAATCACCAATGGAAAACTAATCTAAACTAATCATGGTCGATATTACACACAAAAATAGTACGCTTAGAAAAGCTGTTGCCCAAGCCATAGTCAAAGTAAGTAGTCAGGAAACAATTGATAAGATTATTCAAAAGCAAATTCCAAAAGGAGACGTATTTGAAATGGCTAAAACAGCGGGTTTGTTTGCTGCTAAAAAAACCAGCGACGTTATACCTGATTGTCATCCATTACCGATTGAATATACCAAAATCAGCTTTGAAATTAACGGATTAGAGATTATAATTCAAACCGAAATTCATACGATATATAAAACGGGTGTTGAGGTAGAAGCGATGTATGCCTCATCCGTTGTAGCCATCACAATGTATGATATGTTAAAGCCTGTTGATAAATCTATAGAAGTTTCAACTATTAAGTTAATTCAAAAAACTGGGGGTAAAACGGATTATCAAAAAATAGCTTCGCAGGTAAAGATTGGGGTAATTGTTTGCTCAGACAGTATTTCTGCCGGAGAAAAAACGGATCGCTCAGGAAAAATTATCATAGAGAAAATGAAGGCGTTTGACGCTGAAATTGTTGATTATAAAGTCATACCCGATGAGATTCAACAAATTCAAGAGAATATAAATGCTATGGAATCTGAAGGATGCAATTTAATTTTAATCACCGGTGGCACCGGTCTTTCTCCGAAAGATGTAACTCCAGAAGCCATAAAACCTCTGTTAGATAAAGAAATCCCGGGAATTGTTGAAGCAATTAGAAACTATGGACAACAAAGAACACCCTATTCCATGTTATCACGAAGTGTGGCAGGTTTCAAAAATGATATGCTTGTCATAGCCCTCCCAGGTTCAACCAATGGTGTCTCAGAATCAATTGATGCCGTTTTTCCTGCATTGTTTCATGTCTTTCGTGTAAGAAATCATTTTAAACATAACGAAGAATGATATTTATCAGTTTTTGTTTTACTTGCATTTTTGTATCTTTACAATTGTTTAAATTTTGTTAAAATAACGCCATGGCAGTTTTTCAGAAGTTCAAACGTTTTTTATTTAAATACAGTTTGGTGCCCACTAAAAAATGGCGTATGCCTGCCACTTTTTTAATGGCTTGCATTGTAGGAATCGGACTCTATGTAGTACGACTAAGCAATGCTGCTTCCTATCTTTCTGATGACCCTCAAGCTTGTGTGAATTGTCATATCATGACTCCTCAATACCTCACTTGGACGCACTCGTCTCACAGAGAGGTGGCTCATTGTAACGATTGCCACGTTCCTCATGACAATGTTTTCAATAAATACTACTTTAAAGCAAAAGACGGACTCTACCATGCCTCAATTTTTACTTTGAGAGCCGAACCTGAGGTAATCAGAGCTCTGGAACCTTCCATTCGAGTGATTCAAAGCAACTGCGTGCGTTGCCACCAAGATCAGGTGACTGATGCTAAAATGGCGGCTTTTGTAGATAACCATCAAGAACATCGCACCGATCGCCTGTGTTGGGATTGCCATAAAGAAGTGCCCCACGGTAAAGTAAAAAGCCTTTCGGCTGTGGGGCATCAAATTGAACCAATTGAAACCCACCTTCGAGAAGGGCAACAAATCATTCCTGCTTGGTTGCAGAAAGAAATGAATAAAAACCAAACTAAATCAATAGAACCAATTAAATAAAGAAACTATGAAAAATTGGGTGCTTTTCATCATCACAGCTATAGTCGTTTTTTTACTCGGCATGTTATCGTATTCCATAATGGATAGAAAAACAGAAGCCCGTTTTGCTTACCAACCCAAAGTGCTTTTGGAAGGTATTGAATCACGTGATTCTGTGTGGGGATTGAATTATCCACGTCAGTATCAATCTTACTTGAAAACAGCAGATACAACTTTTAGAGGTTATGTGTCAACCAGTGGTTTTAAAGATGCATTAAAAGAACAACCTGAATTAGTCATTCTTTGGGCTGGATATGCTTTTAGTAAAGATTATAACCAGCCTCGCGGACACGCCCACGCCATTACAGATGTTCATAACAGTCTGAGAATTGGTTCTCCCATGAAAGCCGGTGATGGAGTGATGCCTTCCACGTGTTGGACCTGCAAGAGTACCGATGTGCCTAGACTTATGAATGAGATGGGCATCACTGAATATTATAGCAAAAAATTGTCTGATTTTGGTTCTGAAGTAATCAACCCTATTGGTTGTGCTGACTGTCACGATGCCAAAACCATGAATTTAACCATAACCCGGCCTGCCTTGATTGAAGCCTTTGAGGCCATGGGTAAAGATATTAGTAAAGCCTCTCATCAGGAAATGCGTTCGCTGGTGTGTGCCCAATGCCACGTGGAATATTATTTCAATAAAAATATTCCGGGAAAAGAAGGAGCCGCCTATTTGGTGTTTCCTTGGAAAGACGGGATGACCGTTGAAGATATGGAACGGTATTATGATACCATCGATTTTGCTGATTGGGTGCATCCCATTAGTAAAGCAAAAATGCTAAAAGCACAACATCCCGACTACGAGTTATATATGATGGGGGTTCATGCCAAAAGAGGGGTGTCTTGTGCCGATTGTCATATGCCTTACAAATCAGAAGGCGGACAAAAGTTTACTGACCATCATATTGGCTCCCCATTGGCCAATGTAGAAAACTCTTGTTTTGTGTGTCATCGAGAGAAAAAAGAAAGCTTAATCGGTGATGTCTACGAACGACAACAAAAAATCAAAGAAGGGTCTTCAAAATTGCAAAAACTGATTGCCATGGCTCATATCGAAGCAGCAAAAGCATGGGAATTGGGAGCAACCGAAGCCCAGATGAAGGATGTTTTAACGCTGATTCGTCACGCACAATGGCGTTGGGATTTTTCAGTAGCATCTCACGGAGCTGCCTTTCATGCTCCTTTGGAAACCAGTCGCATGATTACATCCGCAACCGATAAAATTCAAGAAGCCCGATTAAAGTTAGCCCGACTGCTGGCTTCTAAAAATTTCAACCAAGCTGTTCCTATGCCTGATTTTACAAGCAAAGATGCGTTGCAAAAGTATATCGGTTTGGATATTCCCAAAGAAAAAGCAGAAAAACAAGTGTATTTATCGCAAATAGTTCCACAATGGATTCGTGACGGTAAAGCTAGAGAATCAAAAAAAACGATTACTAAAGTCAATTAATTTTTAAATTCAACTCTCATGAATACCAATTGGAGGGGGATGTGCATATCCTGCCTAATCCCTATTATTGCTTTGGCTCAAGAGCCGGAAAAAGGAAAATTCATCATAGATGGTCAGTTGCTACAACGGGCAGAATACCGCCACGGACACATCCAACCTCTTTCCGAAGACCAAGAGGCCGCCAAATTTATTACGCAACGTGCCCGTTTGCAGGCTCAATATTCCTTTGAAAATGTAACGCTGTTTATGTCGGTTCAAGACATTCGAACTTGGGGAGACAGTCCGCAGGTAAAACGAGATGATAACAACCTGTCGCTACACGAAGCTTGGGCTCATTATAAATTTGACAACGAATGGTCCATCAAAGTTGGTCGCCAAGAATTGAACTATGATAATGCTCGCTTTTTGGGAAATCTGGATTGGTTCATGCAAGCTAGAGCCCACGATTTTGCCATGATTCGTTACGAAAAAGGCAACCGAAAATTGCACATTGGTGGGGGATACAATCAAAACGGTGGAAATTTACCGGTGGCAGAAGCTCCTTTTGTGGTACCAAATCAATATAAAAGTGCTCAGATGCTTCGCTATGAAAATAAGGGCGGAAACTGGCACTATTCTTTTTTAGCTTGGAATGAATCCCGTCAAAATGCTTTGTTAGAAGGAAATCCACACTTTGATAATCTAACGGTTGGTTTACCAACATTGCTCTATACGATTGGAAAAAATCAGTTTTCCGGATTTGCTTATTATCAAACCGGAAAGGATTTTGTGGGTAAATCACTGTCAGCTTACGATGTAAGTGGGCAGTACCAGCGTACGTTTTTTCATGATGAAACGGGCGGAAAGCGATTTCGTATGATTGCCGGATTCGAATTAATAAGCGGTACTAACACCGCCGAAACTGAGAATAATTATTCCTTCAATCCGCTGTATGGCACAAACCATTTATTTAATGGTTATATGGACGTGTTTTATGTAGCCAATCGTCACCTAAACTCTGTTGGACTAAATGATTATTACCTCAAAGGTCGCTATGAATTCTCTAAGAAATTTTTCTCCCAGTTGGATTATCATTACTTTCAGGCGAATGCCAAGGTGAATAATGGTATGGAAAATTTGAGTTCAGGCTTGGGTTCAGAAATTGATTTGAGTTTGGGCTATATAGTGAGCCCCGCTTTCTCCATTCAAGGTGGATACAGCCATTTATTTCAAACCGACACGTACGACTTTATCAAGGGGGGCAATTTACAACCTACACAAAACTGGGCCTATGTTATGTTGATTTTCAGACCTAACATGCCACAAAAATTTATCGGAATTTTATTTTAATTGTAAGGAATAATTCAAAGTTATGTTAAAAGCTCTTTCGTTTGTGTTCTCCACAAAAATGGCCTTGGTGTTATTACTGCTTTTGGCCACAGCCATGGCGGTAGCAACTTTTGTTGAAAATGATTTTGGAACACCCACTGCAAGAGCTTGGTTTTATGAAGCCTGGTGGTTTGAGCTACTTTTGTTGTGGCTGTCCGTTAATTTTTTATTGCATTTATCACAATACCAAATGCTGAACAAATTCAGCTGGCCTATTGGTATGTTTCATTTGGCATTTATACTTATTTTGATAGGTGCGGGAGTAACGCGTTATTTTAGTACCGAAGGATTGATGCACTTGCGAGAAGGACAAACTAATGATACTTTTTTTACTCAAAATAAATATTTGCAACTACAAACAGTGCAAGGCAATCCGGTTATTTACCAACAGCCTTTTACCTTGATTCCACAGGGTTTTAAACCTTTTGAAAAAAACATTGGTTGGAAAGAAGAATCGTGGAAAGTTCAATTTAAAGGCTTTTATCCAAAAGCAGTACTAGACCCGCAGCCCGGGAATAAAGATTATTTCGAAATTGCCGTGGCTCTCGGACAAGACGGTAGAGAAGATGTGATGCTCGAAGTAGGAGAGACCGTTACCCTAAAAAATCAAACCTTGAGTCTGAATGCCAACAAAGAGGGTGATATACAAATTTATAAACGCGATTCCACTTGGATAATCAAGTCTAAGGTTGCTTTGCAGATGATGGAAATGGCTACGCAAAAAATGAGTTTCTTACATGCGGGTGAAGAACAAGTGTTGTTTCAACGCACCTTATATCAGTGGGAAGGGGGAGCTTTTGTGGTCAAACAAATACACGAACAAATTCAATTGCACTACCAAAGTAACGAAGAAGACCGCGATGATTTACCGGATATCATACATTTTAGTTTACTAGACAGTCAAGGTAAAGAACTCGTGGAGCATTTTGTAAAAATGGTCAGTTTTCAATCAGATTGGAAGTATTTTGAACACGAAGGAACTAAGTATAAAGTAACCTTCGGTTCCAAACCAATTGTTCTACCTTTTGCTTTGCAACTTAAGAAATTTGAACTGGAGCGATATCCCGGGAGTCAAAGTCCGTCAAGTTATGCCAGTCAGGTACAAGTGATAGATGGTGATGAAAAATTCCCCTACCGCATTTTTATGAATAATGTATTGGATTACCTCGGTTTTCGTTTTTATCAATCTTCGTACGATACGGATGAAAAAGGCTCAGTACTGTCTATAAATCAAGACCGTCCGGGAACAATTTTGACTTATTTGGGTTATTTTTTCCTTTCAATGGGTATGTTTTTGGCATTCTTCAGCAAAACAGGAAGATTACGTACTTTAAATCGCCAACTACAATCGTTACAAAAAACAACAGTTATTTTGTTGTTGTTAATGAGTACTACTTGGGCGGTGGCTCAAACGCCTTCTCGGGAGATGGTAGTGGTTCCTGATGATTTGGCTAAGAATTACGGCACTTTGATTGTACAAGATATCGACGGAAGGATGAAACCCCTCAATACGTTGGCCAATGAAATTACACGAAAAATACACGGAAAGTCAACACTTCGGTTACCCGGTGAGCTGGAGACCTTACATTTAACGGCAGAGCAATTTTTGTTGGCCTTGCAACTCGATCCTCAGGGATTTATGTTGTTGCCCATTATTAAAAATGACCATCGCAAGTTGTCAAAGGTGTATGAAGTCATTTCAAAAAAACCAACACCCTATCTGGCTTTCCAAGATTTGGTAGATCGTGAAGGGGGCTACTTAATTCAAGCTTTGGTTGAAGAAGCAAATCGCTTAAAACCTTCAGAAAGAAATGAAAGCCACAATGAAATACTGAAATTGGATGAGCGATTCAACGTTTTTTACGGATTGATTACCGGTGATTTTCTTCGGATTTTCCCCAATCGAAACGATACACAAAACACCTGGTTTACTATGCAACAAAGTCAGCAAGGTTTTGAGGAAGAAGACGCTTATTTTGTGCAAAATATTACGCCGATGTTCCTCACAGCCATCGAAAATGGCTTAGAAAAACAGGATTTCAGCGAAGCCGTAAAGGCACTTGACTATCTTCATTTGTACCAGCAAAAAGCCGGAGCAGAAGTCTATCCTTCCGCAACTCAAATTAGTGCGGAGCTGCTCTATAATCGTCTTCAAATAGGCAATCGCTTGTTTGGCTTGTTTTGGATTTTAGGGATACTCTTGCTAGTGGTCGCGTTGGTGAAAATTTTTAAAGAGTCAAAAATTTTGGAAGTACTCTGGAATTTTGGTGCCCTCCTCTCATGGCTGGGGTTGCTGCTCTTTACGTTTCATTTATTGCTCAGATGGTACATCGCTAAACATCCTCCCTGGAGTGATGGTTTTGAAATGTTGGTTTTTGTTGCCTGGGGCGTGTTGCTATTTGGAATTGCTTTCTCAAAAAAATCTAAATTTACCTTGCCTATGGGATTGTTGTTCTCAGGAACTTTGTTGTTTGTGGGTTTCCTCGATTGGCTCAATCCTGAAATTACAAACCTGATGCCCGTATTGCATTCTTATTGGCTCAAAATTCATGTGGCGGTTATTGTGAGCGGTTATGCACCCCTAGCACTATCAGCTGTTCTAGGATTGCTGAGTTTGTTATTGCTGCTTTTCAAACCCAAGCATGCACCTAAAAAATGGTTGAAAGGAGTAAAGGAACTGGTTATTGTCAATGAAATGGCCATGATGATAGGTTTGTTTTTACTCACTGTTGGTACATTTTTAGGAGGCGTTTGGGCCAATGAAAGTTGGGGTCGCTATTGGGCTTGGGATCCTAAAGAAACTTGGGCTCTGATATCGATAATAGTTTATGCGATTATTTTACACTTCCGGTTGATTCCTGCCCTGCGAAATGTTTTGCTATTCAATATCGTGTCGCTATGGGGTTTTTCTACCATCGTGATGACTTCTTTTGGTGTGAATTACTATTTGTCGGGTTTGCATTCCTATGCCAAAGGAGATCCGGTTCCGGTTCCCACTTGGGTGTATTATACTGTTTTTGTGCTTTTAATCATTACTTTTTTTGCTATATACAACTATAAAAAACTACCATTGCAAGAAAAACAAGCTTTAAATTAATTAAAAGAATCACAAATAAACACCTTTATGATTAGGGTCATACTATAAGGTAAAGTTTCACCGTACTATTGTATCATTATTAAACTTAAAGTTATGATTACAATGACACCCGAAACTACTATAGGAGAAATGGTAGCCCAAGATTACAGAGCCGCATCCGTTTTTGGAAAACATGGTATTGATTTTTGTTGTAAGGGACATAGAACCCTTCAGGAAGCCTGTGAGAAAAAAGGTTTCTCAAAGGAACAGATTCAAAATGAATTGGATACCGTGATGCAGAAACCATTGGATAATGCAATAGATTTTAAAACATGGCCATTGGATTTGTTGATTTCTTACATTGAAAAAACACACCATCGCTATGTGGAAGAACAGATTCCGGTACTGCTTCAATTTTTAGAAAAATTATGTAAAGTGCATGGTGGTCGCCATCCGGAATTGCATGATATTTATGATTTATTTCGATCCTCTGCCGGCGATTTAACACAACACATGAAAAAAGAGGAATTGATCCTTTTTCCTTTTATTCAAAAAATGGTAAAAGCCCAAAATGAAAAGCTAACCATTGAACAACCCCATTTTGGCACGGTTGAAAATCCAATTGCTATGATGAAAGACGAACATACTGTAGAAGGAGATCGTTTTGCTACTATAGCTACGCTCACAGATGGATTCGCACCTCCCGAAGATGCTTGTACAACTTACAGAGTAACCTTTCAACTGTTGAAAGAGTTTGAGCAAGATTTGCACAAGCATATCCATTTGGAGAATAACATTTTGTTTCCAAAAGCTATAGCACTTCAATCGCAATTGCAATAACAAAATCCAATGCCAAGATACGAAATTTGGCTGCCTTTTTAAGGCAGTCATTTTTCAATTTAAAAAATGTAAACAACATGAAAACAAGTTATAAATGGTTAATAATGCTAGGTTTAGTAGGATTGTTATCGTGTCAACAAAAAGAAAAACAACCGGAAAACACTGAAAAACCGGAAGTAGCACAAGAAGACGATTTTCAATTCCCGCCTGTCACTCTAAATAACGGTAGGTTGTGGGAAGCTAATGACGCAACGGTACAAGGTATTAAAAACATGCAACACCTAATGGATGATTTTACTATTCAGAATGGCGATGCTGAAAAGTTAATTGCTGATTTAAAAGCCGAATTTGCAATGATTTTTAAAAAATGCACGATGACCGGTGAAGCCCATGACCAACTACACAATTACCTACTTCCGTTAAAAACAAGAATTGATAATCTTGAAGAGGAGGTTACCATCAAAAATACCGCTGATTTGAAAATGTACTTGGAAGACTTTTTTTATTATTTTCAATAATTATATTTGTTCAAATTATTTGCTGTTAAATAGTTAATATTGCACAAAAAAACAAAGCTATGTTTTCAAAATCATGTGAATATGCAATTAAGGCAGCAATTTTTATTGCTACCAATTCACTTCAAGATGTGAAAGTAGGATTTGTTGACATTGCCAAGGAAATCGATTCCCCGGAAGCTTTTACCGCAAAAATCCTTCAAAAATTGGCAAAAGAGAGTATCATTCAGTCCGTCAGAGGTGTGAATGGTGGTTTTTTTATTCCTAAAATGTTCGTTTCAAAGGTAAAATTAGCCCATATCGTTCAAGCGATTGATGGGGATGCTGTCTTTAATGGTTGCGGATTAGGCATGGAAAGATGCAATGCCAAGCATCCGTGCCCCTTGCATGACAAATTCATGTCCATTCGCAATGACTTGCGACAAATGCTGGAAACAACCAATTTGGAAGAATTAGCACTGGGTTTAAAATCGGGGGAATCGTTTCTAAAACGATAATCCTCTAATAGACTACTTCTTGTTCCAGTTTCAATTCCGTTTCAAAACGGTCTAATGCTTCAGAAATAGCAGTTTGCATCGCTTTAAAGTAAGGGGTGCTTTCAAACATCTTTTTATAGTAAAGAATACCATCCAATAAATTCATTCTGAACTGATTTGCTTTTTTTAATTGTTGAGCAGACGCTGCTTCTAAAACGGCAATTTCTTTATTATAATAAGCAACATATAACGACAATTCTTTGATGAAAAAGTGGGGACGGTTGGCGGCTACTAAATCGTTGGTGGTGCCGTAAATGTGTTGCACCATTTGAAGCAGCGAAACTTCCTTGTCAAAATAGGCTAAATTGGGCCCCGGACACACCACAACGCCTTGTGACTGACCTTTTATAGGAATGTCCATTTCCAGATAACTGGAATTGGCCAAACCAACACATAGACACGATTTTTCGGTAATTTGATGGAATTCTTTTTCAAATTGCTCGCCAGAGATTTCATTCTTACGTTCCTGCAACAATGCTAATTTGATATCTTGGTATTTTTTTGAAGCCGTGCAACTTCCCGTTGGATCGTACTCCTTACTCAAGGCCAAAAACTTTTTAGGACACGAACTCCCGGCTTTTGCTGCCTGGATACGTTGCGTTTTAAAAAAGTCGTTGGTAGTTCCTTTTAAGGTGTTAAACGGAACTCCCAAAGGCGATATGTTGCTTAAATAGAAATCGGCTTCTTTGGCATTTGCCAACAAATCACGGGTTTCTTGATCTAAAGAGGTGGCCTCGGGAACCAATAAAAAGGGAGAACCCCAACCTACGGAATCTACCTCGTAATAATCCAATAAAAACTGATGCTCTTCGGCTGTTCCAACGCCTCCTTGCACTGTGATTTTTAAGGGTAAAGGTTGTTCCGGTACCGCTTTGCCTTTGGTCAACAGAGCTTTGTTGAGCAAATCGGTAGTAGATTGTAGTAATTCTGTTTTCTTCTGTTTGAATTCTTCTAAAATCGGACCCAGCAAAAAGCCGTCTGTAGCAAAAGCATGTCCGCCACAATTTAATCCCGATTCTATTCGGTATTCAGAAACCCAGATTCCTTTTTTTGCCAATAAATTGCCTTGGATTAAAGCCGAGCGATAATCACTCACTTTTAAGGTGATTTTTTTGTTCCGTTTTCCTTCCGTTGAGGGAATAAACACATCAAACTGTTCCATATAACTAAATAACCGCGGATTCATTCCGGCAGAAAGAACAAGTGAAGAGGCAACAGTGCTGTTGGCAAACCCACGTAAAGCCGCGTGGGCATCATTAAATTCAACCGGCAATTGTTCCTTTCCATCAAAATTATCTTTATCCAATTTGGTCATAATATTGACATCAATGCTTCCCGGCGAGAGATTTTTTTCTAAAAAGCTTTTTATTTGGGTGGGGCAGAAGACACCCTCAGATAAAAAGGTAGTTAATTTGGTTTTTAATTCTGATTTGGTGGGGAGCATTGCCATAAAATGATCCAATTTAGCTTTGCTGTGAGCTAACTCTGTTTTGTAATGTTCAAATTTTTCTTTTACAACTAAATCGACCAAATTCAAATAGGAGGTGATTCTTTTGGCCCTGTAATCCTGCATTTTTTTTGAAATCTCCTGATAAGGGAGTTGGAATTTTTCAGCATAAAAGGCATTCATTTTTTCAATTAATTCATCATCTGCTATGGAAATAACCGAATCGATGCCATATTGTGCTACGCGAATCGGACTGTCAATAGTAAAGGCTAATCCCATTACAGGGATGTGAAACGTATGTGTAGAAAGTTGGGTTGTCATTAAATGGTGTTTTAGTATAAAGTCGCAAAGATGCTTTTTGTATAAAGAGTAACATATGATTTTAATCATGTTCATTCATATTTAACAAAATTATAAATGGCAGTAATAGAAAAAGCGTGAATACGACCGTTCACGCTTTTTCCGAATTAATAATTAAAACAAAAAATACTTTTATTTAGGCAGTAAAACCGCTCCAATCACATGGATAATGCCATTTGATGTAGGGATGCTGGCTACAATTTCTGAACCATTAACAAACGTTTTATCTCCCTCTTTTGTAATGGTAACTTTTCCTCCAAAAACCATATCAAACTCTTGGCCGTCTTGCATGTATTCTGTTTTTAGGGAACCAACATAGGTGTGGTACCCTAAAATATTTTCTAAATCGCCTTTTTTCTCGGGTTTAAGTAAACCTTCAACAGTGCCTGCCGGAAGTTGATCAAAAGCGGCATTAGTAGGGGCAAAAACGGTAAAAGGTCCTGCATTGCTCAAAGAAGTGACTAATCCTGCAGCTTTAACAGCGGCAACCAAGGTGGTGTGATCTTTACTGCCCGAGGCAACTTGAACAATATTCGGATTGGACGTTTCATCTACAACTCCTTCTTGTCCAACACTTAAATCCACACCGTTTTCTGATGTGGCAGCTGGAGGAGTTTCATTGTTTTGCTTGCAACTTAACACCAGTATGCAACCGGCTAAAACGAGAAGTTGAATTGTTTTTTTCATAATTAGGGTGCTTTAAAATTTCAGAATCAAAGTTCCTTGTTTTGTAAAAACTATTTTATGAGTGTAATCATAAGAAATGCCTTTTTCAATATTTTTTATGATTAAAATATACAATCCCTAATATACCGGTTACTAAAATAATAGCCACTACAAAAAGCAGCTCATTGGCATACGGAATTAATACATAAGCAAAAGAAAAAATACCTTGAAGTGCCAATAGTAATTCGTTTAAAAAAATACCGATAGTAAATAGGAATAAGAAGAATTGAGTTTTAACAGAGCGATATACCAAATGATTCGTATAGAGATAAGCCAATAAAAAACCGGAAATGATGGCCAATAAAACCAAATGCATATAGGCAATTACAATCGGTCTAAAGCCAAATGCCAATTGGCTTACCACAGGAAAAACGGAACCCAACTGCAAGAGTAGTTTGAGTGTGACACAAAAAGCAATTCCTTGAAATACTATTTTTAAAAATGGGGTGATGGTGGGATTGGTTTTGAACACAGCAAGTGATGCCCATGCCAGTTTCCACCAGGCGTACACTTGTACAAGTGCCGCAAGTACAGCTAATCCATACACCCAAACAGGTAATTGCATCCACAAAACCGACAACAAATAGGCGGGAAGGCAACTCCAAGCAAAAAGGCGATATGCAAAGGTATTATCTCGGGTCAATTTCAGGGTGGGTTGTAATAAACTCACAAACAATCCGGTGCAGGCAAACCAAAACCAGCCGTTGTACTGAAAATGCAAATAGAAATAAATAGAAGACAAATACCAATCTTGGGGTACATTTTTTGTAGCCATCATATACGCTAAAGCAAAGGTGCCTAGGGAAGAAAGCACCCCAAAAAACAGGGATAGCAAAAACCATTTTTTACTTAAAGAATGGGAGGGAATTTCTTTAGCGTCCTTATAAAACCAAAAGGCAAACCAGACAAATACAAAAATACTGAGGGTTGAAAACAAAATAGAAACAAAGCCATATCCTTGAATGACAAAACTAATGAGCATGCTGTAGGCTACAATAATGTTGACCCAAAAGAGGTGGTTGTATTTTTTGATTTTTGTTTCCGAGGTGTATTGCGATAAATAGCGAACCATTAAAACCATCAAGAGCTGTGTGACCCATCCTGAAAAAGCAAAATGAGAGTGGGCATGCTGTAGGTTCTTTTGAGCTAAAAAGGGCAATTCAAAAGCAATCTTATACCGCATTAAAAGCCCCATGAGAGCCACTAGAAATAAGCTGAAAAGTGTGATTTTTATCCATTGGAGTAGCGAGAGGGACTTCATCAAAAAAATAATTTATGTTTATCAATACGTACCTTATTGGATTTATTCATTTCTGAAAGTGTGCGAATAACCGTTTCAACCCGTAAACCGGTAAAGTCTGCAATTTCTTGCCTTGTATAAGGAATGTACGTTTTATCATCAACACAAAATTGGTTTTGCTTTTTATAGTTTTCTAAAAAGGATTTAATGCGATGTTCCGGCTTTTGATTGATAATTTGTTTGGTCGAAATGGTTTTGTCATAAATGCGTTTTGCCATCAATTCCAAAAATGCTAATTTCACTGTAGGATACTCTTCTAAAATACGCATCAATTTATCTTTTGACAGTTTAATTATTACACTGTCTTGTGAGGCTACTGCAGTGGTGGGATATACTTCATTGATAAATAAAGGCGGTTCTCCAAAACTACGACCTTCACAAAAAACACCTTGGGTAAATTCTTTGCCCTCATCATTTGAATTGTACATCCTAACGGAGCCTTCCAGGATTTGATAGTAAAATAGAGCCCTGTCATCTTCATAGAAAATGATGTCATTTTTTTTGTATTTTTTTGCTACAGCCCCCCAAGTGAAGAGTAAATCCAAATCGATTTGCATAGTAAGAAACAATTAAAGATGTAAATATCTTTAATTATATTGAAAGCGTAAATGATAATTATCATAAACTTTCTTTTTTGGTAATTTTTATATGAAATTGGTTGTTTGTCGCAACCTTTTGTTATGGGAAGAGTACAGGATTTCAACCTTATCAAGATGAGGTTCATTACCCCGTCCTGCTGAACCCAAACTCGGTCTTGTTGCACTTAAGCACCACCTGTCATGCTGAACTTGTTTCAGCTGCTCAACCTACTTTTTCTCCTTCACCTTAAACACCTGCATATAATTCACCGTAACTGCTTTATTCCGCATCATGCCGGGTTTTACTTTTTGCATTTTCCCAAATACACGTTGCAATTCCACTTCAATAGACGGATGGGCAACCCGCATTGCTTTCATTTGAATAGTACCGTCTTTCTCAATGAGAAACTGCAGAAACATTTTTTTGTCTTTATCTTCCGGAGCTGCTTCTTTCGGATATTTAAAGTGCTTGTCAAAAAGAGCTTCCAATTGGGTGCTAAAACAGATTCTGACTTCTTCTTCAGTGGCCAGTTTTTCACAACCGGGATACACCGGACTTTTTTCTAACACGACAAAAGGCACTTCAAAGTTGGCTTCTTCGTCATGATCCTCTCTTGGAACGGTTACAGCACGAACCACTTCAGAATGGGCCACTTGGATATCATCCATGATGTAACTGTTATAATTTCTAACGAATTCGGTAATGGTTAGTAGAGAATAGGTGAGTTGTTTCAAATCGCTTTCCTGATACAGGGAGCTGTTAAAATCTGCTTTTATCTGGTCTTTATAATCCAAAGGCTTTCCGGTTTTGGTAGCGGTTCCATTTGGCGGTACAAATTCCATAAAGCGATTGGTCTTGGCTTTGTATACGATTCGTTGTGATGTGCCTTCATAATAGGTATAGAGACTGACTTTGCCATAACCTACGAGTTTCAAAAAGACGACTTCATTTTTAGTATAATTTAATTCCGTGTGATCGGGTACCCAAACCGGGGCTTTCCATATCTTTTGGCGAACAAATTGATGCTCGGGGGAAACGAACAATTTTTGCAATTGCTCGGTTGCAATGGTTATGGGGCTATCGTTCAAATTGGTTTTTACTTGAATGCTTTCAAACGGTTGGTTCCAGTTGCGGGAGGCGATATAGGCGTCCGTAGCAACACCATCGAGTGTGGTGTAGGTGCCTTTTGAAAAATCGGTTTGGCCTTGAACTGGGAGAACCAGTAAGAGTAAATGAAGATAGAGTAGTCGTATCATGGGTTGTTTTGTTTTAGGTGCTAAAAGTAAGGAATTAAATGGGTAACAAAAATGACTAGCTACCCCTTACTAGCTTTCATCTCTTTAATAATCTTGTTTGTTCTTCTGTCGGCATACATGCGATTTAAGGCGGTAAAAGCCCAAATGACGGCAGGAACCCAACCGATGATGGTGATTTGTAAAATCAAACAGATGATACCTGACAAAATTTTACCTTGAAGCATCAAAGATAGCCAGGGGAGGAAGAAGGCGATGACGTAACGCATGATGGATGCTGTTTTTAATGGATTGATTCATACAAAGAAAGCAAATTTTTAGTAACCTTCGAAGACTAAAGGGATTTACACCTTTGCAAATGGCATTTACACTTTAGCAAACGAGATTTACACGCTCGCAAATGGGAATTGTGTTTTAGGAATTGTAACTATGGGTGGTGATTTGGGAGTGGGTGGGGTTTTGTGTGTACTTCCGAGGCGATTATTGATTTTTTAATTATTTTAGTCTATTGATTCTTTTCGTTTTTTTAGTTTTTGATTTTTAGTTCTCTTAATTTTTTAGTTTTTTGATTTTACACTTTTTACTTTTTGGATTATTTGTTACTAATGAGGATAAGAAAACGCATGGGGTGTTTTAGGAGGTGTTAAAAAAGTTGTATATATTTGATGATATTTACTAGTTAGCGGTCAGCTTAAAAGACGACAACACAACAGACAAATAAATGTGGACGACAATAAAAAATAATTACAAAACCATTTTGACGTTAGTAGGACTTCTACTTGCGGGAATTGTGTTTGCATTTTTATTTGAGGACTATTACCGACAACTTGTTAGGTTTTCATTCAAGTTTTTTAACGGTGACAACATTCAATTTATTGGCAAAAACTTTCACTTGTTTGCAAGCGACATTTTTGTTATTTCCTTTGGACTTTTCACTTCGTGGACATTTTTGTTATTAAGGTTTTCATCTCGACCTAACAGGCTAAAAAGAACCTGCGTGACAGTTTTTATATTCTTTGCTATGACAATTTCAATAACAGCATTGGACAGCAAACGACTTATTTTAGAATGCACCGCTTGTGATGACGGAATTATACGATTGCCTTTCAATCAACTTACATACGACAAGTATTTTATAATAAGTTTGACAACTGCTATTGCTTACTTGTTGACGACATATTTATTAGAACGCAGACGACTTAAAAAAACAAATGAAACTATTTAAACAGCAAGAAAGCCGAACCGCTAAGCACCTACAAGAAATTGGCGGTTCAGTGGTTAAATGAAGCTTTGTGCTTCGTATCAAGTTTGGTGCTGGCAGACAACTTTCGTCTCCGAAATCGCCAACTTCTTGTAGCTGCAAACCGTTATGGTGCATTTTAAAAAGCCGACAATGAGACAACTAACATTCACATTGACCCTTATCATTTCGACAACTTTTACAGCTTGTGGACAGACAAAGTCTAAATCGAATTTTGAGAAAATAATTATCGAAATTGAAACAGTTGACTTTATTGAAATAAAAAACACAGTTGGACAATCCGACACATTAAAGAACCATACAAAACGCCTGACATACGACCAAAAGAAACTATTTGTTGAGAAATTTAATAGTTCAAAGTCAAATGGACTAAGAAAATCAATTTCACTTTATTTTATTGACGTTCATTTCAAGGACGGAACTAAAAGAAGTTTTAGAATAAACGGAAAATACATAAAGGAAAACAACGATTACAGCTTTGACTTGGGCGACAGTAAGCTTATTGAGACGGTATGGAACGAATTGAATGTTAACCACATTAAGAATATTCGATATGTTTTTGAAGATTATATACAGTATCAAGAATCTACCGATTCACAAGCCGACAAAGACTTAATGACCAAAAGTCTGAAAACACTAACAACTGTAATAGACAAAGACGATTTAGACCTTTTAATAAATGTATGGATGTATTACGACCCAACGGACTATCCAGACATTCCCGAAATTTTTAGAATCTTAAAGGACAGCAGACCACATAGTATTGAAGCAGTTAAGAACAGAATTAATATCAAGAAAGAATGGGAAACTGACGATTCAGCACCTTTTTCAGACTTGAAAAACTTATTGCAACGACTTGAAAATGAATAGAAAAACGCACCATAATAGCACCTACCCAAAAGTGGCGGTTCAGTGGTTAAATCAAGCTTTGTGCTTCTATCACAGTTTGTGCTCGGCTGACAGTTTTGTGCTCCGAAACCCGCCCGTACGCAAAGCCCGAAACGTTGTGAGCAACCATAAAAACTGAGCAAAATGAAAAAACATTACTTCTCTATTGTCAGCATCTTATTACTCTTATTATCTCTGATTGCCTTTTCTGACAACTTGATTACTGATGTAGGTCAAGAAAGCAACAGCGACCCAAAATTCATTATCCACGGACTGTTTATGTTTGCTTGGTTCATCATATTCGTTTTCCAATCCAATTTTATTCGAAAAGGAGATTACAAAGCTCATATGAAATGGGGGATTGCCGGAATGTTGGTAGCCATCGGAGTATTTCTAAGTACTGTATATGTATTCATTACAGTTTATAAAGGATTGGATTCAATGCCATATTTCGCAAAAGCTAATCGATTTTTTATGCTGAGTTTTGCAGTTTTAGTGGTGCTCGGTTATCTAAACAGACAAAACGGAACCAAACACAAACGGTTTATTTACATGGCTTCTTTGCTGATTCTCGAACCTATATTGAGTAGAGTAAGTGGAAATCTACATATTGATAATGTCGAAGCATTTATTGCCATTGTATGGAATGGACTGTTTATTTCTCTGTTTGTGTATGACTGGCTTACACTGAAGAAAATCCATAAAATCAGTTGGATAGGCTTTGTATGGTTTTATATCGTGTGGACAATTTCAATTTTAATATAAAAATGGATGTGAAAATGGCAACCCAAAACAGCGTATATGTGGCAATAGCGGGGGACTTCGTGGAACCACAAGATAAGAAAACTGTTGGGTTGTTTTGGGAAGTGGTGAAAAAGTTGTATATATTTGGTGATGTTTAAGAGTTAGCAACAAGTATGTTACAAAAACATCTTCAATAGTAAAGTTTAAAAAAAAGATAGATTATACAGATGGAAATAGAAGAAATAAAAGAAAAATGTGAAGCAGAATTAAAATGGGGAAGTTATTATTTTTTATATTCATTTATTTTATCATTTGTATTCTTTTTATTTCAACTCTTTATTCTAAAACAAAGTCGAGATAATGTATACATTATACTTTTTTTTAATATACTTCTTTTAATTTTTTTCTCAAGGAAATGTTATCTTGAAAAAAAATCAAAAAAGAGCCTCAATTTCATTTCGAAGGCACTCATTTTTTTAAAAATATTTTCTATAAACTATTTTTTTATTTCTTTAGTAACAATAGATAATGGAAATTTCTTAATACCAAAAAGGGAATTGGAAATTTTAGAAACGGAAAAAAGTTTAAGTGAAACAAAAAGTAATCTATTAAATGACTTAATAAACTTTGTAAAAAAAATCTAAAAGAAAGATAAACATAACCCGTTGGGTGTAATTATTTAATTCAATAGTATTCTGGATATTTTTGCCACGAATTCACAAATTATAAATTTAGTAAATGCAATAATTTGTTCATCTTTGATGAAAATTCGAATTTAATCGAATAATTAGTCAAAAAAATTGGTGGCCCGAGCGTAGCGAACAGACGAAGTAAATTAGTGGTAAAATTATTTGAAAATTTAATTACACCCAACGGGTTAAACATAGTATAAACGCCAATTACAAACCGCGGTTTGCTACAATGGCTTCTTCCGGATTTTCCTATGTGAAAATCAGGTGCTTAACGGAATGTTTTGATATATTTGTAATGGCTTGGTGTTGGTGCAACACCACTGAAAGCAAGCATCAGAACTTTAGCACCAATTTTTGACATCATCTATGAAACATTCAACCTTATTAGTCATGGCCATGCTACTTACCGGTTTCAACCCGTCATTTGGACAAATAAGTCCGAAAAAAGAGATAGCTTTCAATTTTGACTATAGTTTTGACGTTGATACTGCCTCCGGATTTTGTTTATTTAGTTTAAAACGTTACTCGAATGACTTTGAATATCCCAAAACAGCATTGCTAAACAATATCCAAGGAAGCGTACTGGTATCTTTTAATGTTTCAGAAAAATGTAGTGTGACAAATATTAAAGTAGTGAAGGGCCTAGGTTATGGTTTAGACGAGATTGCCATTGTTACAGCTCTCGGAAAGGACATTATGGAGAAAAGAGTAGACTGCTGTAAGTTTAATTTTACTGTCCCTGTAGTATTTCGCATAGTTGAAGGCTAGAGAAAACCGGTGCTAACCACTATTTTGCTTAATGCCGGCTAATTTACAGACTTTAAACGTCTTACAACAAAAAACTAAGGGCTTGCCTGACTCCCATACGGCTTGAAAGTTGTACAAGTTATTTGTTTAGTAATCACTATATTTATGACGCAATTCACAGCAATATAAACAACTTTCTAAACGATGTTTTTTAGTTGTGTCAGGGTCGCTTTATTTCTCGCTACGAGATGAATGAAGAAACAAAAAAGGGTTTAAAAGATTCTATACATTGGCAAAGAACAGAAATTAAAAAATAATGAAAAACCTAATTTACGTATCGTTTTTGATTCTGATTGTTTTAAGTTGTCAAAATGCTAAAGACAATACAGTTTCGGATCAAAATACTATTGATAAAGAAAACATCATAACAGATACACTTGTCCAAAAAGTACCTGAATACAAAAAGACAGAAATAAATTGGGATAAATCAGCTACGCTCGTCAAGGTTAGTGAACCATTTTTAATAAATGGAATCAAGTGTTTTTGGGAATTTGAATTGACCGTTTACGAAGGTGCTACAGGTGGGAATGGAATAAACAGATTAAAAAATCATAGCACAAACAAAGTTTTATTGTTAAATGAAGACTATTTCGATTTAGCCCTTTTTAATTCAATTGATAAAAAGAATTTTGACTTTAACGGAGAATTTAAAGACGCTAATTTTGACGGACTTAAAGATTTCATTGTTTATAACAGGACAGGTTCAGGAAGTGGGGGCAGTGCGTTTAATGTTTATTTGTTCAACAAAAAGAAAAATATATTTGAATTATCAGATGAATTATCGGGTGGCGAATTTGAAATAAACGAAACAGACAAAACGGTTTCCACTTATTGGAAAATGGGTGTAGGTTGGAACTCAAGTCGGGTTCATCATTTCGATAAAAACGGGGAAATAAAATTTACTGAAATTACAACTCGGGAAGTAATTGCCGGAGATACAGCAAGTTTACTTCAAACAACTTACAAAAAAATTGTTAATGGGAAAACAAGTAAAACAGAAATTGACACTATCAAATTTGAAGGTTACTAACAGAAGTACTGGCTATAGGCGGGAAGACTGCCCTGCCAGAAACTGACAAGGAGAGCCTTTTACACCACCGAGTGTACGCAAGCTAAGCAGTATGCACACCTCTAATCGCGGTTTTTTTGATGAACTGCCGTTAGTCACAAGCTTAAAGAGCAATGAAAAAGACATAGACACAAAAACAGACCCGTAAACCATGACAACATCTTTGAAAATATTCATTTTGACACTTGCCGTTACTCTTTTGAAATGTTCCTCAACATCAGTTCCCATTTTTCAAGACAATACATCTTCTACGAATCCATCAGACTCTTTACTTTTAGCAAAATATAAATACGAAATACTAAAAGACTATGTTGAAGATGCCGAGGCATTGACAACAGAACAAATAGACAGTGTTCTATATGAAAGTAGAATTAGCATTGCAAACAGTAAGGTTTTTTATGCACCGGACCATTCTTTTAAAATTTTTACAATAGAAATTGAAGGATGCGGTGCTTATTGTAATTCAGAATGGAAATCTTGGATTCATTACAACCTTACAGGTAAAGAAAATAGTGAAGAAGTTGATTTTACAACCATTGACACTATCTACAAACTTCCGGATCATAACTACTTGATTATAGATAAAAGTGGGAGAAGACCGGCATCTGTACTGACTGTTTACTGCGAAAGAGCACATCTCATTTCGTTTTCTTCGGATGCTATGATAACCCATGCCATTGGTACATCAAAACAAGAAACGTATTTTGGTTTTTGCCAAGAAAATGGCGTTGAAATGGATGAAAGTCCTTATATAAAGTATAACGCAGACAAAAAATTACTTACTTATCATTATGGGAATAATTATGCTTATTCTCAAGGGATTGATAATGACACAATAAGACAAGGGCAACTTAAATACGTCAATGGACAATTTGTTTTTGAAAAAGAACATGTTAAAGTAATTTCCAGAGCAAACCATAATGATAAAAACTAACAAACGATGAATAAAAAAGCCGAGTCAGAGACATTCGCAGAGCACAGTGCACACTTTGGAGATTGGAATTTTTAATTCAAGGGAATATTCTAAGATTCTGTTCAAGATGAATGATGAGGAATTTGATAAGTACTTAGACTATAAAAATTTATAGATGAAGCAACAGACGAAACCTACCAAAAGCAATTGGATGTCATTCAACCCTTAGAAGACCTCATTCAAAAATACCAACCTGAGTTTTCCAAAGAAGACAAGTATTTCCTGAAAGAGTTACTGCTTTGGGGATTAGTTGAATACAATAAACTAAGCAAAGATAGAGTAGCAGAGGGTTATCAATTCAAAGATTTATACAGCAGTTACATCAATAAATTAGGCTAAACCCTCAACCCTCGAAGGGTTTTAAACCCTTCGAGGGTTACCCCCTTCAAGTCATTCGATAATCAAATCCAAAATCCCATCCTCAGTTTGTTCCTGATTGTGATAGTCAATAAAATGTTCTCTATCACCAAACAGTTCCATAACCTCCTCTCTTTTCAGCATGGTGGGTTTTTGGGAAAGCATGGATTCAAAGGAGGACCAGGGATACAAACTCATTTGTTTTACCAAACCATGATGAACAGGATTGTTGTGAATGTAAAAAATCAATTGTTGAAAATAGTTTTCAGAAGTGACCATTTTTCGTTCAAATTTGTTTTCAAATAAGCTACCCGTGCGTTGGTGGCGTTTGTTTATGGACTGCGTATAGGCATTAAACAAATGCGAAAACTGCCGATACGGTTCAATTGTCTTTGGTTTTGCAGTAGTATTGTAAGTCAAATCACTTTCAATAATTTCATTTTTTTCTTTGATTCTGACCAAAATGTGAAAGTGATTTTTCAGTAAACACCAGGCATACGTTTCTGCGATGGGGTCGATATACTTGGCATACAAGCGAAGAAAATGGTAATAGTTTTCATTTTCAAAGAAAATGGGAGAGCTGTTGTTTCCACGGTTATAGATGTGATAATAATGTCCGTGGAGTAAAGGTGTTTTTACTTCCATAATTAGTTTTGTTTGGCGTATAGATAATTGTTAATTACTTAAAAGTTTTGGAAACTTTTTAGATTAACAAATCAAAACTAATAAAGATTCTGAACTTTTCAAAGAAATTTTTTTCGATTCGAAGAAGTTCTCCCACCCTCGAAGGGTTCAAAACCCTTCGAGGGTGGGAGAAACCTTCGAGGGTGAACGAAAACCGACCAACCGAGAGAAATTTGGTAGAATTAGAATGAAATGGAAAAACCAACCTTGGGATGTGTTAAAAGAGTTCTATATTTTTGAATATATTTATAAGTTATCATCAAACTAACAAAAACCTCTGAATTGAAAAGTAAACAGTATTATTTAAAAGGAAAATCCGTTTTCATTGTTTCATTACTCGTAATCGGAATTACAATACTGACTGTTTACCTGTCCGGTATTAATTACAACCGAAGTCTGACATCAAACCTTTATTTGTCTCTCGGAATTATTGCTACTGCATTATTTCTTTTTATGACTTACGGACTTTATTACGGAATTGGACTAATTGACAATTTTCCAAAATATCGTAATTTTAAAAGGGGAGAGGTAATGGCAAATGCAACACCTACTTTTGACACACCAAGTATTTCAGTTGGAGATGGAATTGGAGGACTGGTTTTATCAATTTTACTCTGGATTGGAATGACTATTTTGATTCTAATTTTGCTAATCGTTTTGGAAGCTGTTTTTTGGTTTTCGCTTTTTATAATTTTAGCAATGATGTATTGGGTTTTCTTTAGAGCGTTAAAAATGGTTTTTAGCAAATCAAAGGACACAAAAGGGGATATCGGAATTTCATTTGTTTACTCGCTGACTTACACGATATGCTATGTGGGTTGGATATTCGGAATTGTTTATTTGATTGAAATAGTAAAATAAGCCCAATTAACTCCCTCTCTGTCCTGCTGAACTTGTTTCAGCATCTCCACCCTCGAAGGGTTCAACACCCTTCGAGGGTTCAAATTCAAAGATAATCTCGTATATTTGATATTCCTCTCTATAAGCCACCCAAACCCCTCGCAAACCAATTCAAATGAGCAACAAAAAAATTACAGCAAGTATAGGAGCCGCCATTAGAGAAGGTAAATACCTAAGCATCCACTACAAAAACAAGCAAGGGGAGATAAAACCTTTTTGGATTTGCATTACGGACATTACCGCTAATGACAAAATAGTAGTCGACATGTTCAACGTCATGAAAGACGAGCCCATACTAAACACGCCCATTTCCATTTCTGCAATCCAAACGGCGGAACTACTAAAGTTCTCCCATTACGATGTTCCGGATAAACTGATAAAAAAAATAGAAGAGGATGAAAGTTTACAACACTACGAATTTGACCAATACGACAACAACATAGTAAACTACTACTTAGAATGCTACAAAGCCAATAAAGACCCCTTTCTTCATAGATCCCATTTAATTCCTGAAATTGATGTAACAGAGTTGGTCAAGCAGAACCCGTACCAGCTATCCTTAGAGCAACAACGGCACATGATCAAGGAGATATATCAAAATGAGTACAGCAAATTCCACGATTACAAACTCGCTCTATGTGAATTTTCAATTGATTTAGAATCCAAAGGAAAATTTGTGGTAGCGTACAGGGAATTAACCTACGACCCCGTAAAAAGAACCATTCAAATCAGTGAAAAAACGCATTTTAACCCCAATTTTTTTGTAAAAGATGTAAAATACACCTTGTCCTATTATACGGATATAAGCAGTGCAGATTTTGAAAAGTCTTATTTGAATGACCGAGCCGGCACTATCGAAATGCTACAGGATAATTTTAAATCAGGGGAGTTACCCAACACCCGACCCGAAGTGGTCATTTTAGGCTATGCACGAATAGACATCACGGCTATTTACGAGGGTATAAATTCGGAGCACAAAAACGATGAAATGCAAATTCCTTTGAAGGCATTCTTTAGAAACACGTCCTTATTAGACAGAAAAAACAGAAAAGAACCACACATCGTGCTCTATGACAACAATGTAAATATCGACCAACTTCGTACGATTTATAATGCGTTAAAATACCCCATTACCTACGTTCAAGGACCACCAGGAACAGGAAAAACACAAACCATTTTAAATATCGTAGTCAACTGTTTGACAAACAACAAAACACTTTTGATTACGTCTAACAACAACATCCCAATCGATGGAATTAAAGATAAATTGGTATTGGGAAAGTATAGAGATAAAGAGATTTTGTTACCCTTTATTCGACTTGGGAATAAACAATGCACCCTAGAGGCATTAGCAACAATTAAAAAGCTCTATGAGTTCGAAACAACAGACGTTCCAAAAGAGTCCTTATTACTCAATCTAAAAGAAAACTCAAAAGAGAAAAACCAACAATTACTGGATAAATTACACAACTACGAAGAAAGAACGGACTTAGAGCAAAATCTGGAATTTATAAATGAGCTGTTGAAAAAAGGAAACTATTGGCTACTCGAACAAGAAAAGGAGAAACTGATAAAGAAAATAAATTCCATTCCCGAAACTACCGATGATAATGTAAAAGGAATCTTTGAAAGCATACAAGGCAATCACAAGCTCCTTCAATTTTTCTACTATGAATCCTTAAAATACATCAAACGCTTAAAAAGCAAAGACTACCATGAATTAATTGAAATACTCTATCTGTCCGAAGACGAACAAGTAAAAGAGTTCAATGCATGGATGGGAAGCGACAAAAACCTAGAAAAGTTCACCAAAGTATTCCCAATCATACTAACAACCAATATTTCAAGCCGTCGATTGGGATACAAATTTAAATTTGATTTGTTGACGATTGATGAAGCGGGTCAATGCGACATTCCAACCAGCTTAATTCCGATTTCTAAATGTAAAAACATGGTGTTGATAGGGGATACCAACCAACTAAAACCCATCATCATTTTTGAAGAAAGCAAGAACGAAAAATTAATGCAGCAATTCAATATCAGTAAAGAGTATGATTATTACAACAACTCCATACTGTCCGTTTATAAAAATATTGACAGCATTTCAAGGGAAATTTTATTAAGTTACCATTACCGCTGTGGCAAGAAAATTATCGATTATTCTAACAGGCGTTTTTATGAACAAAAACTTAACCTCACCGCTATTACAGCAAACGGTACGTTGAAATTGCTGGAAGTAAATAACGCCAATCAGAAGAAAAAAAATGCACAGATAGAAGAAGCAACGGAAATTGTAAAGTATATAAAAGACAATAACCTAACAGATGTTTTCATACTGACGCCATTTAGAAATCAGGAAGAGGTTATCAATCATTATTTAGCTGAAGCAAAAGGAGTAGGGGCGATAGCTAGTTCAGTAAGTTGCGGTACAATACACAAAGTACAAGGACAAGAAAATAAAACCATCATCATATCCACCGCTATTTCAACGAAAACAACACCTAGAACCTACGACTGGATTAAAAACAACAGCCAATTAATCAATGTGGGTGTTACCAGAGCAAAAGAAAATTTAATTGTGGTCACCGACAAAAAAGCAATAGATAGTTTATCCCGAAAAGACGATGATTTGTATGCCTTAATAGAATATGCCGCTAAAAACGGAACCACTGAAATAGCGAAAAGTACCGTCAATAAGTTTACCATAGGCTTCTCCAACAATTCCAAGTTTGAGGATGAATTCTACATAACCATGCAACATTTTTGTTCCTCAAAAGATGCCAAGTTTGCGAGAAATATAAAGGTAGCTGCTTTATTTCCGGAAGAAAGCAACAACCCACTGGTCAATAAAAAAGAATTTGATGGCGTACTTTATCAAAACAACATCCCAAAAGTGGTTTTTGAATTAAATGGCCGAGAACATTACCAAAACAAAAAGACCATTCAATCAGATAAAATAAAAAAGGATTTACTTGATAGAAAAAAAATACATTTACTACCGATCCCCAATCAATATGTGAAGCACTACGAATTTATTAGAGAATTAATTAATAAGTTTAATGGGAATGTGTTTCAAAAAACGTTGTTTGATGGATACGATAGTATTGGTTAAATAATTAAAAAGAGTATCTTTTTAAATTAAAATAGTTTTAAGATTGGGTTTCTATTTTTTAAAAGTAGTAGCTATTGTTAGCTTTCAATTAGTGTTTATTTGTAATTAGAAAATATTTTAATATCTTTGTACTATCAAATTGAGAATCAAAATCAATGATAAAAGGATTGGGGTGTCCCCGGTCGAACAGAAGCCAAACAATCGTTTGGCTTCTGCTTTTTATGGAAATATCTTAAGTCCGTATCGTTTCACATTTTTCATATAAATTTTATTTTTTATACAAGGTCATGCAATACACTGACTACCTTGCTAAATAATAGACTTGGATAGTTGTATAGGGTTTCGGCTGATTTTATTATTTATTTTGCTTTGAATATTTTATTAAATTTTTCAATACTTCAGAGAAAGCTTTTTCCATATTTAAAGAGTTTTCGATCAAGAAATCATTTATAGCATTCCAATCATTCTTTTCAAAATATGATAAATCATCTTTTTGATATTTAATTCTACAAGTCACATTTTCATCCATTCTTTCCCATGTCAAGGAATCTCCAAAAATGGTCTCAATTTTGTCTTTTGAATTATATACAAAATCAAATAGTTTTTCATTGTTTTCTTTATCACCTGTATTAAATGTTATTTCACATCTACAATATTTATTACTTACAACAACATTTAAATTTACGCCACTCAATCCAATTCCCTTGCAAATCCAATTTTCTTTTGCTGGAGAGTTATCTTTAAATATTCCATTTCTTTTATAATTTTCAGTAATAAATTGTTGCCAAAATTCTTGTCTAACGTTGTGTCGGTTCTTGGTAGTTTCTTGTACTTTTATTTCATCTTGAGCTTTTGTCGCCATACTTATAGCATAATTTTCGCTACTTTTAATTGGTAGAATTTGCTCAAAAGTTAACAGGAGTTGGTCACCAAATGAAAAAGGAGTTACTTCAAAACATTGAATACGCATGTTAAAATTTAATAGCCATAAAATAGAAGAGGTTACTTCTTTTCTAAAGTTTGCTGCTACCAATATTAACCTTTGAGATGTTAACCCAGTATTTAAATTTATTTCTTCTATATCTTTACCATCAAAAAATTCCGAAATATTATCTTCTGCTACACCACTTTTTCCAAGGTAATCTTGATATATTTTTATAATGTCTTTTTTAGATAAACTTGAGCAATAAGAACAATATTTTATTATTTGCCAGGTAACATCTTTTCCACTGTCATCGAGTTTATTTTCAATTACAACCAAATTTCCAAATTTATCTAATGCCAGTAAATCGAGTCTTTCATTAGTTTCACTGAAACCACTAAATTCTTTTTGAATAATAAGTAAGTCTTCGCCAAGAGATGTTGGGTCATTTGCAATCCATTCTTGTAAATGATAACGTTCTGTAAATTCTAGATCTGAAAACTTAATTTTATCTATTTTACTTATTCTATTTTTTTCTCGATCAATTATATACATATTCTCTTTTGTTTTTTGTTGGTTTAATAGTCACAGGAGTTTTCAGAGAAAGCCTAGTGTATTTTTCATTGTAATTATTTTTTCCCCAGCAAAGGATTTAGTTTATTTCTTAATTCTTTTTCCAACACCTCTACAAAATATTTTAGTTGATTATCAAAAACGATGTAATTAAAAGTTAAGTCTCCAAAGGAATGAAAATCATACCAATACCGCAGTTGCAAACCTGCTGTTTTTGGGCTTGTTCCCCAACCGGAATGAACCGCCAAGCGACCCCATAAATTATTTTCTACTTTACCAACATACAATGTTTGAGTACCAAAATCTTGCTCGTTTTTTGATTTATAGGATGAAAAAACTCGTCTACATTTTAATTCATTATCACTATAAAATTCTTTTCCGGTTTTAAATTCTTCAAGTAAATTATTTTCAACCTTTTTACAATATAAATCATAAATCGTAGCTTTATCATATTCCTTATTTTCAAAAGTTATCCAATACAATGCAGGACTATTTTTGATCTTTTCCAATCTGTTTTTGGCAATCATGGATGCCTTTTCTTCTGTTGATTTACTTTCTTTATTGAATAGAAAATGTTCATCAATTTTTATTGGATGTTGAATTGATAATTTCTCAACTTGTGCTTCAAGCACTTGCTTATACTTGTTTAATTCTGCTTTTATAAAATCATCCTGCATACTAAGCCCTCCATTCACTAAATTGTCCTTCCGCTTGTTCCATAATTTCCAATAAAATACTATTTAGGTCTGCCATGCTGACTTTACCACGCAGCTCTTTTTTTACGGCTAGTCGAATAGCGGCTTTGGCATCTTCTTTTTTCATCCAGTCAATTTGTAAATTGCTTTTGACGGCATTGACCACACCGTGAACGATGTCTTGAATTAAGCCACTCTCATTAATCAATTCTTTTTTGGAAGAAAGAATATCATAAAAAGCCAATTCCTCATCACTAAGTCCCAATTCCTTGGTGCGGTGGTCTTCCTCCTGTAATTGTTTGGCTCGTTCAATTAATTCGGCAATGGTGGTATACGAATCAATAGCATTGGTATGGTAACGTTCAATTACTTTTTCCAATTCTTCTTTCAAGGAAGTATATTTTTTGATGTTTTTGTGCAAACGCAATTTTACTTCGTCTAACAAAATGGAACGCAGCAAAGCAATTTTGATGTCGATACTGTCTTTTTCTTGTTTGGCTCCTAGTAAAAAATCTTCATTTAAGATGGAAATATCGGCTCGCTCCAATCCTGCCATTGCAAATACATCAACAATGTCATCCGACTCAATACTGCGACTGATTAACTCTTTGATTTGTTCTTTCTGATTGCCTTTACTGCTTTTTACCGATTTGGCATTGCGGATGGCTTTTGATAAATGTTGCATAAACAACACATCGACACTGTATTCCTGTATTTCAGGTTGCGATTTAACAATCGATAGTAAACCGGTCAGTTTTTTTTCTTCCAACATGAATTGGTTGGAGGTTTCATCATTTTTAATAATGTTGTTCAGAGCTTTTTTTACCAACAGTATTTTATCACTATCTCGTAAACCTTTCCAATTTTCATATTCGGTTCCTTCAGGTAATAAGTTTTGACAAATAGCGACTTGGTTGTAAAACATTTCCAATGCTTGTTGGATATCAATCGTAGGTCTTCCTTTTCCGCCACCGCCGGTGTATTTTGAGGTTGCCGATTTTAATTGATCTCCAATACCGATATAATCCACAATCACTCCCGAAGGTTTGTCTTTAAAAACACGATTGGTTCGGGTGATTGCTTGCATCAAACTATGCCCTCGCATGATTTTATCTACATACATCGTATGCACACAAGGTGCATCAAATCCGGTTAACCACATATCGCGAACAATGACAATTTCCAAAGGGTCTTTCGGATTTCGGAAACGTTTTTTTAAAGCCTCCGTTGCGTCTTGTGTTCGCAGGTGCTCATTCCAAGCGATGGGGTCAGTGGATATATTTCCGGTCATTACCACCGCAATTTCCGGACAACCCGGCAAGGCTTTTAACGCATCAAACATTTTCACACTGTTACGGCGACTCATACAAACAATCATCGCTTTTCCGGGTAAGGTTTCCGTGCGGTTGGTAAAATGTTGCAAGATGTCTTTTGCTATTTTAGCTACTCGTTCTTCAGAACCTGCGGCATCTTCAATAGCGGCCCATTTCAAACTGCTGTCATCTTCAACATCTGCAGTGATAGCATCTACTTCGGCGTCAATATTTTCGTTCCACAAATGGAGTTTTGCCAAGCGGGGTTCGTAATAAATCGGTACAGTGGCTTTATCATCCACCGCTTGTTTGATGTCATAAATGTGAATAGTCTCGCCAAAAACGGCTTGTGTATCGGCATCTTTACTGTCAACTGGTGTTCCCGTAAATCCAATAAAAGACGCATTGGGTAATGCTTTTCGGAGGTTGGACGCAAAGCCATCCAACAACCCATATTGGGTTCTGTGGGCTTCATCTGCCATTACGATGATGTTTTCCCGTTCCGAAAGTATCGGATGCTCAATTTCGCCCAGTTGATTATCTGTTCCGCCTTTTAAACGGAATTTCTCAATGGTGGTAAATATAACGCCACCGCTTCCGGTAGAAAGTAAACGTCGTAAATCATCTGTTGAATCGGCATGTTGCACATCGCCCACTAAATCTTTTGCCAAGACAAAGTTTTCATACAACTGAAAATCCAAATCACTTCGGTCCACTTGCACTACTATGGTTGGATTTTTCAATTCGGGTAAGCTTCGTAAAATTCCGGCATAGATGGCCATCGATATACTTTTGCCACTACCTTGGGTGTGCCAAATGACACCGATGCGACCATCACCATAAGGTTTAATGGCTTTTTTGGCGGCTTCCACCGCAAAGTTTACCCCGAAATATTGATGGTATTTAGCTCCTTTTTTGATTAAAGTACCATTATGGTCTTCAAAAAAGATAAAGTTTTTGATATAATTAAGCAATCGTTCTTTCACAAACAATCCATGCAGCAACGTATGCATTTGAAAATCATCTTCAATAATGGTTGTACCGTCGATGCTTTTCCAAGCGGCAAACCATTCGGCGTTGCTGTTAAACATACCGTGTTGTGCTTCGTTACCGTCGCTAACAATGGTTAAGGCATTGTATTCAAACAACAGCGGAATGTCTTTTTGATAATGTTGTAGTTGGTTAAACGCCTCGGCTATGGTAGTATTTTCATCAAACCAATTTTTGAGTTCAAAAAGAACCAAAGGAATTCCGTTGATATAGATAATAATATCGGGTCGTCGTTTGTTTTTGCCTACGATGCTAAATTGGTTGACACACCAAAAGGTGTTGTTGGTTGCGTTTTCAAAATCGATCGGATAGATATGAACCGCTTTTTCGTTTCCATCGGCGTCTTTGTATTCATAGTCTAAGCCTTTGGTTAACTTTAAATGAAAACTGCGGTTGCGGTAGTCAAGTTCAGCTCCGGGATTATTACAAAAATCGGCAATGGCTAATTCCTGTATTTCTTCCGGTACATGACCGTATTGTTTTAAGATAAAAGCCTTGAGTTGTTCACGTAAAATGACACCCACGCCATTTTCAGGAAGATCGGTTCCTTTAACGTGCGTATAGCCCAAATCGGTTAGCCATTCAATGGTGGCCTGTTCTATCACTGCTTCTGTTGTCATAAATAGTTAGTTGAATTTTCTCAATTCCATTAAGAATTTTGCCATTTTAACTAAATCTTTTCTTTGTTCTTGAGTTATACCTTCAGGATCAAAGTGCATTACATCATTTCTAATTATTCTAATTTTGTCTAGTTGTTTGATAAAAGGAGTCCTTTCTATTGATAAATTAAGTTTTTCCCAATTTTCAGGTTTACCAACAATTCTAATATAGTCACCAAAATTTAAATCGTCAATAAACTCAATATTTCTATCGTATTCTTCAGTTTTACAAAAATCAATTAAGTCAGCAATTAAAAACTTGTTATTTAAGATTTGTCTAATGTGATTTTCAATTTGTTCTAACAATAGAAAAGGCTCAGTAACAGATAAAAATTGTGAGCTGATATCTGCAATTGTAACTATTCCGGTTATAGTTTTATCACTTTTATATACCAAAACAAATTCTTTATCAATGACTATGTTAATAGCTTCCATTAAAGGTGTTTCATAACTAAGAAGTGAAATATTTGTATTGATATAATCTTTTGCGTCGTCAGATTTACATCCATTTGTTAAAGCATAACCGATTGTTTCCCAACTAATAAACCCAATAACGTTTCGTGAACCACTCATTACTGGTAGTTGAGAATAATTATGCATCATCATCAATGTAATAGCTTCTTTTAGTGATGCTTCTTTTGTAATTGAAATTGGTTCTCTGTTTGAAGATGGAAGTAATTTAATTCTTTGAATTGGGTCAACTTCATTTTTTGTTGTTGCCTTTTTTTTATGCTTAATTACGATATCCCCATCAATCCATCCATTTACAAAATTTGGTTCTGTTTCTAATTGATTTTCATTAAGGAATCTATTTATATAAGCAACATTGCCTGTAGTTCGTTTTTCACATCCAAAAAAATTCAATAATTCTCTTGGTGTAATTTCAAACTCTTTACTGTATATCTTCAAACTAAATTGG
>NZ_DIVJ01000017.1 GCF_002428305.1 Flavobacterium sp. UBA6135 | reverse complement strand
TTAAGATAAGTAAACAAATCTACTGAAGGACTTGTGGTACACAAATTCGCTAAACCGTTTGTTCCTGCAATAGGTTGTGGGTTTAACCCAACGGTTATAGTAGCTGTAGCATCAGGACAAGGTGCGATTCCGGTAACGGTATAGGTATAAACTCCGGCGGGGTCAACGGCAGGATTGAATAGGCCTGTGCCACTTGCTAAAGCCGGTGACCATGTTCCGCCTGTATCAGGATTGTTTCCAAGTAAGGTGAATAAATCAACCGGATCTGAGGTTACACATAAATCAATATCATTGCCTGTTCCTGCATTGGGTTCCGGATTGACTGTTACGGTAACTGTTGCTGTGGCAGGAACACATGAAACTGAAGTCGTTTCAGTGTATGTAAAAATAAAAGGACTTGCTAATAAACTAAGTTGAGAGGTATCCAGCGTTCCAAGGTATTCATTTGAAGTAACTAGGGGTCCTGACCAACTTCCGTTTTGTAATGGAGAACCTCCTAGATAATCAAAAAGGTTTATCAAATTAGCATTAGGAATTTCGCTGTCGCAAATTTGATAATTACTTGAGCTACCCGCATTATTTAATGGTTGAATTACTACAGTAACCTCCAAACGATCGATACTTTCGCAAGGCGGATCAACAGTTGTAGCATAATAACTTTGACCATCAACCAGTGGTGTATTCAGAGCCAAAGGAAGAGCTGACGTGCTGGTTGCATACCAATTATTATTACCACTTACTAGTAAATCACCAATAGTTGGCGGATTCAACGGATTATTACAAAAAAATTGAATGTTATTTCCAACAGGTAGAGGCACTACACCAACACTCACAAAAACGGAACGTCGTGAGGTTTCACAGCCTGTATTTGGATTGATTTGACTGGCGTAATAAATTGTGTTGGGAACTAAAACTGTTGAAATTGGAAGAGGGGTACCTCCAGACGGCACATTATACCATTGTATGTTATTTCCAATCACAATTAAGTTTGCCAACGTCGCATCATTTGGGTCATCAACACAAACTCCCTGAAAGTTTTGACCGATTGGAGCAGAAAAAACGGTTACAAAAACCTGAGTTCTAGTTCCGCAATCACCTGCACTATTATCTGCAAAATAGCTTTGACCGTTAACCAAACCGGCACCGGGTGCTAGGGGTGTTGTTGCTGTTGCTGTTGCAAACCAGGCAACTCCACCACCATTATTAATAGCTTGTAAACTAGAAATTGTTGGTGATTGAATGTCACAAAAAGATTGGTTAGTATTTGTAACTGTAGGACATTGAGCCTTTGTACTTTCTACCAGAGTAAAAAGAAAAAAAAGTTGCATCAAAAAACCAAAAACTGTTTTTTTATGAAATGTGAACACGTTGTAACTTATTTTTATAGTATAAATCATTGTTATCGTTTTACTAATCAATTGACAGGTTTTACGTTAGTTTCAGCATCAAATTGATATAAATAAACTCCCAAATTGGAGTAACCACCATTGCCATTTTTATTGTATTTAAACCGATACATTACTTGTTGTGTTTCATTGTCTTTTGCGGTAGCTTCAAAATTTTTATTTTGAAAAACCCTTACCAATGCATCAAATGTCACATCAAATCCTTTTATTGATTCCGGTGACGGATCCGTTTTATATTGTTTTCTAAATTGCTTATTAAAAGTATTCAAAGCACTTAAATTATCCAATTTTGTAACTGATGGATAAATCATTTTCAAGACTTTAAATCTCATTTCAGACAAACTTTCTTCATTTAGAGAAGTAATTTCATCCATTAAAACCAATTGAATGGTATAATTTGTAGATTCTTTCATCAATATTGTTGTAGCATCAAGCAAAATCCCGGTTTTATCTGTATCCATGACCACAAAATTTTTGCTGTTTTTTGTTAAAAGTCTTTTCACAGATTCCACATTTAAAATTCCTTTGTCATCTGTTTTTACAAATAAAACATTGGAAAAGTTTTGTTTGATCCATTGTTCACTTTTCTGTTTTTCGGAATCTGAAACAATGATAATTGTGCCTCCCAAATCTGATAGATACTTTAAAACTGCTCTCTTAAGTTCTATTTCTTTTGGTAAAAGTTGAAAATTATTAGGTGTTCTTTTTGTTTCATCCGTATGGTAACTTAAAAAAGGCACATTATTTTTACTTAAATACTCTGCTATATTATCTGATTTCGAATCCTCAACAGGATAAAAAACCAAAGAAGAAGTAGCTAAATTATTGTTCTTAGCGACATTCAATGCTGTGTTTTGAGTAACTGAATACAATTTTGCCTCTACCTGAACTCCTAATTTTTTAATGGAATCAACAGCAAATTGTGCACCCAGATAAAAATCTTTGTTTCTTATAGCCTTTTCATCCAAAGCCATAGAGCTTTGTAATGGATCAGAAACTATTGCTTTTAAAGTCATTTCATTAATGGGGAGCAGAAAAGCCACTTCTTTGTTTTCTAGTGTATTTAAAGTTGCTAATAATCCCGTTTTTTGAATCTTTGCATTAACCGATTTGGTTTCAAGAGTTGCAGTTGATGGGTTCGAAGGCAATTTTATTATCATTCCAATTTTAACGCCATCAACTATTTGAGGGTTTAATTCTAACAACTTCTCTTGGCTTATTCCTGCCATTCTTGACAATCCATAAATTGTTTCTTTGGGTTGCACTTCATAGGCAACAAAACCACTTTCCGTTTCATTTGTATTGGACTGCAGTATTCCCTGTGTTTTAGTTTCAGGGACAACCTGTGTTTTTTCATTTTGAACAGGCACCTCAACAATTTCCGGTTTTTGAACGCCAACCGGTGAAGAACCTAAATTTGAAACCACAACTTTATGTCCTACTTGTAACATTGTTACAATATGCGGGTTGTTTTTTTCTAATTCTTCAATTGTAATTCCATATTGTTTTGAAAGTCCATATTTGGTTTCACCAGCTTCCACAACATGAATGGAAGTCCCTACGTTTGTATTTGATTGTTGATAAGTTATTGCATCACCGACTACAGGTATATTAAGTATTTGACCTATTTTAATCAAATCGCCTGCAACTGATCTATTAGCCGCGATTAAATCTCCTACTGTAATTCCGTAACGTCTGGAAATTCCATACAAGGTTTCCTTTGGTTGCACTACATAAGAAATCACTTTGCCTGTTGTTGTATTTGTTGGTGATGGCTGTACATTTAAAACAAAACCTCCACTGTCTTTTCCTCCTCTAATCTCCAAACGGTGATTGATTTGCAAAACTGAAATCGTATGTGGATTTTGCTGTTCCAATTCTTCCACAGTTATACCATATCGTTTGGCTAATCCATATTTAGTTTCTCTTGGCTGTACGATGTGAATGATAACACCTCCAGAAGATGAGGCTGATTGATTAGATAGTTTAGGTGTAGAAGTATTTTCTTGTGTTGTTTTGGTAACTTTAGATTTTGGAATCAGAATGATTTCATTTTCAAAAATACCGTCTCTTAATTTTGGATTGAGCGTATATAAGTCATTTGGCGTCACCTTATATTTCTGTGCAATTTCTGTAACTATTTCTCCCTTAACTACTTTATGTTTGACATAATCTTCCTGAGCAAAAAGACTTATCAAACCGGTTAGGAAAAGAAAAAATAACAGTAATTGATACTTCATATTTAAACGATTTAAATTTTGATAAATAAAAACCTACGAATTTAATTATAAATATAAAAAAAACCTTCAGAAGAAAATTTTATCTGAAGGTCAAATTCTAAGATGTTATTAACAATTTTTAATAGACAAAAATTGGTCGCTCACTCATCATTTCATTAACAGAATCGGCCACTTGCTCAATTATCGCTTCATTAGTATGGTTAATAATTACGGTGTCAATCAGGTCAACTATTGTCTCCATATCTTCTTCAACCAAACCTCTTGTGGTAATTGCAGGAGTTCCTACACGTATCCCTGAAGTTACAAAAGGTGACTTATCATCAAAAGGAACCATGTTTTTATTGACTGTAATTTCTGCTTTCACTAAAGCATTTTCTGCTTCTTTACCGGTAATATTTTTATTACGCAAATCAATCAACATCATGTGATTGTCTGTACCACCGGAAATAATATTATAACCTTTTTTTACAAATGCTGCGGCCATGGCTTTTGCATTTTTTTGAACCTGTAACATATACGTAAAAAACTCATCAGATAAGGCTTCACCAAAAGCTACGGCTTTAGCCGCTATGATATGCTCTAACGGACCACCTTGATTTCCCGGGAAAACAGCTGCATCCAATAATGATGACATCATTCTGATTTCGCCTTTTGGTGTTTTTATTCCGAACGGGTTTTCAAAATCAGTACCCATTAAAATCATTCCTCCACGAGGGCCTCTCAATGTTTTATGTGTTGTAGTTGTAATAATATGACAATGCGGCACCGGATCGTTCAATAAACCTTTTGCAATTAAACCAGCAGGGTGCGAAATATCAGCCAATAAAATAGCTCCAACGCTGTCTGCAATTTCTCTGAAACGCTTGAAATCCATATCACGGGAATAAGCAGAAGCACCTGCAATAATCATTTTTGGCATTTCCTTAGTAGCAATTTCTTGAATTTTATCATAATTCAAAAGTCCTGTTTCTTGTTCAACGCCGTAAAAAACAGGATTATATAATCTACCTGAAAAATTAACGGGAGAACCATGCGTAAGATGTCCACCGTGAGACAAGTCAAATCCTAAGATTTTATCACCCGGTTTTAAGCAGGCAAAGAAAACTGCTGTATTTGCTTGAGAGCCTGAATGCGGTTGAACGTTTGCATAAGCAGCTCCAAATAAAGCTTTTGCTCTATCAATTGCTATTTGTTCAACTTGATCCACCACTTCGCAACCGCCATAATAACGTTTGCCAGGATAGCCTTCAGCATATTTATTTGTAAGCACCGAGCCGGCTGCTTCCATAACTTGATCGCTTACAAAATTTTCTGAAGCAATCAATTCCAATCCGTGTATTTGTCTGTCTTGCTCATCTAAAATAAGCTCAAAAATTTGTTCGTCGCGTTGCATTTGATAATATTTCGTTAAATTGAGCTCAAAATTACGAAAATCGTTTGTTAAATTAATAGTTAATAATATATTTGATTGATAATTTTTCAACACTAAATCAACAAAAAAAATGCCAATAACAGCCAACAACCCCAACAGAAAATCATGGATTAACGTCCCTGCTACCAGTGACTTCCCCATTCAGAACATTCCGTTTGGCGTATTTTTAACTAAAGATGACATCATTACGATTGGCACTCGAATTGGTGATTGTGCGATCGATTTAGGTGCCATGCAGCAGTTAAATTATTTTGAGGGTATCGAATTAACCGACGATATGTTCATGCAAGACACGCTAAATGATTTTATTTCTGACGGAAAAAAAACATGGCGTTTGGTTCGAAACCGTATCGCTGATATTTTTGATGCGACCAATTCGATATTGCGAGATAATGAAAATCATCGTGATATTATAATTTTTAATATCAACGAAGTTGAAATGCAACTTCCAGTTTTAATTGGTGATTACACCGATTTTTATTCCAGTAAAGAACATGCTACTAATGTTGGTAAAATGTTTCGTGATCCTGAAAACGCGTTATTGCCTAACTGGCTTCATATTCCGGTAGGTTATCACGGCAGAAGTTCCAGCATAGTTCCATCAGGAATTCCGGTTCACAGACCTATGGGTCAAACCTTACCCAACGGAGACACACAGCCTGTTTTTGGTCCTTCTCGTTTGGTAGATTTTGAATTAGAAACGGCTTTCATTACAACCGATGCCAACATCATGGGAGAAAACATTCCTGTTGCTGAAGCTGAAGATTATATTTTCGGAATGGTTTTATTAAACGATTGGAGTGCCAGAGATATCCAAAAATGGGAATATGTGCCACTTGGCCCTTTTTTGGCTAAAAATTTTGCCTCTTCTATCTCACCGTGGATTGTAACCATGGATGCTCTAGAACCTTTCAGAACAAAAGGGCCAAAACAGGAACCTGCTCCGCTACCTTATTTACAACAAAAAGGAAAAAATGCCTATGATATAAATTTAGAAGTCTATATTGCTCCTGATAAAAAAGAACCTACATTAGTGAGCAAGTCCAACTTTAAATATATGTATTGGTCCATGGCACAGCAATTGGCACATCATACTTCAAATGGTTGCAAAGTAAATTCAGGAGACATGATGGGTAGTGGCACCATTTCAGGACCTAATCCGGATAGTTTTGGTTCTATGTTAGAGCTAACTTGGGGTGGAAAAAACCCAATTAAACTGAACGATGGTACTGAACGTAAGTTTATAAACGATAACGACACTGTTATCATGAAAGGTTATTGTCAAAATAGTCAAATTCGAATTGGTTTTGGTGAGGTGTCCAGTAAACTCCTCCCTTCATTCGTTAGAAAATAAAATTTAAAATCCGGTATAACCGGATTTTTTTTAACTATTTGAAGTTGTTTTATATATTTGATTAAAATATAACTCCTTTTTATATGAAAAGAATTTTACTATTTCTTTTATTAGCAAGTTTAGTTTCTTGCGGTGTGAAACAATCGACTAACGCTTTAAATTCAGGCAATTATGACCAAGCCATTGACATCGCCATCAATAGTTTGAGAGGAAATAAAAATGCAAAAGGCAAACAAGATTATGTGTATATTCTTGAAGAAGCATTCGCAAAAGCAAAAGAGCGTGACTTAAGGAACATTGAAATGTGGTCTAAAGATGCTAATCCTGCTAATTTGGAAAACATTTTTAATACCTATGTTCAATTGAACAATCGTCAGGAGAAAATACGTCCGTTGTTACCCTTGCGATTTTTAAAGGAAAATAAAAATGCTATTTTCCCTTTTGATGATTATTCTACTGAAATAATTGACAGTAAAAATGCTTTATCCAATTATTTATATACCAATTCAAAAAACGTATTAAAGAATGCTAATAAAATGCAATCACGTCAAGTTTTTGATGATTTGATTTATTTGAATAAAATCAATCCGGGCTTTAAAGATGTCTCAAAACTAATTGACGAAGCTCAATTTAAAGGAACCGATTTTGTGCATGTTTACACCAAAAATGAAACGAATATGGTAATTCCTGTTCGTTTGCAAAATGATTTGTTGGATTTTAGCACGTATGGCTTGAACGACAAATGGACGGTTTATCACAGTAATCGAGTTAAAGACATCCACTATGATTATGGTATCATTGTCAACTTCAGAGAAATTACTATTTCACCGGAACAAATCCGTGAAAAGCAATTTGAGAAAGAAAGACAAATAAAAGATGGTGTTAAAAACTTGGTAGATGCGAATGGAACTATTGTTCGTGATAGTTTAGGAAATCCAATAAAAGTTGACAAATTCATCACGGTTAAAGGTACGGCTTATGAATTTACACAATTCAAAGCTTGTCAAGTAGTGGCAAAAGTAGATTATATTGATTTCAACACCAATCAATTAACGAACACCTATCCCTTAGGAAGTGAATTTGTTTTTGAGCACATTTATGCCACAGTTCGAGGCGACCGAAGAGCATTTGACGAACAATATGTTACTTATTTTGGCAGAAGAGCTGTGCCTTTCCCTACAAATGAACAAATGGTTTATGATACGGGGGAGGATTTGAAAATGAAGTTGAAAGATATTATTAGTAGAAATAGGATTAGAAGATAAGTTTTTTTTTCTTATTAAGACGAATTTTCCAGCCTTTTGTCATTCCGACGCAGGAGGAATCTCATAATTTATGTAAAAATTATTTAACAAAAAACCTATTATGAGATTCCTCCTGCGTCGGAATGACAAGATTGAGGATAAACTTTGTGCGTATCTGCAACTAACCCAAAACCCTCTTCAAACTCCCAACATCAATCCCATCATGTGATTCATGATAAACGCATTTCCCTTCTTTGATCAGAAGGATTTGTGGCGATTGGTGCGTTATTTCAAACCGATTGGCAATTTCGTTAGAAATGTTTCTGTATTCTAATAAGTCTAAAAAATACGGTTGTAAATCTTCTTCGGCAAAATCATACTCGTTTTCAAAGTTCTTCAACGCAAAACGGCTTATACTGCATCGTGTGCTATGCTTAAATATTAAAACCGGTTGTTGGTGCGATAATTCGATAAGCTCATTAAGCTGACCTAAATCGGTTAGCCTCCTCCATCCTACTTTGGATGATTTTCCCTCTTCTGAATTCCCGAATAAATTAGTAAAAAAACTCATTTTTGACGTGTTTCAAGACATTTTGACTTGCTTTTAAGGTGATTTTATTGAAAAATCAGCCATTTTGTCTTAGATTATGGTTTGGAATAGTAGTTGACTAAACTTCAACAAAGATACCGAAATACTGGGCATTTACTTGTCTCAAAAACATAAAAATAAAACAAATGAATTTAAAAAATTTAACCATTAAATCGCAAGAAGCTTTGCAGCAAGCTCAGCAAATTGCACAAGGTTTTGGTCAGCAACAACTGGAAAACGAACATCTTTTTAAAGGAATTTTAGAAGTAGATGAAAACGTTGCTCCGTTTATTTTAAAAAAAATGAATGTGAATGTCAACTTGTTCTCCCAAATCTTAGATAGTACAATTCAAAGTTTTCCAAAAGTTTCCGGGGGCGAAATTATGCTTTCCAGAGAGGCCGGAACGATGCTAAACGAAGCTTCCATCATTGCCAAAAAAATGAATGATGAATACGTTTCGATTGAACATCTACTCTTAGCCATTTTCAAATCCAAAAGTAAAGTCGCTCAGATTTTAAAAGACCAAGGTGTAACTGAAAAAGGGTTAGAAGCCGCCATTTCAGAATTGCGAAAAGGCGAACGCGTGACGTCTGCTTCTGCCGAAGAAACGTATAACGCATTGAATAAATACGCCAAAAACCTCAACGAATTAGCTAAAAACGGCAAACTCGACCCAGTCATTGGTCGTGATGAAGAAATTCGAAGAGTGTTGCAAATTTTATCCCGAAGAACTAAAAACAACCCCATGTTGGTTGGTGAACCCGGTGTTGGTAAAACCGCCATTGCCGAGGGTTTAGCCCATCGAATTGTAGATGGCGACGTTCCTGAAAACCTAAAAGACAAAATTGTTTTTTCGTTAGATATGGGTTCGTTAATCGCCGGTGCAAAATACAAAGGCGAATTTGAAGAACGCCTGAAATCCGTTGTCAAAGAAGTTATTGCCGCAGAAGGAGATATTGTCTTATTCATTGATGAAATCCACACCTTAGTAGGTGCCGGTGGTGGCGAAGGTGCGATGGATGCTGCCAATATTTTAAAACCTGCGTTGGCTCGTGGCGAATTGCGTGCGATTGGTGCGACGACTTTAGACGAATACCAAAAATATTTTGAAAAAGACAAAGCCCTTGAACGACGTTTTCAGAAAATTATGGTCGATGAACCGGATACTGAAAGTGCGATTTCGATTTTACGCGGAATCAAAGAAAAATATGAAACGCATCATAAAGTGCGAATCAAAGACGAAGCCATTATTGCTGCCGTTGAATTATCGCAACGCTATATTTCCAACCGATTTTTGCCGGACAAAGCCATTGATTTAATGGACGAAGCCGCTTCTAAATTGCGAATGGAAATCAATTCCAAACCTGAAGAATTGGATGTTTTAGATCGAAAAATTATGCAATTGGAAATCGAAATCGAAGCCATCAAACGCGAAAATGACGAAGCCAAATTGAAAATATTAGGATTGGAATTAGCCAATTTAAAAGAAGAACGCAACGAGATTTTTGCCAAATGGAAATCCGAAAAAGAAGTAGTAGATAATATCCAAAACGTCAAAATTGAAATTGAAAACTTCAAGTTAGAAGCCGAACGTGCCGAACGCGAAGGCGATTACGGAAAAGTAGCCGAAATCCGTTACGGAAAAATCAAAGAAGCACAAGAACGTTTGGACAAATTGCAAATTCAATTGCAAGAAAATCAATCGGGAACTTCATTGATTAAAGAAGAAGTAACCCGAGAGGACATTGCCGAAGTTGTAGCCAAATGGACCGGCGTTCCCGTGACCAAAATGCTACAAGGCGAACGCGATAAATTATTAAAATTAGAAGACGAATTACACCACCGTGTCGTGGGTCAGGAAGAAGCTATCGAAGCCATTAGTGATGCCGTTCGCAGAAGCCGTGCCGGATTACAAGATATGAAAAAACCCATCGGAACCTTTCTTTTCTTAGGAACAACCGGAGTCGGAAAAACCGAGTTAGCCAAAGCACTAGCCGAATATTTATTTGATGACGAAAACGCGATGACTCGAATTGATATGAGCGAATACCAAGAACGTCATGCCGTGAGCCGTTTGGTAGGTGCTCCTCCCGGATATGTGGGTTATGACGAAGGCGGTCAGTTGACCGAAGCCGTGCGAAGAAAACCCTATTCCGTCGTGTTGTTAGACGAAATTGAAAAAGCACATCCCGACACCTTCAACATCCTTTTACAAGTGTTGGATGAAGGAAGATTAACCGATAATAAAGGTCGCGTAGCCGATTTTAAAAACACCATTATTATTATGACCTCCAATATGGGAAGTCATATTATTCAAGAGAAATTTGAAAATTTATCGAGCGGAATTGAAGCCGCAACCGAAGCCGCCAAAGTGGAAGTATTAGGTTTATTAAAACAAACTGTTCGTCCCGAATTTATCAATCGAATTGATGAAATCGTCATGTTCACGCCATTATCCAATGCAAACATTCGAGAAATTGTTGGCTTGCAGTTAAAAAGTGTCACCAAAATGTTAGCTCAGCAAAACATCACGATGGATGCCACTCCGGAAGCCATTGATTATTTGGCGAAGAAAGGCTATGACCCGCAATTCGGAGCAAGACCGGTGAAACGAGTTATTCAACGCGAAGTGTTAAACAAATTATCAAAAGAAATTTTGAGCGGCACTGTAAAAACTGACAGCATCATTTTGCTTGATAGTTTTAATAACGAATTGGTTTTTAGAAATCAAAGTGAATTAGTATCATAACTAGTTTTAAATAGATAGTACCCGTTGGGTGTAATTAAATTTTGAAATAATTTTGCCTCTAATTCACGAATTTTTTAGACTAACTATTCGATTAAATTCGAATTTTCATCAAAGATGAACAAATTATTGCGTTCGCCAAATTTATGATTTGTGAATTCGTGGCAAAAACATCCATTCTACTATTGAATTAAATAATTACTCCCAACGGGTAGATAGATTAATTGATTAGTTTGAAAACATCAACTTGGAAACGGGTTGGTGTTTTTTATTGCCGTTCCATTAAAAATTCAAATTGGTTTTATACTTTTATGTAATAAATAGAGTTTTATACTTCAAATCGCATCGCTATGAAATTAGTCATTTTCGCTTTATTCCTTTCTTTTTCAAGCTTAGCACAGTCGGAAGTTGTTTATACTAAAAAATTAAATCATACAGTTTCCGGTGAAAAAGTGTATTTGGAAAGTGACGTTGATATCACTCCTAAGTTGATGTATGGTGATAATGCCATGAATCGCTTTCTATCCCGAAATTTCAAATATCCGAAGGAGAACGTACCGGTTTCTGAAATCATTTGTAGTTTCATAGTAGAAATTGATGGCTCCATAAGTGATATAAAAGTGGTTAATGAGGTGCCTGAATTTTACAGCAAAGAAGCTTTGAGGGTTTTGGATAAATTTGATGAGCCTTGGTATCCAGCTGTGAAAAATAATGTCCAAGTTAGATGTCAGTATATTTTACCCATTAAAATCAATAGAATGTGATATTGTTTAAGGTTAAATTTAAATTAAAAAACCACTTCTTATTTCTATAAAAAATCTAAAAATGGTAATTTAGCCTTAACTAAATTACTTGTTTTGAGAACTTTTATATTCCTTTTTCTGTTTGTTTTTCAATTTGTTTCCTGTCAAAATGTTCAATTTGAAGAAACACTCCAAATTGCTTTTGAAAAAGCCAAAAAAGAAAACAAACTTGTTTTCATAGAATATTACAATTCTGATTGTACCATTTGCAAAAGCATTGAACCTTTATTTTCCAATCCGGAAATGGCTAAATTCTATAATTCCAATTTTATCAATTATAAAATCAACACTAATGGTGGATTACAAGGAGCTGATTTAGAGTTTATGAATAGCACAGGATTGAAGTTTCAAGGTGTTCCTTTTTTCCTTTTTTTTGATACCGATAAAAATTTTGTTCATTATTCCGGTGCTAAAGCAGAAGTTGATTATTTGATTGGCATTGGAAAAACAGCTTTAAACCCAACTGCAAGAACGGGAAGTTTACATGAAAAATATCAAAGTGGCGACAGAAGCATCCGAACACTATATGCTTATGCCGATTTGGTTCAATTGTATCAAAATGACAAATTACAAAACGAAATTTCAACAGCTTTATATGCCGTTTATCCAAAAGAAAATTTGGGAACACAACAGAGTTATTTAATTCTAAAAAATGCTGTGTTTTCCATCACTAATGGGTTTTATATTTATTGGTATGACAACAGAGCTAATCTTAAAGGATTTGAAAAAGGTGCCAAAGCCGGAACTGAATCAGAACAATTGGAACGCATTTTATTGCATTCCCTTAGAGGTGATGAAAAAAAAACGTGGTCACTTGCACAGATTTCCAAAGCCAAAGAAATGATTTTGACATTAGGTTTAAGCAACAACCCAAATGATTTTTTATGGGAAACCGAAGCCACTGCTTTATATCGTGAGGGAAACACCAAAGAGGCATTGCGTTTGTTTGAGGAATTGCTTACCGCTGAAAAATCCAACAAGTATGCTTCATTGTATATCACCGATTTTTTTATGAAACTATTCATGGATAAAAAGGAACTGGATCTTGTAAAATTGGAGTTGGATACATTTTCAAAATCCGTTGAGGAAGTTGCTTTGCAAGCCGATATTTTCTATCAGGAAATTGTTTATTATACTAAAATAAATGATTCAAAAAAAGCGTCAGACTTAAAAGCGAAGGCGTTACTCTTTTATGAGAAACACAATCTGGATGCCACACCTATAAACGAGATGTAAAAAGCACCTGCTTAACTATAAACAGGTGCTCTCAAACAATAAACAAACTAAAAATTACTTTAGTTTTAAAGGTTTCAAATTAAAAAAATGAAACGTTTACAACTTAATTGTAAAATTTGAATGTTCTGTAAATACGGTTAATTGGGATTCCAATTCCGTGGTTGAGAATAACGCGTTCATCGGTTACTCCACATACATTTGCCTCTACAACCTTCTTAGACTTGTTATCGGCAAAATAAATTTTAATTTTGAAATAATCTAAATTTCCAAAAGACAACGCCAGTTTTAATTCGGCTATACGTTGTTGCATAGCTTCTTTTTTACACAAAACATCAGACTTAGGGAACACAAGGGACGTGAGTTTGTCCTTGTCTACGGATTCGTAGCAAATAGCCATAGGTTAAGATTTAAGTTAATAATAGATTTAAGGGTGAGATAAAATTAACAAAATAATTTAATTATCATAATTTTTAGGGTCTTTTTTTTGATTTATTATTAAAAAATGAGTAATCATACATTAAAAACTTACAAAAAACCATGTAAATCTCCCGTAAAAATTTAAAAGTTTGGATGATTGTTTTATCTTATGATCCTAAATAAGGTTTTGATTTCGGTAAAATTTTTTTAACTTTTTTCAAAATTATTGTGCTTTGTTCAATGACCGGATTATTACATGACCTGCTCAATGTATTCTACGACTTCGTAGCAAAAAACTATCTAAAAATTATAATCTATATTTATATATTTGACTAAATAAATAAACTCCAAAGTCTGCAGCTTATGGAGAGCTTAAAAAAAACTAAATGAATCTATCCGACTATGTGAAAAAGAGAAACGGTGTTCCGATTGGACATTCAAATTCACTTCGAAATAATTTTTATCGTTCGCTTGGAGCTAAAAATTTTTCCACATTTTGGAATTTCTGGAATCCTATTTTTGGTTATTATTTAGGTTCAAAAATATTTAAACCATTAAAAAAAGTACTTCCAATTGGGTTTGCTGTGGTTTTGACTTTCATTTTTTGTGGATTTATTCACGATTTAGTTACCACTTTATTAAGAGGAAAACTTTCGTTATTTTTCACTATTTGGTTTTTTTTATTGGGAACAGCGGTTGTACTATCCAAATATAGTAATTATGACTTTTCAAATAAGAATTGGATTTTTAGAGCTTTTACAAACCTATCAATAATTGGTATATGTTTGCTTTTAACTCTATATTTAAATACGATTTTTAAGTTTTATTAAATTGAGAATGCTACGCCCGCTCGATATCTCCCAACTTCCCAGCTAAATATAAAACCCAAATCTTCATGACCAAAAATAAAATTGAACTCATTGATTTTTCAGACGAGCTACAGGAACCCATCAAAACACTAAATTATGAATGGTTGGAAAAGTATTTTCGGGTGGAGGAAAGTGATCGCATTTCACTTTCCAATCCAAAAGAACAAATTATTGATAAAGGCGGATTTATTTTTTATGCCAAACTGAATAATGAAATTGTTGGAACAGCTTCTTTATTAAAGAAAAACGAAACTGTTTTTGAATTAGGAAAAATGGCCGTTACCTCAAAAGCACAAGGTCATAAAATTGGAACATTGTTACTTGAACATTGTTTAGCTATAGCAAAGCAAAAACACATAAAAACGATTATTTTATATTCAAACACTCAATTAGCTTCTGCCATTCACCTTTATAAAAAGTACGGTTTTACTGTAATTGAACTCGAAAAAGGGCTTTATGAAAGAGCGAATATAAAAATGAAAAAAGAGCTTTGATAGATAATGGTTGTTGGTGAAGGGTGAAGGGTGAAGGGTGAAAACCAAACTTTTTTAAAGCATAGAATTACTAAAATTCAGTAAGAGTGTCATTTCGACCAGAGGGAGAAATCCCATTAAGTAAATACTATACTATTTAACTTGTTTGTGGTGAATAGTGTGATGTGATTTCTCCTGCGTCGAAATGACACAGGAGTCGTATAACTTTACTACAAGGTTTTCAAAATCGCACTAAAACATCCTTTAATTTAAAAAAGCTAATTTGTAATTGACTGGATTATTTCATGATCCAGAGAGGGGGTTTGATGCTAGTAAAATCCTTAAAAGTTTTTTTAAAAGTTTTTGGATTTTTTTATATCTAAAAAATTANNTAATTTTTTAGATATAAAAAAATCCCTTGAGCAAAGCTCAAGAGATTTTACTGTCGGGATGACTGGATTCGAACCAGCGACCCCTAGCACCCCATGCTAGTAAGCTACCAGGCTGCTCTACATCCCGAGAAGTGGGTGCAAATGTAATTGTTTGAATAGTTATCACAAAAAATATGCGTGAGATTTTTTCACTTTTAAACTAATTACTTAAATTTATTAAAAATTGAACTATGAAAAGAGTACTATTTCTTACGCTTGTCTTGACTTCCTTTTTCATCCGGTCACAAGAAACTCAAACCACCACCATCTACCTCATCCGCCATGCTGAAAAAGCAGATACTTCTAAAAATCCGGAATTATCTGAACAAGGTATTGAAAGAGCTTTACGTTGGGCAAACTATTTTGAAAAAATACCTTTAGAAATTTTTTATACGACTTTAACCATTCGAACGCAACAAACAATTTCATCTGTTGCTTCGACAAAAAATAAAGAAATTCAATTTTATCAACCCGCTACTTTTTCTTTAAAAGAAATTGCAGCAAAACACCCCGGGAAAACAATTTTAATTGTGGGTCATAGCAATACGATTCCAAAACATATTAATGATTTTTTGGGTGAAGAAATTTATGACCAAATTGATGAAAATGAATTTGGAAATCTTTACACAATAAAGATGAATGGTCATAAAATCGAACATCAACTGACTTATCATAACTAAAAAGACGTCTTTTTATTTCTTAAAAAAAAGCTATTGAACGACTGTGTTTGTTCAATAAAATTCAAAAAAACTTTAATTACACATTTTTGTTCATACATTTGCACTCCTATGCAAAAGATGATTAACATACTGAACAAAAGAGCCAAATTTGATTATGAAATTTTGGAGCGGTATGATGCCGGAATTGTTTTAACAGGAACCGAAATCAAATCAATTCGATTGGGAAAAGCTTCGATAACAGAAAGTTTTTGCGAATTTCATAATGGCGAATTATTTGTGATTAACTCACAAGTAGAAGAATATTTGTATGGCACCCACTACAACCATAAAGCCAAAAGCGAACGCAAACTTTTATTGAATAAAAAAGAATTAAAAAGTTTAGAAAAAAGCATGCAAAATAAAGGATTAACCATTGTACCATTGCGGCTTTATATAAATGAAAAAGGCTATGCAAAAATGGAAATTGCTTTAGCTAAAGGAAAGAAAAACTACGACAAAAGAGAATCTATCAAAGAAAGAGATACCAATCGAGATTTAGATCGGGTAAAAAAATCGTTTTAATTTAGTATACAAAAAAAAATATTTTGATTACAAAATGGTGAAGATTTGACTGCAACAAATAATGACTATATTTGTCATGACAATAAATGGGAAATGAAAAATTTACTTAAAGAAGCACGAGAAAACAAGCATCTAAAAACCCGTGAATTGGCTCAACTTCTTGGTATAGACCAGGCATTGGTTAGTAAATTTGAAAGCGGAAACCGAAAACCAACCAGAGAACAAGTGACTAAATTGGCTTCTATTTTGGAGATTGATTATGAAACGTTAATCGTAGCATGGTTGAAGGAAAAAATTCTCTTTGAAATTGGTGATGACAAGGAAATTGGCTTAAAAGCCATGATGGTAGCAGAAGACGAAATAAAACAAGAAGTGGTTGTTAAACGCTATAACTTATCAGCATCATTGACAGCAATTTTGAATGAAATTGATACGCTCAAGAAACTTTTAGATAAAAAAAGAACTTTTGATAGTAGTAGAATTGCCCAAACTTTAGAATTGGAATACACCTTTGAAAGTAATAGAATTGAAGGAAACACACTTACCTTACGAGAAACCGATTTGGTTATTAACGAAGGATTGACCGTTTCCGGAAAAAGCATGCGAGAGCATTTGGAAGCGATAAACCATCAAGAAGCGATTGGTTACATCAAGCAATTAACGGAAAGAGGTTTTAGTTTTAATGAGAGAGAATTATTATCGATTCATAATTTAATTCTTCGTGGCATTATTCCCGAAGATGCAGGACGATACCGCAGCGTTCAAATCATGATAAAAGGAAGTAGTCATATGCCGCCTCAACCCTATTTGGTTGCCAAAGAAATGGAAGATTATTTTTTATGGTATGAAAATCAGAAAAGCAAGTTACATCCGGTAGTTTTGGCTGCAGAAATGCATGAGAGATTAGTCACTATTCATCCCTTTATTGATGGAAACGGAAGAACTTCCAGGTTGGTCATGAATTTAATTTTGTTACAAAACGGTTATGTAATTGCCAACATAAAAGGTGATTATGACAACAGAATGAATTATTATAATGCGTTAGAAACAGCTCAAACAAAAAGCAACAAAGAAGATTTTTTACTCTTTCTTGCTCAAACTGAAAAGGAAAGTTTAGAACGTTATCTAAGTATTATTGGTCAATAAAAAACCCGCTACAGCGGGTTTTAATTCTATTAATTTTTATCTTCCAATAAAGGAACGAATCGAAATTCACCAAATTCATGTTTTTCGAATTGTGTTTCATTTTTACGAATTAATAAGGTCATAATTTGTTCTTTTTCGCCCACTGGAATCACAAGCCTACCTCCTATTTTTAGTTGAGCCATTAATGGTTTTGGGATTATTGGAGCACCGGCAGTTACAATAATACTATCAAATGGAGCATAATTAGGTAAACCTTTATAACCATCGCCAAAGGATAAATGTTTAGGTCTGATCCCTAATTTTGGTAATAACAAAGAAGTAGTTTTAAACAATTCATTTTGACGTTCTATACTATAAACTTTAGCTCCAATGGTACATAAAACAGCGGTTTGATAGCCAGATCCCGTACCTATTTCCAACACTTTATCATCTTTTTTTACTTTCAATAATTGTGTTTGAAAAGCAACTGTATAAGGCTGTGAAATGGTTTGTCCGGCACCAATTGGGAATGCTTTGTCCTGATAAGCGTATTGCTCAAAACCGGAGTCTAAAAACAAATGTCTCGGAATTTTTTTTATGGCTTCTAACACCTCTTTATCAATAATCCCTTTTTGTTCTAAAAGCTTTACTAATTGAATGCGAAGTCCTTGATGTTTTTCAGTATCTCTCACTTGGGGAAAAGGTTAGTTTGGGTAAAAATAATTCTAAAAAGAAGAACTTCCAAATCATAAAACCGTATAATAAAAATTAGTTCTGCTTATGATTAACAACCCCATGTAATTAAACAAGAAATTGAATCGTTATTTATTGTCAATTCTCGTATTATTACTATTTTTGATAAAATTTACTTTTATGCTAAAAATTGGCGTTTTAGGTGCCGGTCACCTTGGAAAAATACACTTGCGATTACTCAATCAATGCTCAAAATACGAATTAGTTGGTTTTTATGATGAAAATCAAGAAAACGGTGCAAAAATTGCCGCTGAATTTGGTTATAAACAATTTGACACAATTGCCAAATTGATTCATGCTGTTGATGTGATTGATATTGTAACTCCTACGCTTTCGCATTATAAATGTGCTAAAGTTTCAATTAAATCGGGTAAACATGTTTTTATTGAAAAACCAATTTCGACAACTGTTGAAGAAGCCGAAGAAATAATCGCTTTAGCAAAAGAATTCAACGTTAAGGGTCAAGTTGGTCACGTGGAACGATTTAATCCGGCCTTCATCGCTGTAAAAAATCAAATTGACAACCCGATGTTTATTGAAACACATCGATTGGCCGAATTTAACCCGAGAGGAACGGATGTTCCGGTGGTTTTAGATTTAATGATTCACGATATTGATGCCATTTTAAGTGTTGTAAAATCGAAAGTAAAAGCCGTTAATGCTAGTGGTGTTTCAGTTTTGAGTCAATCTCCAGACATTGCCAATGCTCGAATTGAGTTCGAAAATGGATGTGTTGCCAATATCACTTCGAGCCGAATTTCGATGAAAAATATGCGTAAATCACGTTTTTTTCAAAAAGATGCTTACATCTCGGTGGATTATTTGGACAAAGTATGTGAAGTGGTAAAAATGAAAGACGCACCCGAAGTTCCGGGTGATTTTGATATGATTTTGCAAAATGCCGAAGGCGAGAAAAAACAAATTTATTTTGACAATCCGGAAGTTTCTTTGAACAACGCCATTTTGGATGAATTGGAAACGTTTGCAGATGCGATTAACAACAATACTACTCCCGTAGTGACTTTGGAAGACGGAACGGAAGCTTTACGAGTTGCATATATGATTATTGATTCGATGCAAGAAAAATAATTTGTTTCAGGTTTGCTTCGCCTGTTCTCCTTTTAGGCTCGAGCTAAGTTATTGTGAGACCTGAAACTTGAAACTAAAAACAAAAACAAACTAAAAATACATAATGAAAACAATTGCAGTAATTGGAGCAGGAACCATGGGTAACGGAATTGCCCACACCTTTGCTCAAAGCGGATTTACCGTAAAATTAATTGATGTTTCCGAAAAGTCATTGGAAAAAGGAATGGCAACTATTGCTTCCAACTTAGATAGAATGGTGACAAAAGGAACTATTTCGGAAGAGGATAAACACAAAACCATTTCAAATATTATCACTTATACCGACATTAAAGATGGTGTAGTTGGAACGGATTTAGTGGTGGAAGCTGCCACTGAAAATGTAGGTTTAAAAATGAATATTTTCAAACAACTGAGTGACATTTGTAATCATAATGTAATTTTGGCAACGAATACTTCTTCTATTTCCATTACGCAAATTGCTGCTCAAGTAGTTCATCCTGAAAGAGTAATCGGAATGCATTTTATGAATCCGGTGCCGATTATGAAATTGGTTGAAATCATTCGAGGTTACACTACTTCGGATGAAGTGACTAAAATCATTATGGATTTATCTATGAAATTAGGCAAAACGCCAACGGAAGTAAACGATTATCCCGGATTTGTGGCGAACCGAATTTTAATGCCGATGATTAATGAATCGATTGAAACTTTATACAACGGAGTTGCCGGAGTTCAAGAAATTGATACGGTTATGAAACTCGGAATGGCTCACCCGATGGGACCATTGCAATTGGCTGATTTTATTGGTTTAGATGTTTGTCTTTCCATTTTGAATGTCATGTATGACGGTTTCAAAAATCCAAAATATGCTCCGTGTCCACTTTTAGTGAATATGGTAATGGCCGGAAAATTAGGTGTAAAATCCGGAGAAGGATTTTATGATTATTCCGAAAGTAAGAAAGCGGAGAAAGTTTCGAAGCAATTTAAATAAAGTGTTCAGTATTTAGTGTTCAGTAAACAGTAATCAGTTGGCAGTAATCAGTTGGCAATTACTGAACACTTTTAACTTGCATTGAATCTTGAATAAACAACTTCAATAAATAAAAACTTTTCATTTATTCAATTTTAAGATTTTAACTTAAATCATCTTGGAAGATTCAAAAAAGGACAATGATATTTTTATTACACAAAAACCTGCATCAAACAAGATAAGCAAGTACATTTCGTATTACTATTTACACAAATCAGAAGACCAGAATTATCAAAAAAACTTTATTTTCTACCCTAATTACAAGCATGCAATAACGGTTTATAAAGATTCAGAAGTTATAATATCAAATGATGAATCTACTATAAAACCATCAAAAAATAGTGGTCTTCAACCGCTATATTCCATTAATAAAGAAAAAAGCATAAAAGTAAGTATAAGCGGTGCTTTTGATAAAATTGGTATTGTTTTTAATCCTTTAGGTATAAATCATTTCTTAGAAAAGCCTCTTTATGAAATAATTACATTCGATTTTGGAAATTTTTCCCATTTTGGAGAGGAATTCAAGTTTATTTTAAGTCAAGTTTATGCTGTAAAAGAAGTAGAAAAAAAAGTTAATTTATTAGATGATTTTTTTGAAAAAAAACTCAAGCCTTTTGACGAACCAATTGTTAAGAAAGCTGTTGGTGAAATTATAATTTCCAATGGTGGCATTAAAGTGGCCGAATTATCAGAGAAACTAAATGTTAATCGAAAAACTCTACTCCGTTTATTTAACAAACATACTTTTATGTCGGTTGAGGAATACAGAAAAATGGTGATGTTCCGACAAGCTTTTAATTTTTTTCATCAAAATAAAGAAAAAACAAATCTAACTGACGTTGCTTTATTTAGTATGTATTACGATCAAGCTCACTTTATAAAGCACTTTAAATCAATTACTAAAGAAACGCCGAACACATTACTATCTAAAGTTTCACACCTCGGCATGGAAGATACGTATTGGTATTTTGAAGATTAAAATTTGTATTGTCTCAATTTTACAATTTTGATATTTTACTGCATTGTAATATTGCATTGTAAAAAAATCTAAAAAAATATGGTAAAATTGAATTTAAAATTAATGATTGTGCAAACAATTATTATGGGGTTTACATATGCAAGTATAATGGCTCTGTTTGGATTAATTTGGGGAGAAAAGTTCAACACTTGGCAATTTATTTTTAATGCTACTTTTTTTGGAATATTTATGGGTATTCTTTTCCCGGTAATTACTAAAATTGCAACCGATAGGGTTCTAAAAAAAACAATTATTGAGCTAAAAGAGGACGAACAATTAGTACATGAAGGTGCTTCAACGTTAAAAAGCAATTTTTCAGCGGGAGGAAAACTTGTACTTACTACAAAAAGACTGGTATTTAAACCCCACAATCTAAATTCCAAAAAAACGTTTGTCGAAATTCCTTTAAACAAAATTACCGAAGTAGAGAAACAAAATACTTATGGTTTTATCCACAATATTTTTATTATTCAAAAAGCAAATGAAGAGTTCAAATTTTTTGTTGCTGAAAATGAACGAGATGTTTGGGTTTCAAAAATAATTGAATATTCTACTAAAGTATTATAAAACGCACCTATTATTTATAATTCTTGCAACAACAGTCAATATGATAATAAAACTTTTTTTAACCACTAAATTAAATACAAATGAAAAAAACAATTTTTACGCTGTTTATAGCATTAATAACATTAGCAGCTAAGGCTCAAGAAGAACCAAAAAAATCGGAAGTAGGTTTAAATCTAAATGCAAAAATTGGATTTGCAAAACTTATTCAAAACGAAATGGTAAATCTAAATGGTAGCATAAATTCGGGCGATTTACTTTTCTTTTACCGACTTCCATCAGGAACATCTTTTAGCACCGGTATTGGAATGATGGATTTTAATGCCAATGGCGTTAGTGCCGGAGAAAGTTATGCGTTGCAACAAACTTATTTAAGAATTCCGTTATACCTTAATTATTCACTAACTATTCTTGAAAAGCAATTAGACAGTAAACTCTCCACTTACGGTGGTATTGGTATTTATGCGAACTCTTTAATGAAAGAAGAAATTCAAACTGTTGATGAGACATTCAAAAACAAAAACCAAGGGTGGAATGCAGGATTAGGCTTCAATCTGGGTGTGAGATTTGGCGTTTCTGAAAATATAAATTTTGGAATTGGCTTTGAATCGCAATCCGATTTTACGAAAATGAAAAAAAATGGTGCTGAAAGAAAAATGGAAGAGATTAATACCGTTAATTTTTCATTTGAATTTAAGTTTTAATCCCGAAAAGATTACATAATTTTAAAATAATTTTTTAGAACACTAACCGTATTGTTACATTTGTTTAATTTGTAACTTTACGGTTCTTTTTATTTCTAAAAATGAGCAAAATAATCCCCTTCAAAGCCGTTCGTCCTACCGCAGATAAAGTTGCTTTAGTTACATGCAGAAATTATGATGATTACAGTTCGGCTGAACTAGCAGCTTGGTTGAGTTTTAATCCGTATTCGTTTTTGCATGTAATTCATCCTGCGTATGTACATTCGCAGAAAATTACGTTAGATAAACGTTTCAAAGGTGTTGCTCACAAATACCAAGATTTTAAAGACGATAAAATTTTTGTGGAAGAAGAAAAGTCGGTTTTCTTTGTTTATGAAATTCAAACCAAAAGCAATTCGTTTACCGGAATTGTTGCCGGAACTTCGATTGACGATTATAAAAATAATGTCATTAAAAAACACGAAGATACGTTGCAGTATCGAGTGGAGTTGTTTAAAGATTATTTGCATCAAACGGGTTTTAATACAGAACCGGTTTTGATTACTTATCCTGATAATGAATCATTAACTAATTGGATTTTAAACAAGAAAAAAGAACCTTCGATATATCATTTTTCAACAACAAATAAAGAAAAACATACGTTGTGGCGAGTAGATTTGGATAATGACATCTTGTGGTTGCAACAACAATTTGAAAAAATCCCGGAATTGTATATTGCTGATGGTCACCACCGTTCGGCTTCGGCAGAGTTGTTATATGATGAATTTAAAACCTCTGGAAATAAAAATCTAAACTATTTTATGAGTTTTCTAATTGCAGAAAGTGAAGTAAAAATTTATGAATTCAATCGAATTATCCACGATTTAAACGGTTATGAAGTCAATGATTTTTTAGCCCGATTAGACGAACATTTTATCATAAAAAACAAAGAACAAGAATTATGGAAACCTCAGAGCAAGTTTGAATTTGGGATGTATTTAGATGGCAACTTTTATGCTTTATTTTATAAATTGGAAAATAGCAATCCAACCATTTTAGAAAACTTGGATGCTCAAATTTTATATGATAAAGTATTGCAACCTTTATTGGGAATTGAAGACTTACGAAATGACGAACGCATTGAATACATTCCGGGAAAGCAATCGATTTTAACCCTCAAAGAATTGATTGACGAAGGTGAATTTGAAGTAGGTTTTATGCTTTATCCTTCTGATATTTCTGAAATTAAAGCCTTGGCAGATAATAATTTGATTATGCCACCGAAGAGTACATATATCGAACCTAAGTTTAGAAGTGGATTGATTGTGTATGAGTTATGATGAGATAATGTGCCAATTTGAAAATTTGAAAATGAATATAACTGAAAATATTTCTAAAATAAAATCCTCACTTCCATCTCACGTAACCTTAGTTGCCGTTTCCAAAACCAAACCGGTTACGGATTTAATGGAAGCTTACCACGCAGGTCAACGTATTTTTGGCGAAAACAAAATCCAAGAAATGACCGAAAAGTGGGAACAAATGCCTAAAGATATTCAGTGGCACATGATTGGTCATGTTCAGTCAAATAAAGTGAAATACATGATTCCGTATGTGAGTTTAATTCACGGAGTGGATAGTTTGAAATTGCTAAAAGAAATCAACCGTTTAGCTGCAAAATGGCGTAAAAAAGTAGATTGTTTATTGCAAATTCACATTGCAGAAGAAGACACCAAATTTGGTTTGGATGAAAAAGAATTGGATGAGATTCTAAAACAAGTTCAGAATGATAATGCGTCATTCAGTAACATTCGAATTGTTGGCTTGATGGGAATGGCTACTTTTACCGAAAATCAAGAACAAATTAAACGTGAATTTTTACATTTAAAATCGATTTTTGATCAACTCAAACAACTTGAAACTTCAAACTTGAAACTTGAAACTTTATCCATGGGAATGAGCGGTGATTATCAACTCGCCATCGAATGCGGAAGTAACATGGTTCGAATTGGAAGTAGTATTTTTGGCGGCAGGTAAAATTCAATGGCAAAAATCAACTTCAATATCAAAAATCAATGGCAATATCAAAAATCAATTACAATATCAAAAATTAATTACAATATCAAAAATCAATTACAATATCAAAAATCAATTACAATATCAAAAATCAATTTCAATTTCAAAAACCAATTATTAAATGGAGGAAAATAATATCTTTAGTGAGAAAATTTTCAATTTTGAAGATAGATTAGTTCGTTTTGCAGGAGAATGTATTTTCTTTACAAGACAATTGAATAAATCATTTGAAAATGAATATTATAAAAATCAACTAATTAGATCTTCCGGAAGTTCCTCTTTAAATTTTGGAGAAGCCCAAGGAACAATAAGTGATAAAGATTTCATTTTTAAGTTAACCTTAGTTGTAAAAGAATTAAAAGAATCTAGAAACTCTTTAAAAATATTAAACTACATTAAAGAAGGTGATGAAAATACTAGAATTTTACTTTTAAAAGAAGTTGAAGAGTTAATAGCTATTTCATCAAAAATGATAATTAATAAAAAGTAACTCAATATCAATATCAAAAAGCAATAACAATACCAATGACAATATCAAAAAACAATTTTAAGGAATAGTTAAAAAATTGATTTTTGATATTGACATTGCATTTGATTTTTGATATTGATATTGATTTTTGATATTGCCATTGAAAATGTACGCAATTTTAGACATAGAAACCACCGGAGGTCAATACAACGAAGAAGGAATAACCGAAATCGCCATCTATAAATTTGATGGGCACGAGGTTGTGGATCAATTCATTAGTTTGGTAAATCCTGAAATTCCAATTCAGCCGTTTGTGGTGAAATTAACCGGAATTAACAATGCCATGCTTCGTTCGGCTCCTAAATTTTATGAGGTGGCCAAACGCATCATTGAAATGACAGAAGGTTGCATTATAGTTGCACATAACGCTTCGTTTGACTACCGAATTTTGCAAACGGAATTCAGACGATTGGGTTTTAAATTTCAAAAACAAACACTTTGCACGGTTGAATTATCCAAAAAATTATTACCCGGTCATGAATCCTATAGTTTAGGGAAATTAGTTCGTGCTCTTGGTATTCCCATGGCAGATCGTCATCGGGCAAGTGGTGATGCCATGGCTACAGTGAAATTATTCAAAATGCTTTTGGCTCAGGATGTTGAAAAGGAAATCGTGAAAAGTTTGGTAAAAACGGAAATTAAATCCGGTATGTCACCCAAATTATTGGATATTGTAGAAAATCTACCTTCCAAAACAGGAATTTATTACATACATAATGAAAAAGGTGACTTAATTTACATTGGCAAAAGTAAAAACATCAAAAAACGTGTTAATCAACATTTTACAGGAACAACAAATAAATGTAAAAAAATACAATTGGAAGTTTATGCCGTAACTTTTGAAGAAACCGGCAGCGAATTAATTGGTTTGTTAAAAGAAAGCGAAGAAATTAAAATCAACAAACCTATTTACAACCGTTCGCAACGAAAAACATTGTTTCAATGGGCTTTGTATCCTGTTAAAGATGAAAATGGCTACTTGAGTCTTTTAATTCAAAAAGCAGATGGGCGAAAAAAGGAAATAACTTCATATACCTCACTTCAAGAAGGAAAAAATTCTTTGTTTAAAATTACAGATCAGTTTAATTTATGCCAGAAAATTAATGGCTTGTATGACACCAAAAATGCTTGTTTTAAATACAAAATAAAAGAATGTGATGGAGCCTGTATTGGTGAAGTTTCACCGGAAGAATACAATGATAGAGTTCAAGAATTTATTGAATCCAATTTGTTTGAAAATGAAAACATGGTTATTATTGACCGTGGTAGAAGTTTACAAGAACGTTCAGCAGTTTTGATTGAAAATGGCATTTATAAAGGCTATTGTTTTTATGATTTAAATTATCAAATAACAAATATTGAAGTTTTAAAAAACATTCTTATTCCAATGCAAAACAATCGGGATACCCGAAATATTATTCAAGGCTATCTCAGAAAACACAAAGTGATGAAAATTATTAAATTTTAGAGTATCTTAGCTTAATTGATTTTTAAATCTAAATGAAATCACAAAAAACACCTTTTGAAATTTTCAAGCAAAAAACCCATATCATAATATATGGCACCAATACCGTTGCCGGTAGAATGTTTGATTTAATACTTTTGGGTTTAATTTTTTTAAGTGTTTTGTTAGTAATGCTTGAAACGATTGAAGGATTTGATGTAAAATATCATAACCAAATTCTTTTTTTGGAATGGATAATCACTATTTTTTTTAGCATTGAATATATCCTAAGAATCATCTGCATTGATAAACCTAAACGTTACATTTTTAGTTTTTATGGAATCATTGATTTGATTGCCATTCTTCCGATGTATTTGAGCTATTTCTTTGCGAGTTCTAATTTGTTTGCAGTCATTAGAGCCTTGCGATTATTGCGATTATTTAAAATCTTAAACCATCCCCATTTTTCAGGTCAATCACTCCAACTTCGAAAATCACTCATTGCAAGTCGTGGAAAAATTATTGCCTTCATCTATTTTGTACTGATTAGTTGTATTCTGATAGGCTCGCTAATGTATGTTATAGAAGGAAAAGAATCAGGTTTCACGAGTATTCCAATCAGTATATATTGGTGTATTGTAACACTAACCACTGTAGGTTTTGGCGACATTACTCCTGTTACACCACTGGGTCAATTTATTGCTTCATTTGTCATGATTATGGGTTATGGTATTATTGCAGTTCCAACCGGAATTGTTACTGCTGAATTTGCAAAATCTGAATACCAAAGAGGTCTAGAAACAGTTCCAAATGACTGCTTAAATTGTGGCAAAAAAAACCATGCTGAAAATTCAAAATTTTGCGACCAGTGTGGTAATGCGTTAGGCAAAAATTCATAAATTTCAAAAACTTGGAAAATTCAAATTTTCTCATTACCATAATTGGCCCCACTGCCATTGGAAAAACAGCTTTAAGCATCGCTTTAGCCAATCATTTCAAATGTGAAATTATTTCTTGTGACAGCAGACAATTTTATAAAGAAATGAGAATTGGAACAGCTGTTCCATCTGATGAAGAACTGAAAGCTGCAACGCATCATTTTATTCAAACAAAATCGATTTTTGAAAATTATTCAGTTGGTGATTTTGAACGTGAAGCCATTTTGAAATTGGATGAATTATTTGAAAAGAACAACATTCAAATTATGGTTGGCGGTTCTGGTTTGTATGTGGATGCTATTTTGAAAGGTTTTGATGATTTTCCTGAAATTGAACCAAAAATCAGGGAAGAAATTAAACGAGAATTTGAAGCAAGCGGTTTAGCATTTTTACAAAAAAAATTAAAAGAATTAGATCCCATTTATTTTGAAAAGATAAGTATTGAAAATCCGCAAACCCTACAAAACCCACAACGAATGATGCGTTTTGTAGAAGTTTGTATCGGTACCGAAAAACCGTATTCTTCTTTTTTAAATCAGAAAAAAAATAAGCGAAATTTTGTTCCGATTGTTATTGGTTTGGAAGCTGAAAGAGAAATTATGTATGATCGTATTAATCGTAGAGTTGACATAATGCTAAACGACGGTTTATTGGAAGAGGCCAAAAATTTATATCCAAACAAACATCTGAATGCTCTGCAAACGGTTGGTTATCGTGAACTATTTGATTATTTTGACGAAAAAACAACTTTAGATTTTGCTGTTGAAGAAATCAAAAAAAACACACGCCGATTTGCCAAACGACAATTAACGTGGTTTAAACGAACAGAAAAAGTCAAATGGTTTGATTATGAAGGTGATAGATCTAAAATTATAGATTTGATTAAAATGATGATTTCTTAACACAACCTTTTGTATAAAATTGCATCTTTTGAAAAACACCTAATGAAAAAAATCTTACTTTTTTTGATCGTTTTCAATTTCATTTCTTGTGGCATTGAATATGATGGAGAAACAAAATTAGTTGTCAAAGGGAAAATTCTTCTCGAAAATAATCAACCTTTGGTCAATCATGAAGTTAAACTTTATGTTTCAAGAGAAGGTGGCGGAGCTGCTTTTATATATTATTCCGGTGGTGAAACAAATTTTATAGGTGTTACCAACACAAATTCTGAAGGCGAATATTTAATGGTAATTCCTAAGCCAAAATTAAATTACGACGAAATAATTGTGGAAATTAATGATGGTGAATTTAATCCATATAACAAAAGACAAATCAGAAATATTGTTTCAGAAGATTTTATTGATTTTGAATTAAACCTTGAAAATTCATTTCTATATACTGCATCAGACTTATCGCGACTTTTTGTAACTATAAATCAAGTTACACCCAACTCTGAATTGCTCAGTATAAGTTATGAAGGCGATTTTACGAATGAAATTAGTTTTTTTAAACCACTTGACTACTACGACTTTTTTAATTATGAATTGTATCCATTGGTAAAAAAAAATCAAACATTAATTATTAAATGGGAAGTTATAAATAGAACAACAAATACAGTTTTAAATTTTGAAGAAAGCTTACTCATTGATGGCTCTGATATAACTGAATACACGTTAACCTTTTAGTATGAAAAAGTATATTTATTCATTCTTGTTACTATCATCATTTGCTTGGGGACAAAATGAAGAAGGGTTAAGATTTAAAACAGAATTAGGGATTGGATTTATAAATCACGTTTTTTTGGGAGATAATTATTTATCAAAAGGTCATAAAAAGCATGCTGTGGGAGCCGTTTTAAAATTAAATTTACTACGCTATACTAATTTTATTTTAGGCTTTGAATTTGAAAAAAACACTTCAAAAGTTGCTGATTTTGCTATTGGTGGAAATATTGACAAAACAAATATGAACTCTTTTAGAGGTTTACTTTCCTATAGAGTTTATACTTCCGAAAGATTTACCTTTGATCCACAAATAAAATACGGTACAGTTGATTTAAGACAAAAAAGTGGTTCAAAATTTTATGGCAATCAAAAAGGTTCTACTATAGGAATTGGGGTTGATGTTCTCTATAATTTTAGTGATGGGCTTGCTGTATTCTCAAATGTAGGATATAATTATTATCATTTGAATGTCAATACAACTCCTGAATTTAAAGATTATTTTAATCACTCACATTCTATAAACCTTACTATTGGGTTAAAACTAAATTAAAAACTTTATGAAAAAAATTATCTTTATTCTTGCTTTATTCCCTTTTTTACTTGCGTTGCGTTGCGTTGAAGATGACGCACCTTGTGGAGGTTTTACGGAAATTGAAAAACCTGATTTGATAACGATTGAAAATAGTCAACCCGTTTATAATATGAATGATGTGCTGTGGCTTTCCTCAACTGTTGATCGGTTTCAAACCATAAACGAATCGAACACCACTGTAGATTTATTTGCAAAGGATGAAAAACTTTCCTATTACATTGAATTAATTAAATTATCCGCTTTTAATGATTTTAACTATATTTTTTTAAATCAGAATTCAACGATAATTGAACAAGGTGAAGCACTTTTTAATACTATTATTTTAGTTAAAGATGGTGAGCAGTATAAGAGTAAAATCGGAATTAAACTTTTAGAATCAGGAACTTACACTTTAAAAATTACCAATATATCTTCCTATCATGTAGAACCCGTAGGTTGTAATTACACTGTGTTTGCGATGTATACTGATTTTAATGGAATTGAAAGTAATACGTTTACGTTCGAAGTAGAATAAAAATTTAGACAAATGCCAATCACACCCAATTTTACCTCCGAATTTTCTAAAGACTGGGAAATTAATTTCATTCAGTGTTATCCAAACGGGCAGTTAAAACTAACTGAACTCTGTAATATTTTACAACTTACAGCAGGATTTCATGCAGAAATGGGCGGATTGAGTTTTAGTGACATGCAAACATTCCATCAAGCTTGGGTATTGAGTAGAATGCGTGTTGAAGTTTCAGGTTTACCAAAATGGCGAGATGTTGTTACTGTAAAAACTTGGATCGTTGAAATGAAAGATTCTAGGTCAATTCGTGCTTTAGAACTTTATGTTGGTGCTACAAAATTAGTAGGAGCTCTCACCTTTTGGGTTGTTTTAAATACCCAACTAAGAAAACCACAAACCTTGGCTTTGCCATTTGATCATTTTGAATTATATCCCAATAGACTTCCCACTTCAAAATTATTCGAAAAAATAAATTTGAATACAGAAATGGTATTTTTAAAAAACAAAACCGTTTTACTTTCTGATTTGGATATTGTCAACCACGCTAATAATGTAAAATATCTGGAGTGGTGCTTGGATTGTGTTGATCCAAATCTAATCCTAAAAAATAAAATCAAAGCTTTTGAGATGAATTATTTGAGGGAATTGCATTGGCAAGATGAAATTTCTATAAATGCCTCTTCAACAAAAAATCCAATGCAATTTACGGTTATAAAAAACGGAAAAATCTGCTTTGCACTTGAATTAGAATAATTATTTTTCAAAAAAAAAGTCTCATTACTGAGACTTTTTAATTTTTAAACTACTTTATTTTTAACTACCAAACGGAAACCTTCTCCGTGGATATTAAGAATTTCTACATCCTCATCCAATTTCAAATATTTACGTAGTTTGGCGATATAAACATCCATACTTCTTGAGGTGAAATAATTATCATCTCTCCAGATTTTTGTTAAAGCCAACTCACGTGGCATTAAATCGTTTTCATGAAGAGCTAACATTTTCAATAACTCATTTTCTTTTGGAGACAATTTTATTGGTTCATCACTTCCAAAGGTTAAAAATCGCAATTTAGAATTCAAATGAAATTTTCCGATTTGGAATTCAAACTTCAAATTATCAGTTTTAGATTCCGATTGTTTGCGTTGCATAATAGCTTTGATTTTCATCAATAGTACTTCTGAGTCAAAAGGTTTGTTCAAATAATCATCTGCTCCAACTTTATACCCTTTTAAAACATCTTCTTTCATTGACTTTGCAGTTAAGAAAATCAATGGAACTTCTTTATTTTTTTCACGAATTTCTTTCGCCAAAGTGTAACCATCTTTGTAAGGCATCATAACATCCAAAATACACAAATCATAGCTGTCTTTTTTGAATTTTTCAAATCCTTCCATTCCATTTTTTGCCAAAACGACATCAAAATCATTTAGCATTAGGTAATCTTTTAGTATGGCTCCAAAATTTGGATCATCTTCAACTAAAAGAATTTTTTTGTTTTCTAATTCCATAGGTTAATTAATTTTAGTGGTATTTAATTGATAAGTGGTATCTTTATACTAAACGTACTTCCTTTTCCTTTTTCACTTTCTACAAAAATCTCACCATTGTGCTCTTCTACAATTCTTTTTACGTAGGCCAAGCCCAATCCGTGTCCTTTTACATTGTGAATATCGCCGGTGTGCTCTCTGTAAAATTTTTCAAAAATTCTTTTTTGAGCTACTTTACTCATTCCGGCACCTTGATCTTTTATTTTTATTATTATAAAATCTTTAATGTTTTCTGTAACTATTTTAATCACCGGTTTTTCTGGCGAATATTTTATAGCATTATCTAAAATATTTACAAACACATTGGTAAAATGTACATCATTCAATAAAACATTAGTTCTTTTTGCATCAAAATGTGTTTCTATCGTTCCCTCTCTATTTTCAATTATTAAGCTAACGTGCTCGATTGCATCATTAATAATTTCATTAATATCAATAGCTTCTTTATTGATTTCTAATTCTTTCTTTTCCAATTTTGAAATTCGCAAAACATTTTCAACTTGAGCATGCATTCGTTTATTCTCATCACGAATCATTTGTAAATATCGTTTCACTTTTTCTGAATCCTCAATTACTTTTGGATTTTTAATTGCATCCAATGCCAAATTAATTGTTGCAATTGGTGTTTTAAACTCATGCGTCATGTTATTAATAAAATCTGTTTTGATTTCAGAAATTTGACGTTGTTTTATCAATTGATTTAATGCACTTGTGTATGCTATTATTATTATTAACGTAAAAACAAGTGATAATAGTGTAATTCCTATTAAATTTGAAAATAAAAATTTCTTCTTCTCAGGAAAACTAAGCATTAATTGGTATTTACTAATCCCCTCATTATCAGTAAATATTGGCACACTATAGGTATTATCTTTATCAAACTTGAACTGCTCTGAGCGAACTTTTGTTGCAAAACCGTTGCTATATATTCCAAATTCAAAGGGCGTTTCAACGCCATATTCCTTTAGCTCCTTATTTAATAATTCTTGTAATTTCTCAACAGAAATTCTTCGCTGAATAGGATAGGTTAAAGCAATGTCATTGTATGAAATCTCATATTGCAATTTTTTTAACACATCCAATTTTCCGGATTTTTCAATTTTTAAATCAGGTCTCGTTTTATGTTGTAAATCATTTTTATCTATTCCTTTTGAATAAACTTCTGTTTTGCTTTTTGAAGAAAAACTTTTTACACGTAAACTATCATAATTTGTATCAAAGAACGAAGGTGAAATACTGAAATCATCCGTAATTATACTATTTGAATAAATTATGGTTTCATTAGTTTGAGAATTTCTTTGATAATAGCCAAATTCTAAAAACTCAGTATCCACTTTATCACTACCGGTGCTGTCTTTATACTGATTAATTTTTTCAACAAAAGACATAATTTCTTGTTCTTTCAACTTAGTAGCAACATTGCCAATAACTTGTTTCACATGAAACCCAAACTGTTCTTGATTATTCTGAAAAGATGAGTTAAACCAATAAACTTGAACAACAATAATACCGATAAGTGAAATGCTCATCAATACAACAAGCAACCTAAAAAGTAATTTATTCATCGTTACAAATTTAACATTTTAACATTTGTTCTGTTGTTAGATTAACCAAAAATTAACACCAAATTCATTTTATGATGCTAAAATTTCTACTATAATGGCATCTATTTGCTTTTTAGCTTCAATCAAATTTTCATTCAAAACAACATAAGTACTTAAAGCAATTTTTTGTTCATCACTCCATTGATTCTGTATTCTTCTTTTCACCAATTCCTCTGAAGTTTTATCTCTATCTATAACTCGTTGAATTCTAGTTTTTTCAGGTGCAATGATGGTTATAATTATATCGCAGTCCTTAAAAGCTCCTGATTCAAATAGAATGGCAGCTTCCTTTACTACAATGGGATGATTTTGATTTGAATTCAACCATTTTTTAAAATGCTCAGCTACTTTTGGATGGATGATTTCATTTAATTGCTTTAATTTTTCAGGAAAATCAAATACTAACTTTGATAATTTTTCTTTATTTATTCCATTTTCATCGTTTATTGTTTCACCAAATGTTGCAATTAGTTCGTCTATCACTTTAGAACTTTCGAATAATTTCTTTGCTTCATTATCCGCTATGTAAACCGGTATTCCTTTGGAGGCAATATAATTGGCAAGCGTTGTTTTTCCGCTTCCAATGCCGCCCGTTAAGCCAATTATTTTTGTCATTTTAATTTAAAGAATAATTCAGGAAATTGTTTTTTTGGATCTTTCTTCACTACTTGAACAGCAATAAATGATATCAGAAAACCCAATCCATAACCATAAAATTGAATTATTGTAGCTACTATTGATAAAAACGCAATTTTGACACTTTTGTTACTTATAATTGAAACAATAAAAAGTAAAACAAAATAAACTCCGTAGCTAAATAATGGAAAATAAATTCCAAAAAATAGCAGTACAATTGCAATATCTAGTCCAATAATAAATAAAGTTGGAAACAAATATGAAGGTTTGGCATATTCAGGATGCCAACTGTTTAGAATTGGTCTGGCTTTTCCAAATTTATTCACTTGAGTATAAAACTTATTCCAATCGATTCTTCTTTTATGATATACAAAAGCTTCAGAAATAAGCTTCGTTTTGAATCCCAATTTCCATAACCGAATTGTTAAATCAGGATCTTCTCCCGGATGAATAGTTCCAAACCCACTACTAGCTTCAAAAGCTTTTTTGGAAAGCCCCATATTAAAACTTCGAGGTTGAAATTGATTGATTTTTTCAGAGCCACCTCTAATACCTCCTGTTGTTAAAAAAGAAGTCATAGAAAAATTTATGGCCTTTTGAATAGAAGAAAAAGAATCTAAAGCTTTATCGGGTCCGCCAAAACAATCTGTAAAATCAAGATGTAAAGATTGATAAACAGTTGTTAAATAGTGACTGGGAATAATACAATCGGAATCAAAAATCAAATAATAATTACCTTTTGCATTTCTCATACCAAAATTTCTAGAATCTCCCGGACCTGAGTTTTCTTTAAAAAAATAGGATATATCTAGTTTGTCAGCATACAAATCAACAATGTTTTTACATGAAATAGACGACCCATCTTCAACAATAACTATTTCAAAAGATTGATTGAAATCTTGAACTGAAAGACTTTCCAGCAATTCATGAACTTCATCAGGTCTGTTATAAACAGGTATAATTATTGAAAAAAGCATTACTTAGTTTTTAACAAAGATACATTTTCAAAAACAAAAAGCCACGCATGAAGCGTGGCTTTTCGAACAAAACAAATGTGTTATTTATTGTTTAACTACTTTAACAGTTTTCGTTTGGTTTTCTGATGTAACTTTTACCAAATACGTTCCATTTGGTAAAGAAGACATATCAATGTCTGCTTGCGTTACATTAGGTTTAACGGCACTAATTTGTTGTCCTAATAAATTTGAAACAACTACTTCAGAAATTGAATTAGTATATGAAATTGTCAAAGTATTAGTTACCGGATTAGGGTAATACTTGAAATTTGACGAATCAAACGTATTTGTACTTAAATCAGTCACAACATTAATCATAAAATCAAGATAAACTCCATAAGTCCCTGTATAACATGGATTAGGAGGTGTTTGCTCAGTCCAAACTCCACCTATTCTCATTCTATGTTGACCTAGCGGAGCTGACATTGGAATTAAGAAAGATGCATCTAAAGTAGAAGGATTTGTTGCACTAGCTTGCCCTGAATAAACCAATTCACTTGGTTCAAATGTCAAGTTATCATTATAATCAACCCAAACGTAGGTATAATAAGCATACGTTAAAGTATTATATGAAACCTGTAAATTAGCATTAACACCACGTTGTAAATCCACTACATTTGCAGAATGGTCAAAATAAAATACATCTCCATTAGGGAAATTAGTAGTTCCTACTTGAATATTAGTAATACCGTCACCGTCATTTGAAGTTGGCAAAGCAACACAAGCACATCCATTAAGAGCTGTAGTAAAAGCTTGTTCAACACAACCAACAGCGGATGCGAATGTATTATAAGGCACAATAGTATAATAATAGGTTGCATTTGCATTGCCCGTAAATGTGTAAGATGTAACCGGACCAATATTAACATTATCTAAAACATCTGTACCACCTGGTGTTGTTCCCATAGAAATTCTATATGCATCTGCATCAGCTACAGCTGTCCAAGTTATTTGCGTAGCATAATTTCCACAAGTTGCGTTTGGTGTTGCAACAACATTTGTTGCACATAAAGGGACTATTGTTGGTATTGCTTCCCATACAAAATCATCCAAATATACAGTATAAGCAGTTCCGGGAACCGGACGTAAAACCAATTGAGATACACCAGCCGGAACTCCAGTTGGAGCAATTATAAATTCAAGTGCGGTGCTTGCCGCTGTTCCCGGCAATTGAAAATCTTCGAGAGCTACAAATGTATTAATATTTGGAGTATCTGTAAAATATCCTACTTGCAATACTTTATTTGCAGTAGCAGCATAAGCTTTAAATTTCAAACGATGTGTATTTGCCTGAATATTTGAAAACGGAGGTAAAATTGCGTAAGCTTCATTTACAGCAGAAATATTCATATAAAGACGATTCGATGGTGACATTGGAGCAACACTTCCTGTTGTTGTGTAAACATTTGTTGAAGTTCCTGCTCTTAACCAACAATTAGGTAAGTTACCAACACCTGTTGTTTGACCTGTAAAATCCATAGTATATTCTGTTACAGGTGAACATAATGTTTTGAATGCAAATGGTCCTATCCAAACGCTAGTATCAGATACACCACATACCGCTCTAACATAAAATTCATAAGATGTGTTTTCAGTTAAACCTCCTAAAGTATAAGGATTAGATGTAACACCAGCTACCAGAGTTCCTGATCCCTGTGTAAAGCCAGGTGCTCCATATTCGATATCCCATTCTGTCTCATTAGAGCCACTTGCGTTCCAGCTCAAAGAAACAGAAGTTTGAGCCAATTGAGAAGCCAATAAGTTAGATGGCTCTAAACAAGATGGAATAGGTTCCCAAATAAAATCATCTAAATATACTGTTGAAGTACTTCCGGGGAATCCAGGATTTTTAAGTGCTAAGTGTTTAACTCCAGTAGGTAAAGCTCCAGGAGTAATTACAAATTCTAAAGCAGAAGCTGCGGCTGTTCCAGGTAAACTAATTTCATCCAAATAAACAAAAGTACTAATATCAGAAGGATCAGTAAAATAGCCAAATTCTAAAAATCTACCTGCTAAAGTTGCATAAGCTTTAAAACGTAAACGGTGAGAATTTGCACTTAAATTAGAAAATGCCGGTAAAATAGCATAACCTTCAGTAGCAGGAACTGCTGTACTACTTGAAAACATATACAAACGAATAGTAGGTGACATTGGAGCCACACTTCCTGTAGTAGGATACACTGATCCATTTCCTAATTTACTCCAACAATCGGGCATAGGAGCAGCTGTTCCTGTAGCTAGACCCGACAAATCAGTTGAATACACGTCAAAATCTGTACATGCTGTTTTGAAACTAAAAGGTCCTGACCAAGCACTAGGTATATTTCCTGTACAAACTGCTCTCACATAATATTGATAAGTAGTAGCTGATAATAATCCATTTAATGTATATGGATTTGTATTAACTCCTAAAACTTGTGTTCCAGTTCCCAACTGAAACCCTTGAACACCATATTCGATATCCCAAATAGTTTCATCTCCACCATTTGCCCAACTTAAATCGGCACTTTCAAAAGTAATACCTGTAGCTGTCAAACTTGATGGTTCTTGACAAGGTGAGTTTATTTCCCAAATCACATCATCAATATAAATTGTAGTAGCTGAACCCGCAACCATACCAAATACTAATTGAGTTACACCAGCAGGAACACCAGTTGGAATTAATTGAAATTCTTGTGCTGTAGAGGCTGCAGTACTAGGCATTTGATAATCTTCTAATGATACGAAAGTAGAAGCATCAGTTGGATTAGTAAAATAACCTACTTGAAGAATTTTACTAGCTGCAGTAGCATAAGCTTTAAATCTTAATTTATGAGTATTGGCTTGTAAATTAGAAACCGGCGTCATTAAGGCATAAGCGGTTGTTGATGCAGTAATATTCATATATAACCTATTAGGCGGTGACATTGGAGCTGTACTTGTAGTTGTAGTATAAACATTCGCAGAAGTTCCTAATCTTGACCAACAATCAGGTAAATTTCCTGTTCCTGTTGGCAACCCTTCAAAGTTTACAATATAATCTGTAACCGTTTCACAAAGCGTTTTAAAATTATAAGGTCCCATCCATGCACTTTGATCAGAAACAGAACAAGATGCTCTTATATAATACTGATAATTTGTATTCGAAGATAACGTTGTTAAAACATAAGGATTTGTAGCTACGCCAGAAACCATTGTACCATTACCAAGAGTAAATCCAGGTGTACCATATTCAATATCCCAAGCCGTTTCGGTGCCAACATTTGTCCAGTTTATTTGAGCAGAATTTTCTGTAATCAAAGTTGTGGTAACATTAGAAACTTCTAAACAAGATGGTGATTGTTGCCAAATAACATCATCAATATATAAGGTATTAACACCTCCAGGGTGGCCTGGATTTTTAAATACTAAATGTTTAACCCCTGCAGGTAAAGCTCCCGGATACACAATAAATTCTTCAGCACTTGCAGCAGCAGTTCCCGGTAAATTAATGTCTTGTAAATATACATAGGTAGCTATATCCTCAGGATTTGTAACATAACCAATCTCCATGGTTCTATCGGTTCCAGAAATAGAATAGGTTTTAAACCTTAGTCTATGTGTATTTGCTTGTAAGTTTGAAACAGCAGGCATGATTGCATAACTTTCTGTAGGTGTAGTTCCGCTAGCGGTCATATATAATCTGTTTGCAGGAGACATTGGTACTACACTCCCTGTAGTAACATAAACTGCTCCTGCACCCGCCTTTGCCCAACATGGAGGCATTGGACTAGTTGTTCCGGTAGGTAAACCTTCAAAAACTTCTGTAAATTCAGTAACTTCACCACATGCAGTTCTGAACGAACCCGAAGCTAACGTACTAAATCCGTCAGTTACACCACAATTCCCTCTTACCCAAACATAATATTGCGTATTAGGTAATAAATCTATCAAATTGATAGCACTTCCTGTGGGTAAACTTCCAGTTGGTGTATCAGAAATACCCGGTGGTGTATTAATTGTTGACACAAAATAATCATGTCCTTCACTAGGTAGTATTGAACTCGGAATAAATGACACAGTTGCACTAGTTGTAGTGATATTAGAAGCTGCAACAGTAGTTGGAGCATTACAACTTAATAAAAAATCAAATCCTATCCAAGGTCTTCTGTAATTTGATGTTGATAAATTATCAGCTAAAACACCCGTTGTATTATTACTGTACTTTGTAGTGTTACTATTAGCTGTTGAAATACAAGGACTTGAATATTCATATTCCCATTGAACAGCATTTCCCATTGCTTCAGGATTGGAATATTCCATCAGAACAACTAAATTCTGACTACCAGAGTAGGTATAAGTTGTTGTGAGTGGAAAAGCTTTCCAGCCGGTTGCACTTCCAACATTTGCTGTTGGATTAGAATCATAAACCAAAGTGGCTCCTGTTATTGCTGTAGTCCAAACTAGTGCATTATCCCCAAAATCTGCATCTGTAGTTTCCTTGAAATAAACTTTAAAGTTTGGATTACCGATCATGGGACCCGCTGTCCCAATTCTACTAAAATACACACTAGTTAAAGTTTGTCCGGAAATTCCTGCCAATTGACTTGCAGGATAAATACTAACTGTTCTATTGGTAGCATTTGCTGTTGCAACACTATTCATGGGTCCATAAATATTTCCTGCCACACCTCCATTACAGGTTGAAACTTGAAACTGTTGACTATATCCTATTGTTCCCAAAAGCAATAAGATAAAGTACATAAATGTAATTTTCTTCATAATAAATAGTTTAATTATTTGGGTAAAATTAAAACTTATAAAGTACAAAACACATTGTTTGATGTATTATCAAAAAATAGCTCGAAAATGTTAGAAATATAAAAAAACCGCCCATTTTAAAGGCGGTTTTGTAAGAAAAAGTGATTTTTGAAATTAATTTTTAATCACTTTTATTGTTTTTGTTTGATTGTCTGAAGTGACTTTAACCAAATAAGTTCCATTAGGCAAACCTGACATATCAACTTGACCATGGGTAGCATTTGGTTTTATTTCTAAAACTTGTTGCCCTAAAAGATTGTAAATATTCAGATTTGAAATAATATTGCTATATGCAAAATTAAACACATCTCTTATAGGGTTTGGATAAGCTCTAAAAATTGAAGAATCAAAAGAGCCTGCACTTAAGTCCTCTTCAATATTAACAGTAAAGTCTAAAGTAACTCCCCAACTTCCGTTATAACAAGGATTTGGTGTGGTGTTAAAATTAGCATCTCCTGTTGACATTCTCATTTTATGAACTCCTAAAGTCGCATCAGCAGGTATCAGAAAAGAAGCATCGTATACTGTTGGATTGTCAGCAGAAGAAACTCCTGAAAACACCAATTCATTGGCATCGAAAGTTAAGTTGTCATTGTAATCAATCCAAACAAATGTATTATAAGCATAACCTGTAGCATAGGAAACTTGTAAATTTGCAGTAGCTCCCTGAATTAAATTAACTTGAGTTGCCGAATGATCAAAATAAGTAACATCAGGTGTTACAAAATTAGTTGCACCTAACAATACGTTTGTAATTCCCAATCCATCATTGTTTGGTGGAGCAGAGACACAATAACAGCCATTTACTGCGGTGGTATATGATTGTTCTAAACAACCGGTTGCATCACCATTTGCATTAAAGGGTACAACTCTGAAATAATAGGTTGTATTAAAATTACCAACATGATTATATGTCAATCCACTTACAACAAAATCATCTAACACCTCTGAACCTCCGGGTGTTGTTCCAATACTTAATTTATATCCATCAGACCCAGAAGAAGCCTCCCATGAGATAGAAGTTCCCTCATTACCACAGTTCGCGTTAATTGTTGCTGTTATATTGGTAGCACAATCCGGAGCAGTAAGAGGAATAGTTTGCACTTCAAAATCATCAATGAAGAAGTCTAAATCTTGACCTTCTGTTACAGTTCCGCTAGTTCCATAAAAAGCAAATTTAACTGCATTAGTATTTACTAAAGGAATGTTGTAGGTTTTAGATTCGCCTAGGTGAGATGGTGTATTTGTAGCACTATACGTTTCTAAAATAGTCCAAGTAGCTCCTGCATCTGTAGACATCATGAAATATACAAAATCATCAGAACCCATTGTTGGAGAAGGACCGGAAGTAATTGGAGTAGTAGCAGCAAATTGAGTCGCTCCCACTTTATATTTCACTTGATAGCCACCTGTAGTTAAATCAAAAATTGGAGTTACCAGCCAACCTCTAATTGTTGTTGTATATATATTAATTCTAGCTGCACCTGAAGAGCCAGGTCCATTTAACCAACTGTCATTTATCCAGCTTCCGGCATTCGTACCTCCAGTAGGACCCGTTGTTTGATCACCTGTACCAAATCTAGTCCAACATAAAGCCTCTAAAGTTGCATTACTTGTATAGGTAGTAAAATCTTGAAGATAATACGGTACAAATGAAGCACAAGGTGTTGTAAATGAAGTAATAACTGTCCAGTTACTTTTATCAGAAGTACTACAAACTGATCTAACCCAAACATAATAAACTGTTGTAGGATTTAAGCTTGTTAAATTTGCAGTAGTAACTCCTGCTCCAACTGAACCAGTTGCAACGGCATCATTTGCCGGTTGTACATTACTTGTTGATAAATAATATTCATAACCTTCAGCGGGTGCTGTTGAAGGAGCTGTCCAAGAAATTGAAGCAGATTCAGCTAAAACACTTCCTATAACAACCGCAGATGGTTCGATACAGGTTGGAATTGTTTCCCAATAAACATCATCAACATAAGCAACAGTTGTTCCGCTTGGATGTCCCGGATTTTTAATGGCTAAACGTTTTACGCCAGCAGGAATTCCTGTTGGAGTGTATATGAATTGCTGAGCATTTGCCGCAGTGGTACCTGGTAATGAAATTTCCTCCAAAAAGAAGAATGAATTTACATCACTTGGGTCAGTTAAATAACCTAATTCAATAAAACGGTCAGTCCCTGATGTGCTGTAAGCTTTAAATCTAAGTCGATGCGTATTTGCTTGCAAATTTGATACTAAAGGCAACATAGCATATGTTTCTGTAGGCGTTGCACCTGATCCATTTGCAGACATAAACAGTCTATTTGCAGGAGATCCAGGAAGCACACTTCCTGTGGTAACATACGTCAAAATTGAAGAACCTCCTCTAGCCCAACAATCTGGTAAACTATTAGTTCCTGATGGATAGCTATCAAAATTTTCTTCCCATTCTGTTTTATCATCACATTGTGTTTTAAAAATGAATGGACCTACCCATGGGCTTAAAACATTTCCATCACAAACTGCTCTTACGTAATATTTATAAGACGTATTCTCTGTTAGATTAATTAGAGTATGAGGATTTGAAACACCTGAAACAATTGTTCCTGAACCTAATGTAAAATTTTGTAATCCCCATTGAATATCCCAACTAGTTTCAGAACCACCAGGAGTCCAAGTTAAATCAGCACTTGAATTTGATATTGAAACAGCACTTAAAGCAGATGGTTCTACACAAGTTGAATTAACTTCCCATTTTATATCATCTATGTAGATAGTAGTAGCCGTACCAGGGAAAATACTAAACACTAACTGTGAAACTCCTGCAGGAACACCTGTTGGTACTAAAGTAAACTCAACGGCTGTAGTAGCCGCAGTACTTGGCATTTGATAATCTTCTAAAGAGACAAAAGTTGATACATCAGCAGGATTAGTAAAATAACCTACTTGAAGAATTTTACCTGTTGCCGTAGCATAAGCTTTAAATTTAAATCTATGTGTATCAGCCTGCAAATTTGAGAAAGGTGCGACTAAAGCATAAGCAGTTGTTGTGGCAGATATGTTCATATATAAGCGATTGGGAGGTGACATAGGAGCCACACTTGCAGTTGTATTGTAAACGTTTGCAGAAGTACCAGCTCTTGACCAACAATCCGGTAAAGTTCCTACACCAGTAGTTAGCCCTTCGAAGTTTTGAAGATAATCTGACACTCCATCACATAATGTTTTAAAAGTCCCTGCTAAGTACCACTGACTCGTTTCTGAAGCACAATTAGATCTTAAAAACACATAATAGGTTGTGTTTTGAGATAAGCTAATGATTGCAGCATTGGTGTCCGTTGTAGTTGTTCCTGAGCCAGCTGGAATTGTATTGGACATTGAAACAAAATATTCATAAGTAGTTGGTGCAGGAGTTAATGCATTCCAGTTAATTGTTGCAGAATTCGTTGTTATATTAGTTGTAACAAGTCCGCTTGGCGGAGGACAATTAGGTATTGAAAATGTATAGGTCAATCCATTAGACGGAAAAATTAAGTTGTTCATTAAGATTGAACCTCCGGCATCAACACTTTGATTAGTTGCAGACCAGCTTGTTGTTGATGTTCGCGAATTGAAATTTGTAGCAAATGTAGATGGAGCACCTCTCAAACCAACTTGAAAAGTTTGAGCAGTATTTGCATTACTTACAAATGAACCATAAATAATTTTTACTTCATTAGATGTTTCAATCAACCGGATTTGGAAATTAAAATTATCCCCATCACCATTGGTTCCAAACTTTTTATAGTTTTTCCACTGCACAACTAACTCTCTATTTGGAGCTGTTCCGATAGTTTCAATACGTAAAGTTGCACCTACTTGAGCCTGTAAATCTTTACCCAACCCCGATACTCTAGCTGTTAAATCTTCCGGTGTAATAACAGCAACAGAACTAATTGGAGTGTATGCACTTGTTGTTCCATTATTAATTGAAGGCGTTAGAGCTGATTTACCTAACGAAATCCAACCATTTGCATTTACCGCAAATCGGTCATAAACCTCGCCGTTGAATGTAAAATCAAACCCTATTGAAAAACCAGGTCCCGTCAAGACAGTTCCTCCAGCCAAAACATCCGGATCAACAAATCTTTGATCATCGGTAGTCTCTGTACCAAGTAAAGTACCACCTGTAATTTCGGTATAGGTACTTGTAGATTGCGAAAATTCATAAACCCCGAGTTGGGAGTAAGAACTTGTGACTATTGTAATCAAAAACAATAGAAGAGTAATTTTTTTCATAAAGTTAAAGTTTTGAAAATTGAACAGTAAAGATAATGATTAACCCATTAATTTAACAGCAAATTAACGTTTAAAAAATCGAAAATAATAAAAAAACAAAAAACCACCTGAAAAATCAGGTGGTTTCTAAAAATTTATTGGAGAAACCTATTTAATTTTTAATAATCTTCATTGTTTTGACTTGATTATCAGAAGCTAATCTAACTAAATAAGCTCCATCTGACAATCCAGACATATCAATTTGTCCTTGATTTGCATCAATTTTAGAATTAATCATTTGTTGTCCTAAAAGATTATACACTTTTACATCAGAAATTACATTATTATATGAAAAAGAGAAAACATCTTTAACAGGATTTGGATAGTAGCTAAAGTTAGCAGAATCAAACCCTCCAACACTCAATGTTACAAAAGCAGTAACAGCAAATGCATCACTATTACATGAGCCTGCAGTACTTACGGCATAATAAGTTGTTCCATCGACCAAAACAGTTCCAACAGGTAATTGGTTTGTATTCGCCAAGGCATCTGCCTCAGTTGCAAACCATTTTATTCCAGTTCCAGTTACAATTAAATCTTCAATAGTTGCATCTGTTGTCAATGAAACGTTTATCGTTTGAACAGCATCACCTGTTGGAGTGCTTAATTCAGCAATAGTAATATCATAATCTTCAACTTCACCATAAGTATAGGAACTACATGGATCTATAGTGTTTCCAGTATTAGCATAAACCATTCTTACTCTCATTCTATGTAATCCAACAGGAGCATTACATGGAATTGTTATTGTAAATGTACCGCCTCCTGTAGTATTAATATTTGCCCCTGAGGCAGTAAAACCAATACGCTCAGACTCTTCAAAAGTTAGATTATCATTGAAATCTATCCAAACAGAAAAAGCTTGATTACTAAACCCAACAGTTGGAGTAATTGTATAGGTTGTCCCTTCCACTAAAGTTGCTGTTAAATTTGGTTGACCTGAGTAATAATGATAACTAGGAGCATCTGTACTAGTCCCAGAATTATGAGACAATGAAGTGCCATTTATTACAAAATTTGACATTAAATCACTAAATTCAACACCAGTAGTATATTCCGGAACACAATAACAACCATTAACAGCAGTTGTAAAAGAAACTTCTGCACAACCTACTGCATCTCCAATAGCATTAAAAGGAACCACTTTAAAATAATAAGTAGTATTAAAATTTCCGACAAAACTATAAGATGTTACGTTTAAAATTAAGTTATCTACTATTTCGTTACCACCTGAAGTGCTTCCAATAGTCAATTTATAGCCATCATTACCAGATACCGCATCCCAAGATAATTGAGTTGCAAAATTACCACAACTTGCATCAACTGTAGCCTCTACATTTGTTGCACAATCTGGAGCAGTAAGAGGAATAGCTTGAACAATAAAATTGTCTACAAAAAAGTCAACATCTACATCATCAACTACTGTTCCACTAGTACCATAAAAAGCAAATTTAACCGCCGATGATGTCGTCGAAGGAATATTATAAACCTTAGTCGTTCCTAAATTAGAAGGTGTATTTGTGGCACTAAACGTTTCTAAAGTTGTCCATGTGGAACCACCATCAGTTGACATAACAAAGTAAACAAAATCATCAGATCCCAAAACACCACCTCCTGCAGTAATTGGCCCCGATTGTGCATATTGAGTTGCACCAACATCATATTTTACCTGATAACCACCTGTTGTTAAATCAAAAACAGGCGTTACCAACCAACCTCTAATAAAATCAGAATAGATATTAATCCTTGCTGCACCTGAAAACCCATTATTTAACCATCCATCAGAAAACCAAGAACCTGAATTCGTATCACCTGTTGGCCCTGTTGTTAAATCCCCTTGACCATATCTACCCCAACATGGCAAAGAATCTGGATTAAAGTTAAAAGTTGAAAAATCTTGTGCATAATAAGGTGTAAATGCTGCACATGGCGTTGTGAATGTTGCCACAGATGTCCAATAACTATAATCTTCAACGGCACAAACTGATCGTACCCACACAAAATATTGAGTTACTGGAGTAAGATTTATAACATTTGCAGAAGTAATACCTGCACCAACAGATCCTGATGGTGTTGTTGTTCCTGTTGGTGCTGTTGAACTATTAGAAATATAATACTCATATCCATTAGCTGGTGGTACAGATGCAGCATCCCAATTAATTGTTGCAGTGGTTGCCAAAACATTAGAGGCCGAAACATCAGATGGTTCTATACATGTTGGAATAGCCTCCCAGAAGACATCATCAATAAAAATTGTTGTTGAATTACCCGGATAACCAGGATTTTTTATTGCTAATCTAACAGCCCCAACCGGTAAATTGTTAGGAATCACAATAAACTGTTGTGCACTTGCTTGTGAAGTTCCGGGTAGCGAAATCTCTTCCATAAAAACAAAAGAATCTACATCTGATATATTAGTCAAGTATCCTACCTCCAAAAACCTATCAGTACCTGTTGTACTATATGCTTTAAATCTTAACCTGTGTGTATTAGCTTGTAAATTAGACAATAGTGGTAATAAGGCATAAGAAGTGTTTGGTGTTGAAAAATCACTTGAATACATATATAATGCATTAGGAGCAGAAAAAGGTGTGCTCACTCCAAATCCTTCTACATATATAGTTCCATTACCACCTTTTTCCCAACAATTTGGTAAGGGTCCATTAAAACTAGCAAGTGTAGTGTCAAAATTTTCTGAAATTTCAGTAGCCGGCAAACAAACCGTTGTAAAACTGAACGGACCTGCCCATAAACTATCTTCAGTTGAGCATTTTGCACGAACATAAAATTGATAGGTTGTTCCTGGCAATAAGTTTATAACATCAAAATTAGCCGTTGCTAAGTTATTTTGAAACATACCTGTTCCTAAATCAAATCCAGTCAATCCATATTGTAAGTCCCATGCCGTTTCAGTTCCGAGAGGTGTCCAAAACATAGTAACTTCTGTTGTTGACAAACCATTTACCCCTAAAGATATGGGAGCAGGACAATCAGCTAACAATTGTATTGTTGTGACATGACAAATACTTCCACCATCACAAGCTGCACTATTGGTTACATGCAACCGCACTGCTGTTACTGTTATACTATTAACAACTAATGGTGAAGCACCATGCGCAATTGTAACATTATCTGTATCTGTTATCGTAACATATTTATCAACATCATCTGAAGTTGCTGTAAAAATATAATTCTCACCAATAACTAATCCATTAATTGTATTATATTCTGTAGAATATGTACACGTTGAAATGCTTTGTACATTTCCGGAATTATTAGAAGTTTCCGTTATATAGGGAATAGTATTTACACATTGCCCATTAGAAAAATAAGAAATACTCGCAAGTAAAAAGAGTAAATACCATCTTTTTACCTTAAAAAATGTAATTTTTTTCATAAAATATTGAGTTTGTGTTAGAATGCTAATGTAAGAAAAGAAACAAATCAACGTGCAAAAAAATTCAACATTTCAACAAATTTTTGTTATAAAAAAACCGCTTGATCTCTCAAGCGGTTTTAAGTTAGCTAATTAATTTTTAATTCTTTATCACTTTAACAATATGACTTTCATTTTCTGAAACCACTCTAACCAAATAAGTTCCATTTGGTAAACTGTTTAAAGAAACTTGAGCTTGTACGTCATTGTTTTGTTTTGTAATTACTTGTTGTCCTAACATATTAAACACGGTTACTTCACTTATTGTTTGTGAATAATTTAATGTTAACACATCTTGAACAGGGTTTGGATAGTAACTAAATTTAGAACTGTCAAATCCGCCAACACTTAAGTCAGCATCATAAGCAGAAACTAAGAAGTTACTGTTAGTAGTACCTGGTACTGCAACTCCATATTTCCAAACTGCAACATATAAAACACTTCCTGGCGTTTGACCTGTTAAGTTCAATAACGACATAAATCCATCACCGCTATCATCATCACAACCTACCTGTGTTAATGCACCACAAGAACCAGAATAAACTGTTACAACAGAATCTGTCATTCCGTTTGTAGTTCCACTTTTTGTTTCAATTGTCAAATTACCTGATGCAGGAACCACAACTGAATACCAAACATCAAATCCAAATTCTTCTTGACAAGTAGGAGTCAATCCCGCAGTTGTAGTTGCTCCTAAAATTGTTCCTGTTGTAGCATTTGCTGCAAAATTTAAACCTACTGTTAAAGGTGCTGCGTCTGCACACAAATCATTAGCTGGTGCTGGTGCTGGAGTAACTGTTAACACGCCGCTTATATAAGCAGTTCCGTCCCAGAAATTTCCTTGATTATTTGAATCAATACCTCCATAAACGAATGGTCCAGCATTTAATCTGAAACGTGTGGCATAATAATAAGTACCCGGTGCTAATGTTGCTCCAATTGTAGCTTCATATTCATCATTATTACTAACATGTCCGGAATTCCATGTTGCAGGAACCCATGTTGTCCATGTATTTGGATTGGTGTTTTGTCCAACTGGACTAATACCTACCCAAGCAGTAATACCGGGAGCTTGACCAACGATATTTGGTACTACATCTGTTAAACCAGCTTCATAAACTTGACCATAAACAGTTCCAGATCCTCCCTGATCTATGTTAATAGAAGGAGGCCATTGTAGACTCACATAGTCAGGTGCATCAGTTGAAGGAATTCCACAAATTATAGAACGTGTTCTTTCTACCATAGCATCTCCACATGCGGCATTTACATGGGTGTAGAATCTTATTTGACCTGTTACTGTTGAAACCCAAGTAACGCTTCCTGTTCCTGAAGCAAACACTGTTGTACCATCTGCATTTCCTATTGTTATGAAATCTGAAGACACTGAACTACTAAATGTATATGTCTGTCCAGAAACCACATTTATTCTAGAATATTCTCCAGCCCAACCTTCAGGTGTTACCTCGTTAACGGTTACACCATCACAAGTTGCCGGTGTTATAGGCCCTGAAGGCCATTGACCATATGTAGCTATTAAACAGCCTGCAATTGGACAATCTTCAGTTACTGTAACAGCAAGTCTACTTGTGCTTTCACATCCATTAACTGTTTGCGAAGCATAATAAGTTGCTCCATCAACCAAGGTAGTTGAATTAGGCAACACATTACCGCCAGTTGCTAAATCATACCATATTACATTGGTTCCAACAACAACTAAATCAGCCAAAGTATCATCACAAAAATCTTGAGCAGCATCTCCAGTTGGAGCTGATGGAGTTGGATTAACTACTATTTCAATATTTGCTGAGGTAGAACATTGCGAAGCTGATGTAACTGTTACAGTATAATTTGCAGTAGTATTACCTTTGAAATAAACCGTTGATGCATTGCTTCCTGCTATATAAGCAATAGTTGCTGGGGCATCTGTAAACAAATTAGTTGCCGGAGACCATACAAAATCATACTCCTCAAGTGTAGATATCAATAAGTTTGGTCGTAAAGTAGATGCTCCTGGTGTATTATTGGTACAAACGGTAGCATTATTGTCTTGTGACAAAAATGTGATTAAACCAGCCGCCACCGTTGTTGACTCAACAGAAATAGAGTTTGCGGATATTCCGCCACCATTATTATTGTTAAAACACGTCTCTATAAGTAAATTAGAAACACCATCCCACACTAAAGGTGTAGCAAAAGTAAATTCCATTGCTCCAGAGCCTGAAGGAGTATAATTTACGGGCCCAAAAACTTGAGTAGTAGCTCCAGCTATAAAGGTTGATGAAACTGAGCTTTCAGTAACAAATCCAGCTTTAATTTGAAAATCATTTAATACAATTGGAGTACCTGCTAAAGCTAAATAACCAATTTTATTTATACTTTCACCCGCTAAAACACCTAGTGCAGATAATTCTGCAGCTGTGTACAAAGCTTGTGTCTTGTTACCTCCAAAAAATCCTTTAAAAGGAGTTGACGCTGTATTAGTAGATGTTCCGCTTCCTAATTTACCTGCAACACCTATCTGCCCACCAGATACAGAAACTTGTACAACTTCATTTTCACACGTTTCAGCTGAAGTAGGGTTAAGAACCAATGTAGATGGTAAATTATTTACATTTACTTGCACATTAGTAGACGTTTGACATTGGCTTCCTGAAGACTGTGATGCTGTTAAAACATAATTGGTTGAAACAGAAGGACTAAACGACCAACCTGAAGTAGCATTCCCACTTACTCCAATAGATGGATTCCATACATATGTATCATAATCTCCAGCACCAGCTGTAATAGTTACAGCAGGAGTAGTTTCTCCATTACATATAGTTTGAATGTTTGAACTCAATGTAAACGTTGGTCCTGAAGTTACAGTTGCAATAACTGGAACTCTTGGAGAGGAACACAACAATTGACCATTTATAAAGAATCTAGGACGGTTTGAAGATGTTGGTGTAGAAGCACCTGATGTTGTAATTGCCAACATTTGAGCAGGTGTTAAATTATCCGCTTGATGATAAACTGTTGAAACAAATCCTACATTATCCACTTTCATAGTAGATGCTGTTGATGTTGTTGCAGCAGGTACTCTACTCCATGAAATAGATACAACCACATTGGAAGTTCCATCCCAAACAAATGGGGTAGAAAAATTTAATGTGTTCACTACATTAGCAGTAGGTGTAAATCCATTGTCTGCTTCAGACCCTTCAAAAACTTGAGTCAAACCACTACTAACAAAACTACTTGAAGCAACACTTTGCATAGTATGCCCAATAGAAACAAAAAATCCTTGATAAGTTTGACCAGAGGTCGTAGGTTCAAACCCTAAACTTGTAATAGGCCCTGGTGACAAACCTAAAGCTGCTAATTCAGATGCTCGAATTATATATTGTGTTTTTGCACCTCCCCAGAATCCAGGGAAAAACGAAGCTGCAACAGCAGATGAATTTGTTGCACCTGAACCTAGAGTCAATAGACCTGCAGTAGATGTTTGTGCAGCAGCATAAAAAGTAGTTGTAGTATTTATATTTGGAGTAGTGAAATTAAAACCACTACCTAATAAGTTTCCTGCGGTTGATGCATCATACCAACGAACCGTAGATCCTGAGGAAGCGGTTGCTGATAAATCTGCCTGACCTTCTCCACAAATAGTATCAGGAGTAGTACTTACTATTGAGTTATCAAAATCAACCATGATTGGGGTAGAAGTTGTACTTTGACTGCTATTAGTACACGTAACTACATTTTGGTAATAAGTTACCATAGTAGGAGTTACATTTAAAGTGCTGGATGTAGCTAAATCAATTGGAGTATAAGTTACTCCATCTGGAGAAGAATACCACTGATAAGTAATTCCTGTCCCAGCATCAGTATTTTGCAAGGATAAAGTAACACTTTCTCCTAAACAAATTGAAGTGTTTGAAGCAACCGTATTACCTGGTGCAGGAGCTCCCGTACAAGCATTAGAAGTTGCGAAGGATAAAAACCCAGCATAATCTACTTCGTTAACTGCCAGTTGAGATTGAATTGTATTTGGTGCTCCAGCAACAAAAGTATTTACACTTCCAAAAGGAGCACTGTAAACACCACTTGCAGAAGCTGCGTGTGCAATAACATTATCACTTAATAAAGTTGCATCTGCTAATCTCACATTTATATCATTAAAAGAACCAGTTGCTTTGATTGCCTCCCATCTTCTGGTATTAGATAAATTTGAAATTGATGCATCTGCGGTGCCAATGTTGCTATCAAAAGCTTCTACAACAAATCTAGAAGCAGCTGTTGTTGAAGGAGCCAACCAAGCTGGATTATAAGAACCTGCTTTCCCAACAGGAAATAAAACATAGTTAGAATTGGCATTAGCATCATTGATTGTTCTAACAATTGGACCATTAACATATGATGTTGCAGATCCTCCAGTTAATGTACCAGCTGCAGTAGCAGAACCGTGTACAATGTGACTTGCCAAAGTAGAATTCACCAATCCATTGGTCAAAGTTAAACCAACAGTAACCTCTAGAGGACCTCCAGCAATGGTTAAACCATTGGAATTATCTAAAAATAAGTTGGTAATACTTCTTGATGAAGGTATTTCAAAACCAGTAGTTCTCGGTGTTGTTTCACCTAAATATAAAACTGTATAAGTACCTGTTCCTAAATCAAAAATTGGTGAAGTATCAAAATTTCCACCAGGGTTTGTATTATTAGCTGTTCCAATTTGAACAGTAGCTGGTAAAGCCGCACCTGTACCTATAGTAATATTAGATGAACCTACTACACCACCTGTAAACAAGTTAACTCTCTGAGTTAATACAGGTGTAGAAATAGTCAATCCTAACGGATTACTAACTCCAACACCAGAGACTCTTCCTGTAAAAGATCCAGAACCAGAAACTGATTGTGCATTAGGAGAAAGCACAAAATTAATTCTAGATGATGAAGTAGTGGTTTCACTACTCAAAATAGAACCATTATTTACCAAATTCCCTTCTATCTGTAAAATTCCTTGATTTACATCCAAAGTTGCTCCAGGCCCTACCAAAACATTTCCTTTTGCTATTATAGCACCTGCACCATTAGCCACCTCAAAAATACCACCATTTAGGTTTATAGTTCCATTTACTTGTAAAACCCCTGAAGTAACAGTTCTAAACCTACCAGTCCCAGTATTATTTACCGTTAAATCACCTTGAATAATTCTTTGAGCAGTTGTAAAAGCACTTAAAGTTGCCGTAGAACCAGTTGTATTAACTATTAAATTTCCTAAAGACGGTGAAGTAGAAGTCAAAGAAGTTCCTGTAGTATTCCCATTTAGAGTTGCTGTAGCATTGGCTTCCCAAGTAGCTGCAGGAATATAATTTACAGTTGTACTGTTTTGATGTATCCAATTACTGCCATTTTCAAAAATCAAAGTAGCCACACTACCTACAAAGCCAGAAGTGCTTCCGTTTATATTTGAAGTAACAACCCCAGTTGATGCAACTCTAACTAAAGTCCCAGTACCTCCCGTAGTTGTGAAATTATTTGGAGTTGTTGTACCTCCAGATGCTGTATAATTACCTGCTATTAAACCTGTATTACCACTTCCCGTAAAAACAAATGACACTCTGTTATTTGCGTTAGTTAAATTTAGTGAACTTGCGTTTTCAATTACGAAGTCATCACCTGTACCACCTGAAATTGTCAAGACTCTAGTAGTAGTAATACTTGACTGCAAGGTTAAATTTGTATTGCCAGTAATTAAAAATTGACCTATAGTAAAACTTGCCCTATCAACAGAAATTGTTAAATCTCCACCCAGAGTAGTTCCTTCTCCATCAATTATATGTACATCGGTAGTAGACCATGCGACAGGTATCGAACCAGTTCCGTCGGCGGAAGTGTTCCAATTTTCAAAAGTATTCCACAATCCATTATTAGGCCCTACCCAATAATAAACAGCTGCATCAGATGTTGCTTGACTATTTGCTAAAGGAGTAGAAATGCCACCTTCAACCGAAGCATAAACTCTGTAAAAATAGGTAGTACTTGGCGATAAACCAGTTTGAGGTAAATTATATGCAGTTCCTGTTGTTCCTACTGAGGTTGAACTAACAAAAAAAGACTGTACATTTTGTGTAAATGCGGCATCAGTGGCTCTTAGTATAGCAAAACCTACTTCATTTGTTGTATTATCTTCCCAATTAACTGTAGTTGTTGATGGTGTTATTGCAGAAAATGTTAGATTTTGAACAGAACCCGTAATAGTTGTATTTGGTGAAAATCTAAAAAACCTTCTACTACCATCAGTTGTTGAATTTAGATTAACCATATCTGAGGTAGCTGGAAACGAAGTTGTAGTATAAGAAGTTACATTCCCAACAAATGCAGGCGTGGTATTTAATGTAGTTAGTACACCAACTGTACCAGAAGTGTTACTCGATGAAAAACCTACAGTATTAGTTTGAGCAGTGGTTGCATTGTTATACATCCTTCCATAGACCATTTCAATCTCATTGGTTCCTTCATACAATCTTAATTGGTATGTTGAAAAAGTAGTTGTTGCACCATTCCATTGAATCCAAACATCTTTCCATTCCAAAACCATCACTCTATTAGGAGCTGAACCGAACACTTTGTAATGGACTTTACCACTAATATCCGTTTTACCATCTACATTATTTACAATTATTAAAGGTAAATTTGCAGTAGCAGAACTAGTATGTCCACCAGTAAATACAGAAGCTCCTAATCGAACTTGCCCATCAGGGTTGCAGCTAAATTGACTATAAGGAACGCCCATAAATATGAAATCAAAACCAAGATTTTGAAGAATAGCGGTGCCGTAAACATCTACATCACCCCCATATATTTGGGTTGTAGCAGTTGCCATGTCCAAAGAATTACTATTCTTGTCCAAGGCTAAGGAAGCGTCCGTTCCAGTTACATACGCATAATTTGTAACGTTTTGAGCCAAAATATTTGGACTCAAACTGAAAAATAAAAAAAGAACCAAACAAGCAGAAATTCCTCCACTCGATGTGATTCTTTTTTTAAACCTTGTCATAACAGAAATAGATTTTCGTAATGACTCACAAGATTTTGTGTAAAGTTTAATCATATTAATAAAATTTTTTAATTATTGTTTATAAATGTAAAAATTTTATCAATACAACAGCAATATGTTAATAACTTTAATAAGTTAAAAAAATATGAAGCCAAAAATTGCAAAAATAGCATTTACTTATTTTCGAAATTTATAAAACTGTGAGCACCTCATGTACTATTACTTATTCAATCTATTTAATTCAAATTCAAACAAGTATCTCAAGTTAAAAATTATTCTATACTAGGAATTAAAGTCATCTCATCCGAATCTTTCAAATAATCTACTCCATCAAATCCAAAACCAAAAAGATTCAAGAAATCTTGCTTATATCCTGCAAGATCTCCTATGGCTGCCAAATTTTCTGTAGTGGATTCTACCCATAAAGCTGCTATTTGACTTTGAACATCATTACGCATTTCCCAATCATCAATTCTTATTCTTCCTTGTTCATCTGTTGGAATTTCATTACCATGATATAATCTATCACTATATAAACGCTGAATTTGCTCAATACAACCTTCGTGAATTCCTTCCGCTTTCATGATTTTATATAGTAACGAAATATATAACGGGATAACAGGAATTGCCGAACTCGCCTGAGTTACCAATGCCTTATTTACTGAGACAAATGCTTTGCCGTAAATTGACTTTAATTTATCTGTAATTTTAAATGCTGTAGCTTCCAAATCATCTTTAGCTCTTCCGATTGTTCCTTTTCTGTAAACGGCCTCAGTTACCGCTGGTCCGATGTAAGAATAAGCCAAAGTAGTTGCTCCTTCTGCTAATAAATTTGCTTCCGACAAAGCATCCATCCACATTGCCCAATCTTCTCCACCCATTACTACAACTGTATTATCAATATCTTCTTGATTGGCCGGTTCAATTGAAACTTGAGTCACATTCCCGGTATGAAAATCTACCGTTTTATTTGTAAAAGTTTGTCCAATTGGTTTCAAAACTGATCGATGTAACACACCGGTTTTTGGATGTAAACGAACCGGAGATGCCAAACTGTAAATTACCAAGTCAATTTGACCCAAATCTGCTTTTATCAAATCTAAAGTTTGTTGCTTAATTTCATCTGAAAAAGCATCTCCATTAATACTCTTAGCATACAAACCTGCTGCAGTAGCTTCTTTTTCAAATGCTGCAGAATTATACCATCCTGGTGTTGCTGTTTTTCCAGGGGCAGGTGGTTTTTCAAAAAACACACCAACCGTTGCAGCATCACATCCGAACGCACTTGATATTCTTGAGGCCAATCCAAAACCTGTGGATGCACCAACAACTAAAACACGTTTTGCTCCATCAATTTTTCCTTTTGATTTTACATAATTAATTTGATTTTTAACATTCTGAGCACAACCATCAGGGTGAGCTGTTAAACAAATAAATCCTCGCATTCTTGGTTCTATAATCATATGTATAAATTTTAAGGTTTACCCTTTTTGATAAAAGTTTAAATAGTTACTATTGTGAATTAATTCAATAAGGCTTTTGCATGATTTATTGCTGAATCTGATACGGATGAACCCGATAACATTTGTGCAATTTCAATTATTCTGTTTTCTGAATTTAATAATTCAATTTGAGTTTGCGTTGCATCATTAACACTGGTTTTATACACTTTGAAATGCTCATCCCCTTTTGCTGCAATTTGAGGTAAATGGGTTATAGCAAAAACTTGCATGTTCTTGCTCATTTCTTTCATTATCTCTCCCATTTTATCTGCAATTTCTCCGGAAACTCCTGTGTCAATTTCATCAAAAAGGATGGTTGGCAATTGCGAATAATTGGACAGCACTGCTTTTACAGCTAACATCAAACGAGACATTTCACCACCAGAAGCCACTTTTTTTAATGTCCCTAAATCAGAGCCTTTATTTGCAGAAAACAAAAATTGAATAGCATCTTGTCCAAAATTATTAAATGCAATGGTTTCTTCTAACTCAATTTTGATTTGAGCATTTGGCATTCCTAAAAGCTTCAAAACGTCAACCAATTGAGACTCTAATTTTGGAATATTAGCCAATCTGTTTTTTCTGATGTTTTGAGCTATTGAACGCAATTCATTCTTTAACGCTGAAATTTTTTCTTCCAATTGGCTTATTTCGCTTTCAAGTGCGGCAACAGAATCAACTTTAACTTCAAGTGAATTTTTAATTTCTAACAATTCCTCAATGGTTTGAACTTGATGCTTTTTTTGTAAAGAATAAATCAATTGTAATTTTGAATTAATGGATTCCAATTGTTCCGGTTCAAAAACAACTGCATCAGACAAAATGTTCATTTCATCTAAAATATCTTTAAATTCAATTTGAACAGAATCCAACCTTTCATGAATTTGAGCATAATGCTGTGAAATGGCACTTATTTTAAAAATAAGATTTTTTACTTCTTTTAGATTTTGTAAAATTCCGAATTGTTCATTATCAGATAGTGCAATTGCTTTTTCAAGCTGTTCTCTGATTAATTCAACATTTGATAGTTTGGACAACTCTTCTTCAAGTTCTTCCTGAATTCCAATTTTGAGGTCAGATGCAACCAATTCATTGTATAGAAAAGTAGTGTAATCTTGTTCTTTGAGTTGGCTTTGTAAAGAAAGTTTATGTTGTTCTAAATCGGATTCAAAACTCTTTAAAGTTTGCAATTTAGAGTAAAAATCTGCAACATTATTTTGCTGATTTGACAAAGCATCAATCATATCAAATTGATATTTTGACTCAGTAATTTCAAGGGTTTGATGTTGCGAATGAACATCTATCAGAAAAGCTCCTAATTCTGAAACTTGTTGAAGTGAAACCGGACTGTCATTAATAAAAGCTCTGGATTTTCCGTTTGGTAAAATTTCCCTTCTAATGATAGTTTGTTCTTCAAAATCTATATCATTTTCATCAAAAAACGAACGCAAATTATATTTTTCAATTTGGAAACCAGCTTCAACAATGCACTTTTCATCTTTATTTTTTAAGGAATTAAGATCGGCACGTTTCCCTAAGACCAAACCTAATGCACCTAATAGAATAGACTTTCCAGCACCGGTTTCGCCGGTAATGATTGAAAACCCTTTTGAAAAATCAATAGACAATTTTTCAATTAAGGCATAATTCTTTATAGATAAAGACGTTAGCATTTCATTTTGATTCAAAAAATCCAAATGCAATGTACTTAAAATCTATTAAAAAAATAACTATAAAATAAAGATTGTATGAACAAGTTTAAAACTTAACAGATGTCCACTTTGAAGAATTTAACGGCGATACACGATTTAAGTTATCTACTAAATCTGCAATATTCACAACAGGTCCACCAGAAAAAACAGAAACCACTTCGTCTGATTTGGTATCAAAAAACACACGTGTTAAAAAAGCATTTGGTCGCACATTGTGCACATTGCTCAAGTTCATAAGCGATGCTTTTATATTCTCTTTGCCTAATTTCAAATTATCTGCCATCAAGTCCAATCCTTTTGAATGATACTGAAACATGGTTTCTCTAATTGGATCAAAGGTATTTGACAATAAATCATTTACCAAAAAATGACGGTTTTGAAATCCATCAGATTGGCCCCATCCTTTATAACCGCCGGTTTGAGCAATTGCAGCGATTGCCTGAGCTTGTTCAAAATAACTTGTTCCTCCATTTAAGGTATAAGTATCCGCATCAACACCTAAAATGATGTAAACATAATACGCTAAAACAGACACTAAATTTGAATCAAATGAATTGGGATTAAAAAATAAATTTTCAAATTCAACATATCTAAAACTAAAATCCTTGTCATTAAAATTGAAAATTGGTGTGGAATACAAACTATTATAAACCGGTCTGGAAGCCTGTACTTGAATGGTTGCAGAAAATGCATTAGCATTGAATTCAGCCACATTGATAAACATGGAACATTCAATACGCTCATTTTGTTTGAAAGTTTGATTGGTCCATTTTGTTTTATTTACAAATTCATTTAACGATGTTTCCAATGTTTTAAAAATTTGCTGATTTGTCGCGGTTACACGATCTGAATTTATTTTAACTTCACAATTCAATTCCTGTGCAGAAATTGTTGTAAAACAAAAACATAAAAAAACTAGTATAACATTACGCATATAAATAGTGTATTACCTTATTTAAAATATCTTTTGCCACTTCTTCTTTAGATTTTAATGGCATGGCTTCTATTTTAAAATCTTTATCAATAAAAGTTACTTTATTGGTTGGCTGACCAAATCCGGCTCCTTTATCATTTAACGAATTTAAAACTATCAAATCTAAGTTTTTTTTCTGAATTTTCAATTTTGCATTTTCAATTTCATTTTCTGTTTCCAATGCAAAACCCACAACCAATTGCTTCTTTTTTCTCAAACTTAATGTTGCCAGTATGTCTGTTGTTTTTTCTAATTCAATAAAAAATGCATCATCCGACTTTTTAATTTTCTGTTGAGCTACATTTTTTGGTTTATAATCCGCAACTGCGGCTGCGGCAATAAACACATCTGATTCGTCAAAATGTTTGTTTGAAACTTCAAACATTTCAGCTGCATTTGTAACTCTAATCAACTGAATCCCTGAATTGGAAGGCTTTAATGATGTTGGTCCGGAAACCAAAACCACCTCTGCTCCTTGTTGAATTGCTTCTGCTGCAATATCAAATCCCATTTTTCCGGTTGCATGATTTCCTATAAAACGCACAGGATCTATTGCTTCGTATGTTGGACCGGCAGTAATTAGTATTTTTTTTCCTTTGAGTGGCAATTTCTGTGATAAATCGTTTTCAAGAAATGCAACAATATTCTCAGGTTCTGCCATTCTTCCTTCGCCTGAAAGTCCGCTTGCCAATTCTCCTGATTCAGCCGGAATTATAGTATTCCCGAATAATTTTAGTTTTGAAAAACTGGAAATTGTTGAAGGATGTTTATACATATCCAAATCCATTGCCGGAGCAAAATAAACCGGACATTTTGCAGACAAATAGGTAGCAATTAACAAATTATCGCAATTGCCATTTGCCATTTTAGATAGCGTATTTGCTGTAGCGGGAGCCACAAGCATTAAATCTGCCCACAAAGCTAAATCCACATGATTATTCCAGGAAGGATTTCCGTCTTCTTCTTCATTTAGAAATTCAGAATGAACAGGATTTTTTGATAACGTTGATAACGTTAGGGGTGTTACAAAATCTTTAGAGGCAGGAGTCATAATTACTTTGACTTCTGCCTCTGATTTTATTAATAATCGAACTAAGAATGCAGTTTTATAAGCGGCAATTCCACCAGAAACTCCTAGTAGTATTTTTTTCCCTTTTAAAACTGACATACGTTTAGTCTTGTGTAGTATCTCTAAAATAAATTTTACCGTCCATCCACTCTTGAACTGCTAAAGCGTGTGGTTTTGGTAATTTCTCATAGAATTTTGAAACTTCGATTTGTTCTTTATTTTCAAAAATTTCTTCTAAACTATCATTATATGTTGCAAATTCTTCCAATTTTTCAATTAATTCTTTTTTAATTTCAGAGTTAATTTGGTTGGCTCTTTTTGCCATGATTGTTATTGCTTCATAAACATTTCCAGTTGGAGCTTCAATTGCACTTTTATCATAAGTGATTGTATTTACCGTTGCATTGGTTTTCTTTAAATCCATGTTCGCTTCTTTATTTTGAAAATTGTGTTAAATCGTTATTTAGTCTGCTCAACATTTCGTCGGCTTCTTTTTTATATTTTGTTTCGCTATTGAACTTAATTAGTTTATCATAAGCCTCTTTAGCAATTTCAATACGTTCTTTCATCTTATATTCCACACTATTAATGGCTAAATGATAAGCTGAATCAAATTTGTAATACAACGCATCCTCTTTATATGGTGTTCCCGGATAATCTGAAATGAAATTCTCCAAAACAATTATAGCGGCTTTATAATCTCTGATTGTATTGTACTGTTTTGCAATTTCAAACGCTTTCTTTTCTAATTTTTCACGCAAATCTTTTGCCAAAGTGTTAGCTTGTGGAAAGTACTCAGAATTTGGATAATTATCAATAAAAGCTTGAAGTTTATCAATTGCTTTATAGGTATCGGTTTGATCTAAACTATAAATCGGAGACAATTGAGCATAACAAAAAGCTCCTAAATATGCTGCTTCTTCAATTTTTTCACTTTTGGGGTAAGCCGAAGCAAAACTTTCAAACTGATATCCCGCTAAATAATATTGTTTGGTTTTATATAAACTCTGTGAATACATATAAAACATTTTTTCAGCTTGAGGTTTTCCTCTGTAACTTGGTGCGATTTGTTCAAATAAACGAATTGCTTTGTTATATTTTCCGGCTTCATATTTTTTTTCTGCCATTGGATATTTAACCGCAACATCTTCGTTTTTTAATGCTTTTTGATATTCGCTACAAGAAGCAAGGAAAACAAGTAAAAATAACGCAACTAATTTATTCATTATACTATTTTGATTGTCTGATTTTTAAGGTATTATTTCTCTAAAAACCGAACTGCAAATTTAGTCATAATTAGCAGACTACAAAACATTTTTAGTTTTTGTTCGATTTTGAGTCAAAAAAACAAAAAAGATGCGAATAAGTCCGCATCTTTTAAGTAATGATTAACATGATTTTTATTTATCCTGTGGAATTGGACTAACAAAGTTTTTCATTTCGTTGTCAAAAAGATACAAACCACCTTTATCATCTCCAATAAGATTCACCTTATCAAGAATATATCGTGCATTTGCTTCTTCTTCAATTTGTTCTGCAACATACCATTGTAAAAAATTATGTGTTGCAAAATCTCTTTCATCTAAAGTGATTCCAACTAAATTGTTGATGCTTTCAGAAACTTTAATTTCATGTTCCAACAATTGTTTGAATAAGGTTTTATAATGTGTCAAATCTAAAGCAGGCTCCACCGTTGCAGAAACTTTTGCTTGTCCGCCTCTTTGATTAACATATTTTATTAATTTAAGCATATGCATTCGTTCTTCATCTGATTGGTTATACATAAAGGTTGAAATTCCTTCATAACCTTGAACTTCTGCCCATGAAGCCATGGCTAAATATACTTGCGACGAATCGCCTTCCATTTGAATTTGCTTATTTAACGCGTCTAAAACTTTTGCTGATAACATATTTTAATTTCTTAATTATTCAGCTAAATTACAATTTTCTCTACAAAATTTCTAATTCTGTTTGCTAAATCTTCGTTAACAGTCACAAGAGGTAATCGAACATAATTTTCTGATAAACCTAACGCCTTGAATACTTCTTTTATTCCGGCCGGATTTCCTTGTTCAAAAATCATATCAATAACATCTGCCAAAAGATAATGCAATTGATATGCTTCATCAACTTTTCGTTCTAATCCTAATCGAACCATTGCTGAGAATTGTTTTGGAAATCCTTCACCAATCACAGAAATCACACCCGCTCCTCCAGCTAAAACCATTGGCAATGTTACCATATCATCTCCTGAAATTACCAAAAAATCTTTTGGCTTGGTTTGAATTAATTTCATGACCTGAACAATATCTCCGGCTGCTTCTTTGATTGCAACAATATTTTTAAAATCATTGGCTAGTCTTATTACTGTTGAAGGCAACATATTACTTGCCGTTCTCCCCGGAACATTATATAAGATTATGGGTAATGGCGAAGCTTCAGCAATTGCTTTAAAATGCTGATAAATTCCTTCTTGTGTTGGTTTATTATAATAAGGTGAAACCGATAAAACTGCCGTAAAAGCAGACAAATCTCTGGTTTTTAATTCCTCAACAACTTGATGTGTATTGTTACCTCCTACACCTAAAACAAGGGGAAGCTTTCCATTGTTTGCTTCAACAACTGTATTGATAACCAATTCTTTTTCTTCTTGAGTTAAAGTAGCCGGTTCTCCTGTTGTTCCTAAAACTACCAGATAATCAATTCCTCCTTCAATTTGATAAGCAACGATTCGCTTAAGTGCTTCAACATCTACTGAAAAATCTTTTTTAAACGGAGTCACAAGTGCAACACCCGTTCCTATTAATGATTGCATATTTATAATTTATTAAGTATTCTTAAGTATTTTACTAATTCATCAACAAAAACAGCATAATCCTCTTGAGGTATGTCTATCATTAAATGAAAAAGTCTTTTGTCTATATTTGAAAATCCGGCTTTAAATTTTGCTTTTGAATTGTGGGTCACCAATAATAATGGTGCCTTTTTTTCTTGAAAATAACCAATCAACAAATCAAATTCTTTTGCTTTAAACTCACGAACTTCTTTTTTGTCAATTGTTCCAATCCAACTCACATCTTTTTTGCTGAAATGCAAATAATCAAGCTCTTCCTTCTTCTTATATTTATTTTTATAAGCAAGTAGGGTTATATTTTCTGATTGAAAACCGCTTTTAAGCAATGCTTTTACCAGATTTTCTTTTTCGCTAAAATCTGTTTCATCAATCAAAATTCCAACAGTTTTAATCTTACAATCAGAAACATCTGAATAACTATTAACTAACTTTTTCTTAATGATTCTTTTTGCAGAGAAATTCTTGAAAATTTTTAAAAACATATTACCTTTACTTGGTTACAAAATTATTTAATTAAAGTTGTTTTTTCGATGATAAAATTAAAAAACTACAGTATAGAAATGAAACATTTTGTGTTATTTATAACATTTTTGATTTTTATTTCCTGTAGCACCAATCAATACAATGTTTCAAAAATTGAAGGCCGCAAAATTGAAATCAACCAAGAATTACCAATTATTGCTGAATTCGAAACATTTATAAAACCTTACAGAGATCATATAAACAAAGATTTAGATAGTGTTTTGGCCTTTGCTCCTGAAACTTTAGACAAAAGCAAAGGACAATGGCAAACTAACATTGGTAACTTTATGGCTGATGTTTGTTTTGAGAAAGCTTCGATTCTTTTTGAGAAAAGACATCAAAAAAAAATAGACATCTGTCTGTTAAATCATGGCGGAATTCGTTCCATAATTCCAAAAGGATCAATTACTTCAAGAACCGCTTTTGAGGTTATGCCTTTTGAAAACAGCATTAATGTCATCGCATTAAAAGGAGCACAAATTGAAGAAATGGCAACTTATTTAATTTCAGAAAAAAAACCTCATCCGGTTTCCGGTTTAAAAATAAACATCAACGCTTCTAATGAAATTATTTCTATTCTTGTGAATGATAAAACGGTGAATAAATCACAGACCTATTATGTGGCCACTTCAGACTACTTATCAAATGGCGGTGACAACATGACTTTTTTTCAAAAAAACGAAGGTGTTTTTGACTTAGATTACAAAATCAGAAATGTACTCATTGATCACTTTAAAGAAGTTGACACTTTAAAAGTAAGCACAGAAAAAAGAATTATCATCAATTAAATTGATTATGAAAAGAAGAGAATTCATAAGAAACACCGTTGCAAGTTCTGCATTAGTTGGATTAGGAGGATTGAGTTTAAGTAGCTTTGAAACCTTAAAATCAAAACATTTAACAATTCTTCATACGAATGATGTACATAGTTATATTGATCCATTTCCGGCAGATCATCCCAGAAATCCAAACATGGGAGGTGTTTCCAGAAGAGCCGCATTAATTGAAAAAATAAAAAAAGAAAATCCGAATGTTTTACTTTTGGATGCCGGAGATAGTTTTCAAGGCACACCTTATTTTAACTACTTTGGTGGCGAATTGGAATTCAAACTAATGAGCATGATGGGTTATGAGGCCACAACAATTGGTAATCATGAATTTGATAACGGTATTGACGGATTAACGGCTCAAATTCCGCATGCTAATTTTAAATTTCTATCAGCCAATTACGATTTTAAGAATACGGTGTTGGATGGTTTTGTAAAACCCTATCATGTGTTTATTAAAAACGGAATTAGAGTAGGTGTTTTTGGATTAGGAGTTGAACTTGCCGGTTTAGTGGATAAAAAACATTACAAAGAAACGGTCTATAATAATCCGTTGGAAATTTCTCAGGACATGGTTTCTATTTTGAAAAATCAGGAAAAATGTGATATCATAATCTGCCTTTCTCACATTGGCTATCAATATAAAAATGAACCTGATAAAATTTGTGACGTAATATTGGCTCAAAAAACAAAAGATATTGACTTAATTATTGGTGGCCATACCCATACATTTTTAGACAAACCTTCTGTTTTTGAAAATGTAGAAGGAAACAAAGTTTTAGTAAATCAAGTGGGTTGTTACGGAATTAATTTGGGCCGAATTGATTTCTATTTAGACAATGATAAAAAGATAATTTCTCAAGGAAGATCAATCGTTGTTTGATTTTTTGTTGCAAGATATTATTTTTTTAACTCTAAAACTTCTGTTTTTTCCATGTCTATAATAAATTTATAGAAAGCAAAATAAGCAAAGATATTCAATGACATGGCTATTGGTCTAAATATCAAAAGATCAATATAAAATTTTTCTAGAAATATAATAAAATGTAACGTAACAAACGAAATCACACATATAAGCAACCAATAACTAAATGTGGAATGGTTCATGATATAATCAGACAGTGCTATACCTCCCAAAAGAGAAATCAAAATATTGTGAATTATAAGAATGTAGTAAATCTTTTTGGAAACTAAATCGGTATCAAAAAAAACATAAAAAAACAATAACATGAAAGGTATGGATGCCAAAATAATAGGCACATAATCTTTGATTTTTTTTATCTTCAAAATATAATAAATTGTGATTATTCTATGAATCACAAAAACCACTAAAGCTATAAAAATCAAGTTTAAGTGATTTGGAATAAATAAGACGTTTGTTACAAGAGAAGTTCCAATGGTAAGAAAGAACAAATAATCTTTCTTGTTTGAACTATACCAATAAAGCAACACTATAATGATTGACAAAGATGGTTTAAAAACATAAATTAGTGGCAAAATTTTAAAATACTCTGCCGTTATTTCAACTAATGAAACAAATAAAAGAATACTAGTTAAAAGTTTTACCTTATTCATTTTTAACTTAATAATAATTTATGAATAAAGTTATTAATTTTTCAATCAATTATGAATAATAATATATATTTTTAAATAAAAAAACCGAGTCTTTCTAAAAACTCGGTTTTAAAAACATTTTTTTAAGGATTTTATTTACTTGATTTAACAGCCAAAGAATAGATTACTAAACCAAAACCAATTTTGTTAATTGCATCGGCAATGTTATAAACTACATCAATGTTTAAATTTAAACCGTGTAAACCGCTATACCAGCCGTCTGTTCCTAACATATATCCCAAAGGATAAATGGACCATCCAACCAATACAAACCAACATAAAATTTTGTGAGCAGCTAATACATCTCCTCCGGCTTCTTTAGCTAATTTTGCAGCTGTTCCTAACCAAATGTCATAAACAATTACAAAATAAGCAACTCCTGAAAGAAGACCCCAAAGCCAAGCATTGTCTCTATCAACTGCTTCTCCAAAGTAACCTGTAACTAACATGATGATTGAAAAACCTATCATTCGCCACAATAACGATTGTTTTGCACCGGCAATTTTTAGGATTAAATAAAACTCAAGACACATTAATGGCACAGTTAACACCCAATCTACATATCTAAAAAATGTAGGAGATTCCATGTGTGCTGCCCAATAATCTCTCATATAAAAATAATGAACTGCGGCAATGAATGTAATCAAGCCGGAAACTAAAACTGAAGTACGCCACTTTTTGTCAAATTGACTTAATGACAAAAAGAAAAAAGCTGATGCAGCCATCATAGCCATACAGCCAACAAAAAAAGTAAAACCTACATAATCAGTAGGATCTAACTTCGGAACTAAGTCCGCAACTAACATAAAGTTTTTCATAAAAAAAGTTTTAAGAATTTTGTTTAAACAAATTTATAAAACTTTAAACAAATAAAATGTATTTTGTTTAATTTTTTTTGATTAATTTTAAACAAAAATAAATTCAACATGGCAAAACTTACCAATTTCTCAATAGTTGCTAGCTTTTTGGGGTTATGGATAAATTCATTTCTTGATGAGAATTTTCAATTAATTATAGGATTTATTTTAATTTTTTCATTCGGAATACTTCATGGAGCGAATGACCTATTGCTTATCAACAGATCAAAATCAAAAAATAACAGCATTACTTTCTATAAAATTTTGTCTTACTATATAATTGTAGTTTTACTTGGTGCCCTATTATTTTATTTTATACCAATAGTAGCTTTGCTATTATTCATACTAGTTAGTGGGTATCACTTTGGGGAGCAACATTGGCAAATTGAATTGTCTGATGGGAGTAAACCTATCAACTTATTATTTCATCTATTCTATGGACTACTCCTATTAAGTATGTTGTTCATTTTTCATGTCAATGAAGTCCAAAGAATTATCTCTGCTATTTCTAACATAACTATTCCTTCTGAATTCATCACAAGCTTTTTTTATGTTTCATTAGGTTGCTTTCTAACACTAGGTGTTGTGAAATTTATAAGTTTAAAAAAACTTCAAAAGTTGATGCTGCAAGAATTGCTGTTTTTATTAGTTTTTGCTATCATTTTTAAAACATCATCACTTATCTGGGGATTTACTTTGTACTTTATATTTTGGCATAGCATTCCATCGATGAAAGATCAAATTGATTTTCTTTATGGTTCTTTTTCATTTGAGAATTTTAAAGCCTATTTAAAGTCTGCATTCGTATATTGGATTATTTCACTTGCAGGAATTTTTACACTATACTTTATTTTTAGAAACGACTACTTTTTTGATGCTTTATTTTTTTCAATTTTAGCAGCCATCACTTTTCCGCATGTTTGGGTGATTGTGACAATGTTTAAAAACAAAAAAAGCGAACTAAATTAGTTCGCTTTTTTGTCTTTATAATAGAGAAATTATTTCACTTCTTCGAAGTCAACATCTTGTGTTTGATCACCACCTGCATTTGCCGGTTCAGCTTGCTGAGCTCCTTGAGTATCTTGTGCCTTATACATTTCTTCTGAAGCATTTTTCCAAGCTTCATTGATTTTGTCTAAAGCGGGTTGAATCATCGTAATTTCTTTTGTCTCATAAGCTGCTTTCAACTCGTTCAAAGCTGCTTCGATTGATTGCTTATTAGTATCTGACAATTTTTCTCCGTATTCTTTTAATTGACTTTCAGTTTGGAAAATCATTCCGTCTGCTTCGTTCAATTTATCCACTTTTTCTTTAGCGATTTTATCTGCTTCTGCATTAATTTCCGCTTCTTTTTTCATTCTTTCAATTTCTTCCGGAGTTAATCCTGAAGAAGCTTCGATACGAATATCATGTGATTTTCCGGTTCCTTTATCCGTTGCTGAAACTTTGATGATACCATTTGCATCAATGTCAAAAGTCACTTCAATTTGAGGAACACCTCTTGGAGCCGGCGGAATTCCGTCTAAATGGAAACGACCAATTGTTTTGTTGTCATTTGCCATTGGTCTTTCTCCTTGCAACACGTGAATTTCAACAGAAGGTTGGTTATCAGCAGCAGTAGAGAAAACTTGTGATTTTTTAGTTGGGATGGTTGTGTTTGACTCAATTAATTTTGTCATTACACTTCCCATTGTTTCAATTCCTAAAGATAAAGGTGTAACGTCTAACAACAATACATCTTTTACATCACCGGTTAAAACACCACCTTGAATAGCTGCACCAACTGCAACCACCTCATCAGGATTTACACCTTTTGATGGTTTTTTTCCGAAGAATTTTTCAACTTGTTCTTGAATAACAGGCATTCTTGTTGAACCACCTACAAGGATTACTTCATCGATATCTGATGTTGACAAACCTGCATCTTTCAATGCTTTTGCAACAGGTTCCATAGAACGTTTTACTAAAGTTTCAGCCAATTGCTCAAATTTAGCTCTGGTTAATGTTTTTACTAAGTGTTTTGGTCCGCTTGCTGTAGCCGTAACATACGGCAAGTTGATTTCTGTTTGCGTAGAAGATGATAATTCAATCTTAGCTTTTTCAGCTGCTTCTTTCAAACGTTGCAATGCCATTGGGTCTTTACGTAAATCAACACCTTCTTCGCTATTGAATTCATTGGCCAACCAATCGATGATTACTTGGTCAAAATCGTCACCACCTAAATGAGTATCTCCATTTGTTGATAATACTTCAAAAACGCCATCACCTAATTCAAGTACAGAAATATCAAATGTACCTCCACCTAAATCGTACACCGCAATTTTTTGATCTTTACCAGCTTTATCCAAACCATAAGCTAACGCAGCAGCAGTTGGTTCGTTGATAATACGCATAACTTTTAAACCTGCAATTTCACCTGCTTCTTTTGTAGCTTGACGTTGAGCATCATTAAAATAAGCAGGAACAGTGATAACCGCTTCCGTTACTGTTTGACCTAAATAATCCTCAGCCGTTTTTTTCATTTTTTGAAGTGTCATGGCTGACAATTCTTGTGGCGTATACAAACGGCCGTCAATATCAACACGTGGTGTATCATTGTCACCTTTAACTACTTTGTAAGCAACGTTTCCGGCTTCTTTTGCACTTTCAGAATATTTATTACCCATAAAACGTTTGATAGACGCAATGGTTTTGGTTGGATTAGTCACCGCTTGTCTTTTTGCAGGATCTCCTACTTTAATTTCGCCACCTTCCACAAAAGCAATTACTGATGGGGTTGTTCTTTTACCTTCAGCATTTGCAATTACTACCGGTTCTCCACCTTCCATAACGGATACACAAGAGTTGGTAGTTCCTAAATCGATTCCAATTATTTTACTCATAATTTTTTTATTTGATGTCTTTTTTTAATTCGTTTTTTACAACTTGTTTTGCTAAATGACAAGGATTGTGCCAACTAAGGAAATCAAAAACAAATGTCATATTTTAACTGACGTATCAGAAAAAATATGACATTATGACATTTTTTTTGGATGTGAAAATTGACAACTCATCGAGTAATCAAATAATCAAATCTTCACTTTATATGTTTTCAACCAAAAATATAATTTTTCAATTTGAATTGGATTATCAATCAACCATTGTTTGTTGTCAGGATCATTTTTAGTTTGATAAATTTGATTTGAAAATGCTTCATACATCGGTTTATCTTGAACTAACTCGTAGAAAAAATCTACATAAAAATCCCAATAAAATCCTTTTTTATCTTTACGTTGCTCGCCTAAAATTTTAAAAAAAGAAGCATTTGAATCTGAAAAAATTTCAAATTCAGACTTGTTCTCATTGATTTCTGTTGTTTTGGCTGCTTCTAATAAGGACAACATCATTTCTGCAGTTCCAAAATCATTTTTATCAAAATTAGAATTGATATTTATAGTAATGTTTTTACTGTCTTCTCTTCGAACATTTTGCTTTTGTTGTTGTTCAATCAGTTTAAATACCTGATCGGCTCTATTTCCGGTTGGCTCCAAAATCAAAAAGTAAAAGAATGACAGTAACGATTTACTTCTTTCTTTTTGATCACTTTTCAAATAACCCAATAACATGTGACTACTGGAATGAAAAGGATTTACTTTTATTCCGCTTAGTAATGCCGATTCCGCATCATCAAATTTTCTAAGGTTATAAGATGTCAGTGCTAAACTATAATATAGCTGATGATAATCAGAATTGAACTTTATTCCCTGTTTGAAAGTTTTTATTGCTTTTTCAGGTTTTCCAAGATAATCTTCACAAGCTCCCTTAACTAAATATGCTAAATGACTTATTTCAGACTTGGATTTGATAACAACATCACAATGTTTAATTGCTTTCTCATATTCTTTTATTGATGAATAAGTTAATGCTATTTCATAATTTGCATCAGCATTTTTGGAATCATCCTTTAAGATACTCTCATAAACTTGTATGGCTTCTTTGTAGTTACCTTCTTCATGCAGAGCAACACCTTGATCTATTCGCTCTTGAACGGTTTGCGAAAATCCGAATAAAAACAAAAAAAAGCAACCTAAAGAACATAGTGTTTTCTTTCTCATAAATTTTAGATTAAAATTAATCCACTAAAAACAACGCATTACTAAATAATAAATTTCCATTTTCCCAAAATCCTCTAAATAAGGGATTGTCTATCATGTAAATCACTTTTCCGGAACCTTTATAATCAATGGCAAATGTGACTGAATCTTCAATCGATTTTTTTAGCTTGTTTCCAATAAAACCAAAACTCAAGTAGTTTTTAGGAACATAAATCACATTTTGAGCATTCTTTAATAATTTGAAATTTCTATCGGAAGTTTTCAAACTAAAATAATTATCTCCTAATCCAAATGCCAAAGGATGTGTTTTATCCAATCTGTTTTCAATAATGGCACCCGGAATAAAACTAGAAATAGACCTTCTTTCATAACCTTCAAAATCTAAATAACGATTTTTTAATTGCTCCTCTTCTTTGGCTTTTTGAGCTGCTGTTTTTTCATCCTCTGTTGCAAAAGCCGTCAAACCATAACCTTCTCTATCTTCAAAAAAGTTCAACGCTCCATCAATAGCAATTACTTTTCCGCCTCTATCCACAAAATCATCAATTCGTTTTTTCTGAATATCTGTTAAATTATACCAACCATCAGGCATAATTAAAGTGGTATAATCAGCTAAATTTATTCTATTAAAATTTGCTACCTCAACAATACTCAACGGATATTCCACCACTTGGTCCATATAAAACCAAACTTGTCCAAAATCAATATTGCTAACACCAGTTCCTCCTAAAACCAAAACTTTCGGTGCATTTAACAAAGGATAATTTTCGCCTCCAAGGTCGCCTCCTTTTTCTCCAAAACCACTTTCCAACAAGGCATAATCTGATTTTTCTTGTATTAATTTTGCAACAACACTATCAAAATTTTCAACTTTAGAATTATCGCCTTTGGTAATAATTAGTCCGCCTCTTTCAATTTTTTGATTTCCAAATAAAATGTCTTTTTTGGCATAGCGTACTTTAATTTTATTTTGATGCAATTGACTCAAAACTCTAGCTGATATTCTATCATTCCATGGCACATAAAACGCATAAACAGAAGTTTTTGGTTCTTTAGATTTTATATCAATCTTACTTTTAGTCTTTAAAGACAAAGGTGTTTTTACTGCATAACTCTCAACTCCGTATGCCAAAGGAAGTGCCCAAGCGGTGATATCATACGACAAACTATCGGACAATTTGTGATGTGGTTCAAACAAAACTTGAGTTAAAACAGCACGAGGTTGATTTACAGAAACAATTATATCATTGGGCTCAATAGTAAATGCTTTCTCTTTGTTGGATTGATAATGATAACCTGATACTTTTCGGGTTTCATCAGCAAAAGTGCTTTCAATTCTGTTTCTATTTAATAATGTTAGTAATTCATAATTTTTTGAATTATTTTTAATTACATAGGTTTGGTATTTTCCTTTAGGTTTTGAACGACTGTCTTTAAAATAATTTCTAAATTCTTTTCGCAACGTTTCTTTCAATACATACGATAACTCTACTGCTGCTAAAATGGCTGTTTTGTGATGATCAATTCTATCTTGAATGGTCAAAATATCGCCATTTTTAAGCGAAACGGCTCTGCCTGCTCCAATACCTCCTTGTTCATAGGTCATTCCGATGGCTCCGTTAAAACTTGGATAGGTGTCGCCATAACTCGGATAAAACAAATCAAATCGTTCTCCGGAATAATACATCCAGCCTTCTTTATCAAATTTTTTGGAAGTCAACTCCCCTATTTTTTTATGAAAATCTCTTTGAAACGGTGTAATTTGTTCATGAAAAGGTTCGGCTGCCGGTGGAAAAAAGTAAGGCTCATTGAATCCCATTTCGTGCACATCAACATGAACCATTGGCATCCATTCGTGATACAAATTCATTCGCAATTGCGTCTCTAACTGTGTTTGCCAAGCCCAATCTCTATTTAAATCATACACATAATGATTTTGACGACCGCCTGGCCATGGTTCCATATGTTCACGATCGGTTAATCCGGGATGTGTTTTTTTTCCTGAAATATCACGAAGCCAATTGGCATATCGCGAAAAACCATCGGGATTTAAACACGGATCTAATATGACAACGGTATCTTCTAACCATTTTTTTGTAGTTGCATTATTTGGGTTAATCAATTCGAATGCAATGGCAAGCGAACTTTCAATAGCTCCGATTTCATTGCCATGAACATTAAAACTTAACCAAATTACATTAACTTCTTTGTAGCCGGATGATTTTGAAGGAAACAAACCTATTTCATTCAAATGATTTTTTCGAATGGTTTCTAAATTCTTTAAATTTTCAGGAGTAGAAATAAAATAGGCATTCAAATTACGCTCTTGAGTAGTCTGACCATACTTTTGATGTTTTATCCAATCTGAATTTTTAGTTAAATGCGTAAAATAATCTTCAACTTGGTGATAAAAAGTTACTTGCTTCCCATAATTTGGCAAATAATCTGTGGGCGATTGCAATTGAGAAAACACTGAAGTACAAACCAATAGCAAAAGTAGAGACAGAATTCTATTCATAATTAAAATTTTAGAACCCAAATATAAGTTATTTTCTAAACCATAGAACTAAAGCGATTTGTAATTTCAACTTTACATCCCTTAGTTTTAGTACAAACTAAATACTATATTTGCTCTACTAAATCGTTTGCGTTATGGAAGAATGTATTTCTGTTTTTGATATGCTTAAAATTGGTGTTGGACCATCGAGTTCGCACACGCTCGGACCGTGGAGAGCGGCCGAACGTTTTTTGGCCGAATGTAGAGCAGGAAATATGCTGAATCAAGCTGTTAGAATAAAAACAGACTTATATGGTTCGCTTTCCTTAACGGGAAAAGGACACGCCACCGATTTAGCAATACTATTAGGACTAAGCGGACAAGATCCGGAAACCATCCCGATTGCTGACATTGATGGGATTGTTCAAACCGTAAAAACGTCCAAAAAAATCAATTTAGGAAATGAAATTCTGGTAGATTTTGATTTTGAAAAAGATATTGTTTTCAATAGAAATTTCCTCCCTTTTCATGCCAATGGATTGACTTTTACTTTGTTCACATCAGATAAAGAATTTAGTGAAACTTATTTTTCTATTGGTGGCGGATTTGTGGTAAAAGAAGAACGAACCAATGCGAAGAAGAAATTAGAAATAAAATGTGCTTTCCCCTATCCTATTCAAAAAGCAGATGAATTATTAGACTATTGTAAAAAAGAAAATAAATCGATTTCTGAAATTGTCTATGAAAACGAAAAATCGATGCGTTCCGAAGAAGAAATTAACCACGAGTTAATGCGAATTTGGGATACAATGTTAGAATGCATTTATATCGGTTGTCATTCCGAAGGAATTTTGCCCGGCGGATTAAACGTTCGACGAAGAGCATTTGATATGCACGAAGGTTTGAAAGGAAATCTTCCTTATTCCAATCCGCAGGAATGGCTGGAAACCATCAGAAAAACAGAAGTTAAGTTTCGTCAAATTCTAAAATGGGTAAGCTGTTTTGCATTGGCGGTGAATGAAGTAAATGCCGCTTTAGGTCGGGTTGTCACTGCTCCAACCAATGGTAGTGCTGGTGTTATTCCTGCTGTTTTGATGTATTATTTAGTAATTGAAAACCACGAAGCCGGAGAAAAAGAAATCAAACAATTTTTATTAGTTGCGGGAGAAATTGGCAGTATTTTCAAAAAAGGAGCTACCATTTCTGCCGCAATGGGTGGATGTCAAGCTGAAATTGGCGTATCGAGTGCAATGGCCGCAGCAGCATTATGTGAATTGATGGGCGGAACTCCTGCTCAGGTGACGATGGCTGCCGAAATTGCGATGGAACATCATTTAGGAATGACGTGTGACCCAATTGGAGGTTTGGTTCAAATTCCGTGTATCGAACGCAATACGATGGGTGCGATAAAAGCGATTAATGCGGCTGAATTAGCTTTGGAAACCGATGCTTTAAATGCAAAAGTTCCGTTAGATAAAGTAATCAACACCATGTGGGAAACCGCCAAAGATATGAACTCCAAATACAAAGAAACCAGTGAAGGTGGATTGGCGGTTGGAGTGAATTTGGCTGACTGCTAAACTATTATGATAATAGATTTCTTCAAAAAAATCAAAAAATTCTGGCTGTCTGATACCAGTTTCATCAGTTTACTGATTGTTTTGTTGTGTCTAAATTTTATTGTTCCGATTTTAATTGATGCAAAAATCATTGGAGAATATTCACTCAATGCGATTTACCTTTTTCTTTTTTTAATTGGAATTTTTTCGTCAGATCACTTATGGTTTAAAGTATTAACGATAAGTTTCTTTTTGCTTCAGGTTATCTTACGATTCATTCGTTTTAGTGATTCGGATAGCGAATTCTATTTTTGGGAACAAGTCGTAATGCTAATGAACCTAATTTTACTGATTATTGTCAACTTAAAATTACTTTTCAGAGATAAAGAAATCACCTATTACAGAATCATTGGTGCGGTAAATGTTTATTTAATGTTGGGTTTGATTGGGGTTTCACTATTAGAACTTATTCATCTAGTCTTCGGAAATTCCCTAGAAGGTGGATGGAAACCCGACGAAGAAACACTCAATTTTCCTAACTTTATTTATTACAGCATGACCAGCTTAACTACTGTTGGTTATGGCGATTTAATCCCAACCAATGCGGCAGCACGAATGACTTCAGTCTTTTTGTCTGCTGTTGGAATTTTATATCCTGCTGTGGTAATTTCTAATCTTATTTCTACGGGGATGGCGAAGAAAAAATAGAAAGAAAAAAATTAAAATTCAAAACACATACTTGTAGTTATGAAGAAATTATTATCAACTATTTGATTGTTTTTCAAAAAAATTGATTCTTCAGACTTTAACCAACGGGCTTCCATTCGGATTTTTACATTTTTAGTTGGTAAAAAATCTACATTGAGCGAATTTCCAAAAGTTTTGAAGGCCATATCATTTACATTAATTATCACATTGTTTTCATCTTGATAATATTCTGTTCGAAAGGCAGTTTGCCATTTAGAATTAAAAGAATATTGAGCGATAAAAACCGGGCTGAACCAATTTTCATAATTTTCACCAATACTTGATTTTTGCACTCCAACATCAAAACCGGCAATAGTTCGCCAACTTCCATTCCATTGATAATCAAAATACAAATTACTGAAATAACGAGTTTTTAGACCAAATTCAGTTGGTTCATCTCCAATAAAAGTACTCCAATTAAAGGTTGCATTTTCTATGGGTTTAAACGTAATTTGAGAACCAAAAGCCGGAAGTGCTGATTTTTCAAGTTTAGAAATTCGTTGCCAACCATTGGTCAAAAGTGTGGTAAAAGTCCATTTTTCAGAAGGTTGAAATTGGTATTTTATCCCTGTTATAAAATAAGGTGAATTTTCAGCCAACATCGAACGGGTCAATGTCAAATTGGAAGATGATGTAGCTGTTTCAAAACCGATGTAACTTGGCATAATTCCCATTTCAATAGCGTGCTTTCTTTTATCATCTAAATAAATTCCAACAATTGCCTCGCTAATGAATTTTATATCTTCGGCAGCATAATTATCTTCTACGTATGTACCTGAATGAAGAGCGAAAGAAGCATAGACATTTTCATAATTTGCTTTTACTCTCAGCAACGCATTATTGATGTTAAATTCATTATGTCGATTGTAATTGTATAGAAAAGGAATCTTCTGATTTTCTGATGGTTGATTAAAATCATACACATAGTAACTTTCTATAAATCCCGAAAAATCAATCTTCAACGAATCTATTGTTTGGGCTTTTCCTGTAAAAGAAAAAACTAATAGTAACGGTAAACTAAACTGCCAAATCTTCTTCATTTTTATGTGCTTTTTGTTGTTTTTTTGCTAAAAGTGCAAATCCAAATTTCACCTAGCAAAGATACGGCAGGGTTTATAAATAGAATATAAAATAGTAAGGGAGAAGTATAAAGATTTTATAAAGATTAATGCAAATTCAATTTAAAATAAGCTGCACAAGTTCCAAATCCGATAATAAAGGGAGTGTTCAATAAACTGTGTCATTTTATTTTATTCTATCACTAAAATACACATTTAAATCATTTTG
>NZ_DIVJ01000039.1 GCF_002428305.1 Flavobacterium sp. UBA6135 | reverse complement strand
TGACACAGTTTATTGAGCATACTCGCGATGAATTCCAAGTTCTGAATGATTGCTTTTCTGTACAACCAAACCGCAGGATTTATCCATAAAATGGCACAGATAATTCTTGAAAATATAACATCAAAAGAATGTTTTTGTTTCACATGTATGGATTCGTGAATGAGAATATGATGTAATTCTTCTTCAGAAAATTGTTGCTGATTCACAACGATATAACTAAAAAACGAAAATGGATTGTCTGTTTTAGAGGAATTTATCAATGTAAAATGCTCTTCTTTTTTTCTTTCCTGATTTTTGATATTTCTAAAGAAAGAAGCAATTTCAAAACCTATTTTCAACAAAACAATAATTGTAATAATTGAATAAAATGCAATTAATATTTCGTTCCAATTGAAAGCTTTTTCAACTTCAGTTACATTTTCAATTAAAACCGTTTGATAATTTGACATTTCTTCAAAAATTGCCGGCTTAGATTCCACCCAAACGGTTTTTGTAAATGTTATCAATGGCAAAACGAACGAAGAAATCAATCCCAAAATTAAATACCAACGATTGGATGTAAAAAAGGTTTCTTTTCTTAAAAACAGAACATACATCAAATAGAATACAACCAGTAATCCGTTAACTTTAGCGAAGTAGATCATCCAATTTTCCATACTATTTCTTTTTTTCGATGATCGCTAAAATCTCTCTGAGTTCTTCGGCAGAAATTTTTTCTTCTTCTGCAAAAAATGAAACCATACTCTTATACGAGTTGTTAAAATAATACTCAATCGCTGTATTCATAAATGTCTTGCGGTACTTTTCCATACTAATGATAGGAAAGTACTGATGCGTGTTTCCATAGGCTTGATGAGAAACATATCCTTTCTCCTCCAAATTCCGTATGATGGTCGATAGGGTGTTGTAATGCGGTTGATCTTCTTTAATTTCAGCCATTACGTCTTTTACGAACGCTTTTTCCAGCCTCCATAAAATGTGCATAATTTCTTCTTCTTTATTGGTTAGTTTTTGCATAATTGTAAAGTTTAAAACAAACCTACAACTATTTTTTTAGTTACACAACTATAAAAATAGTTATTTAACTAAAAATTAAGTTTTAGGGAGATGGAAGATTGAAGATTGAAGTTTTGTGTTCTAGTAAGCCAACCCGTAACCCGCAACCTTCAAACCTATTCCTCTCTAACCATTTTCATCACCCAAAAAGAACACGCAACAGCAACCATTCCCAAAGTCCCCATTACAACCCAGTTAGTTAAATAGCCAAAATGATCAAAAATATTCATTCCTGTTTTAGAACTCATGATGTGAGCCAAACTGAAACTCATCGAATAAAAAGCCATATAACGACCTTCCTGTCCGCGTGGAGCACGACCTAATGCAAAAGAATTAGAAAATGGGAAAGCAAAAATTTCTCCAAAAGTCAAAAATAAAACGTTGATGACTAAAATGCCGGCCCATACATTTAGTAGAAGGACATAAAATCCCAAAGCCATGAACAATGACCCAACTAAAACTAATTTTACCTTATTCACTTTCTTGCGGTCAAAATAATTCACTATGGGCATTTCCAACAAAAAGACCAAAAAACCATTGAGTGTCAAGAGTAATCCGGTTTGAAATTCGGTTAAACCATATGCCTTTTGATGATAGAGTGGAAGCGTGGTAAACAACTGAAAAAAGACCATTCCTGTGATAAAAATCACTAATAAAAATACCCAAAAAGGACGGTCGCTGTAAACCGATTTTACCGCAACACTTTCTGAAACGGCATTTTCTTCAATTGTTTTTTTCTTTTCTTTGACCAACAACCAAAAGATAGAAATGGCTAGAATACACGAAGCACCATCCACCCAAAACAAACCGTGATAACCAATATTCATAATTATCAATCCACCCATGGCAGGACCGGCCGCAAAACCTAAGTTGACTGCTAATCTCACTAAAGTTAGGGCTCTCGTACGGTTTTCTGGCTTAGCATATGCACCTAGTGAAACAAACATCGCCGGTCGAAACATATCTGCAATGGTCATAATCACAAACATCGCGATGCACAATCCATAAAACGAGGTCACATATTGCAGTCCAAAAAACAACAAACCACTCACAAATAAACTGAAAATCATTACCTTATAAAAGCCAATGCTGTCCGTCAGTTTTCCACCCAAATAGGAACCTAACATTGAACCCAAACCAAAAAACACCATAATTGTTCCCACATCCGAATAACTAAATTCTAAATCTTCATTCAAATACTTAGTTAAAAACGGCAACACCATTGTACCCGCTCTGTTAATAAAAGTAACAAGAGTTAAAATCCAAATTTCTCTCGTAAATCCACGAAAAGAATTGATATATCTTGAAAAAGCAGTTTTGAGCATTGGGCAAAGTTGAACCCTGCAAAGGTACAAAGTTGGGCGTGTTTAAAACACTAAATGCATATCAAAATTTGAAGCTATTCCGGCTATTCGTTCCAAGCTTTTTTGTATTGTTGTTTTTTTCTACAGCAAAAAAAGAGCTTCCGATAGCTATCGGGATTGGTCGCTTTTTTTGCTAAGAAAAAATACAAGAATCCTGCAAAGGCTTTCCACTGCTATCCGGGCTAAGGAATTATGGCATAAAGAAAAGGATTTTAAATAATGAATTTCATTTCAATTAAAATGATAAAGCTCTTTTTAATTATATTTATACACTCAAAATCAAATTTTTTGTTCTAAATGAAAACACTTCAATTTTTTACTTCAATTTTCATTGCCGGATTAGTACTGGGATGTAATTCCACAGAAACAAAAAAAACCGAAATAGCTTCAGAAGATCGATATATTCCAAAAGAATATGTGCAAGTGAAACATCCAGAATGGTCTAAGAATGCTGCTATTTATCAATTAAATACACGACAATTTTCTGAAGAAGGAACATTTCGGGCCGCTCAAAAAGAATTACCCCGATTAAGAGAAATGGGTATTGATATCATTTGGCTTATGCCAATCAATCCGATTGGTGAAAAAAATCGAAAAGGAACCTTAGGGAGTCCCTATTCCGTAAAAGATTATTATGGGGTGAACCCTGAATTTGGAACCTTAGACGATTTAAAAGCCTTTGTAAAAGAAGCACATGAACTTGGAATGTATGTCATTTTAGATTGGGTAGCTAACCATACTGCTTGGGATAATAATTTGGTAAACGAACATCCGGAATGGTACAAACGAGATTATAAAGGGAACTTCAGACCTACGCCATGGTGGGATTGGGATGATATTATTGATTTGGATTACAGCAAACCGGAATTACGTAAATACATGACCGAAGCCATGAAATATTGGGTCAAAGAAGCCGATATTGATGGGTATCGATGTGATGTTGCCGGATTTGTTCCTATCGATTTTTGGGATAATCTAAGAACAGAATTAGACGCGATTAAACCTGTATTTATGTTGGCCGAATGGGAATCTCGTGACATGCATGCCCACGCATTCGACATGACTTACGCTTGGAGTTGGAACGAAAAATTACATAAAATTTGCAAAGGGCAAGCCGATGTTAATGAACTCTATATTTATTATTCTTGGAATGAAAGTTTCTTTCCTGATAACAGTATTCGAATGACTTTTGTGAGCAACCACGATAAAAATGCCTGGGAAGGCACCATGTGGGAACAATTTGGTGACGGTGTGGAAGCTGCGATTGTACTTTCAGTTGTTGGTGACGGAATGCCTTTGATTTATAACGGTCAAGAAGCCGGAGAACCTAAGCGGTTAGCCTTTTTTGAAAAAGACCCAATCGTTTGGAAACCACATCCGATAGGAGATTTGTATAAAAAATTATTTGCTTTAATGAAAAAAAATACGGCTTTATGGCATGCCGATTGGGGTGCATTGATGATAAAAGTACCCAACACAAATGAAAAAGAAGTGTTTAGTTTTGTGAGACAAAATGAGAAAGATAAAGTTTTTTGTGTCTTTAATTTTTCTGCGAATACTCAAAATGTTACTTTAAAAGAGGATTTATATCACGGGACTTATCGGGATTTTACAACGCAGGAAATGATAACATTCAATGAAGATACAACTTTTTCAATGGCTCCTTGGACGTATAAAGTTTTTGTAAAAGAGTAATTAGCAATTAGACTATAAAAAAATGAAAAAAATACTATTTCTATTCCTGTTTACACAACTTGCTTTTTCGCAACAAAAATTTGAACGCGATTCCGTTATTCAATTTCAAAAAAAGATGAATGAGCATTATGGAGATTCTGCCAAAAGTCCGCTCAAGAAAAAAGATCTGGCTTTTTTTAAAGAATTAGAATTTTTTCCAATCAATGAAAACTATTTTGTGCAAGCCAAATTCATCCGAACTAAAAAGGAAAAACCGTTTGAAATGAAAACTACCACTTCACGAAAACCAATTTATGTCAAATACGGTGAACTCCATTTTAAAATCGACGGGATTCCTTGTCAACTAAATGTCTATCAGAATGTTGAATTTGCTAAAAAGCCGGGTTACAAAAACAGTTTGTTTCTTCCTTTCACCGATTACACTTCCGGTGTAGAAAGTTATGGTGGTGGTCGTTACATCGACCTCGAAATCCAAAAAGGAAAGAATTGGACAGTTGATTTCAATCAAGCTTATAATCCCTATTGTGCCTACAACGAAGTCTATTCCTGCCCAATCGTTCCAAAAGAAAATGATTTAAAAACGGAAATAAAAGCAGGGGTAAAGGCGTTTAAGAAGTAATTTTTTTGTTGTGCCAAAACTCTTCAACCTTCATACACACCAATTCACCAACCAAGAAGACATTCTTGAATTGGTCAATCAATACCCTTGGGAATTTGATGAAACAATCCCATTTTATTCTATCGGTATTCATCCTTGGTATAGTGATGAAAGCAGGTTGTCCTCTGATTTAGAAATTATTGACCAAAAATTAGCTCTAGAGAATTGTCTCGCTTTAGGCGAATGTGGACTCGATAAACGAATCGAAATTCCGATTGAAATTCAAAAAAAAATCTTCAAACCTCAAATTTTAATTGCAGAAAAACACCAAAAACCATTAGTTTTGCACTGCGTTGCTGCTTTTCAGGAAATCATCCAAATCAAAAAAGAACAAAACGTTACAGTTCCCATGATTATTCACGGATTTTCTAAAAACGAACAAACTGCAAAACAACTTTTAGACAACGGATTTTATCTTTCGTTCGGGAAATATTTATTGCGAAATCCGGAGTTAAAATCGGTTTTTCAATCCGTACCAAATGATAAATTTTTTCTAGAAACCGACACCGTGGATGAATCGTTAGAAGAAGTTTATGCGTTAGCAGCAAACTATAAAAACACAGAAGTTGAAGAAATAAAGTCAATCGTAAAAACAAATTTTGAAAAAGTTTTTTTACGCAATTTGTGACAACCGACAACTGATAACGGATAACCGACAACCGACAACAGAATATGACTAAATGGCAAGAACGAGCGGAGCTCTTATTTAAAACCGAAGGATTAAACAATTTAAAAAACGCTAACGTACTCGTAGTTGGCTTAGGCGGTGTAGGTTCATTTGCGGCCGAATTCCTCGCCCGTGCCGGAGTAGGGAACATGACCATTGTGGATGGCGATGTGGTGGATATTACCAATATCAATCGTCAATTACCAGCCTTGCATTCTACAGTTGGATTGCCAAAAGTACATATAGTAGGCGATCGTTTGATGGATATCAATCCTGAATTAAACCTGATTCGATTGGAGGAATTTTTATCTCCTGAACGAGCTTTTGAAGTCGTTTCTGAAAATTTTGATTACGTTTTGGATTGCATTGACAGCATCACACCCAAATTAAATTTGATAATAGCCGCAAAACGCAAACGTGTAAAGATAATCTCAAGTATGGGTGCCGGTGGAAAAATGGACGCTTCAAAAGTGAAAGTAACCGACATTAATAATTCCGAAAACTGTTACCTTGCCAAAACAATGAAAAGAAGATTGAAAGAAGTAAAAATAGACAAACTAAAAGTCGTTTTCTCTTCCGAAATTCAAGACGAATCCAGCCTAAAAATGACTGACGGCAAAAACTTCAAAAAATCATTCTACGGAACCAACAGTTGGATGCCTTGTTTGTTTGGATTGCATGCGGCTGAGACTGTGGTGAAGTATTTGTTGAAGAGATAAAAAAAAAGGCTCTAAGGTACTGAGGGACTAAGGTACTGAGGATAGTAAAATTTAAAACCTTAGTCCCTTAGCTCCTTAGTCTCTCAGAACCTCAAAAAATGATACAAACCGTAATTTTCGACATGGATGGCGTAATCGTTGACACCGAACCGGTGCATCATTTTGCCTATCAACAACATTTTAAACAATTAAATATTGACGTTTCACCTGAAATGTATGCTTCGTTTACTGGCAATTCTACCAAAAATATTTATGAACGTTTGAAGGGAATTTACAATTTGAAAGAAGATATTCAAACTTTAGTAGAAACCAAGCGAAACTTATTCAACGATGCCTTTGATCAAAAGGAAGATTTGTTTTTATTGGATGGAGTAGAAGATTTAATCAATGAGTTACATCAAAACGGAATGCAAATGGTGTTGGCTTCTTCTTCTGCAAACGTTACTATACAGCGAATTTTCAATCGCTTTAATTTGGATAACTTTTTTACATACAAAGTTTCAGGGGAAGATTTTCCAAAATCAAAACCGCATCCGGCTATTTTTTTGAAAGCAGCGGAATTAGCCAAAACACCGGTAAGAAATTGTATTGTAATTGAAGATAGTACCAACGGAATTTTAGCTGCAAAAGCGGCTGAAATTTATTGTATTGGTTATGATAGTGTGAATTCTAAACTACAGGATTATAGTCTGGCTGATCAAGTGATAAGTCACTTTAGGGAATTGAATTTTGAGAGAATTCTGAACATTAAATAAAATTCCCCTCCAAAAGGAAGGGAATTGTTATAGGATATTAATTTCCGCCTTCAACTTTAACAGAGGTGCTTTTATCACCATCTTTAGTTTCAAACTTAACACCGTCTTTGGTTACTTCTAGTGAAGTGCCATTTTTTTCTTCGGTGGTTTGAGCAGGAGGTGCTTGTTGCTCGATAATTATTGTATCAGCCGGTTTTTCTTCTTTTTTTACGCAAGAAATAACAACAACTGTTGCCATTAAACTTAACATGATTACACTTTTTTTCATAATTTATCTATTAGATTTCTTTAAAGATAGTATTTTTAAAATGAAACTTTCCCAATTTATGTTAATGGGCAAGAGGTAATTATTTTCTACCTTTAAAATGTTCCATCGCTGAATAGACACCCATTACATCGCCTACCAACCAATCAAAAACTCGAATAGGCAACAAACCTTGAAAAAAACGAACAAAACCAACGCTCCATGGCATACTTACAAAAAGTTTGTTTTGTTCAATTCCGCGAATAATTTGTCGAGCAACTTTTTCCGGTTTTAGAATCGGAACAATGGATTTTATGCCGTCAAACATACCGGTACTAATGTAGTAAGGAGTAACAGTAGTAACACGGATATTTTTTTTCAACAGTTTCATTTCCAGACGCAAACTGTCAGACCAACCTATGGCAGACCATTTACTGGCAACATAGACCGACATTTTTGGATTTGAAATGAGTCCTGCTGAGGAGGCAATCGTACAAATGTGCCCTGAATTTTGTGTCAACATGTCGTCTAAAAATTCTAGAGTAATATGCATCGGTGCATTTGCATTGAGAGCCATGGTTAGGTCAATGTCTTCATGCGTGTGCTGATGAAAAGAATGACCCACAACAGTTCCCGCATTATTAATCAAAATAGAAACGCTTCCATGGTTTTTTTTTTAATTCATCAGCAGTTTTTTTAACAGCAAACAAATCTGTTATATCTAAACAGTATCCTTTTATTTCTCCAAACGATTGATATTCCGCAATGGTTTCATCTATTTTTTCTTTATTAATGTCCCAAATAATGACTTTTGCTCCTTTCTTTAATGCTAATAAAGCCATTAATTTACCAATACCTGATGCTCCACCGGTTATTAGAACAATTTTATTGTGAAATGTTGACATGTTGTTAAGTTAAAATTGGTTGCTAAATTAGTGAAGTATTCAGTGCTTTGATAATTAATAGACTTAATAATTTGGGTTCGAAATTTTATTTTAAATTAGATATAGAACTAATCAAAATTTAAGCAGTTCTATCAGGAAGCGTATGTTTATCTAAGATTCGAATACTGTCTTTTTTTACTGCTTTTTCTTTTCGCATCGACCAGAAAAAGTCACTGGAGAATCGCCTAGCTTCCTCTAAATTGACAATCGGAAACGGATAATCACTTCCGATTTCAAAATCATACAGCATTTGCTCGATTGGAGTTAGTTTCCAGGGTTCATGCACAAATGCAGACGGAATGGAGGCCAATTCAGGAACCCATTTTTTGATAAAAATTCCTTCCGGATCATGTTCATATGAGTTTTTTACCGGATTATAAACCCGCAACGTATTGATTCCGGTCACTCCGGCTTGCATTTGAATTTGCGGATAATGAATTCCCGGTTCAAAATCAAGAAATTGTTGAGCCAGATGCGGACTACAATTTTGCCACGGTTGAAATAAATGATGCGTATAAAAGGAAACCACCAAAGCTCGCATTCTAAAGTTTAAATAACCGGTTGTGTTCAAACATCGCATGCAAGCATCCACTAAAGGAACGCCTGTTTTTCCTTCAACCCAAGCTTGATGAAATTCCGGAATTATAGTTTGGTTAAGATTGCGATAGCCTTTGTTTACAGCAATAAATTCCATATGACATTCCATTTCAAATTTTTGAATAAAATGGGCTTGCCATCGTAATCGTGAAGCAAAATTATCTATTTGACGCACATTTTTTTTCTTATCTCTGAATTGTAATGCCAATTGACACACTTGTCGCATCGATAAATTTCCCCAAGCAATGTAAGGTGAAATTCTACTGCAACTTAGGCGACTTAATTCCGGCTTAGAAATGTGTTTGCTGTAATTTGTAACTCTTTCCTCCAAAAATGATTTTAAATACCGCATTCCGGTTGAGGTGCCTCCTTTTTGAAAAGGGGTGTTTTTGGAAGTAGTTAATGAAACAAGTTTGAAAATGGAACTAATTTTTTCAAAATCATCTGGAGACAAAAATGAATTTGATGTGGGTTGAAATGAAAATGGGTCCAAATCCATAAATTCACACCAATCGTCTTTCCATGTAGCTCTATTGGATAATCCTCGTTTTACGCCGTTGGTGATGTATTCATTCCAAACGATTTTGTGTTTTTCACAAAAGGAAGCCACCGCTTTATCTCGTTCAAAAGTGAGTTGTATTCCTGTTTCTTGGTGGGAATAAATAGTCGAAATGGGTTGAATTTGATTGATTTTTTCAAACGCTTCGACTACTTCACTTTCAATAATTAAAATTTGAGTTTGAAAAGGTTTTAATTGATTTTGAAGTTCTTCCAACGATTGTTTGATAAAATCAAAATGACGCTGACTGTAATGATGGTCTTTTAAGAGTGAAGGTTCAAAAATGTAGAGTAATAGCGTTTGCTCCTGCGATTCCAAAGCTCGAAAGAGTGCTTCATGGTCGGTTAATCGCAAATCTCTTTTGAACCAAACAATTTTCATTGTGATTTTTTCTTTTAAGTTTTAGCCAACCGCTTCTTTGTAAACTCGCAAACAACGCTCGCGAGCATCTTTATGGTCTACGATTGGTTTTGGATAAGCAGCTGTTTCGACTTCAGGAACCCATTTTTTAATATATTTCCAATCTTTGTCAAATTTTTTGATTTGTTCTGTTGGATTAAAAATTCGAAAGTACGGAGCAGCATCTACTCCGGAACCGGCAGCCCATTGCCAATTACCAACATTGCTCGCTTGTTCGTAATCAAAGAGTTTTTGAGCAAAATAGGTTTCGCCCCAACGCCACTCGATTAATAGGTGTTTGCATAAAAAACTGGCTACTACCATTCGCACACGATTGTGCATCTGCCCGGTGGCATTCAATTCACGCATTCCGGCATCTACCATCGGATATCCGGTTTTGCCTTCGCACCAGTTTTTAAAATCGTCTTCGTTGTTATTCCATTGAATAGCATCGTATTTTTCTTTGAAACTTCTGTTAATAGTATGCGGAAAATGCCAAAGAATTTGCATAAAAAACTCCCGCCAAATTAATTCATTCCAAAAGGTTTCGTTTTTAGATTCGATTGCTTTGGCTACCATTTTTCGGATAGAAACTGCTCCAAATCGAAGATAAGCTCCCAACATAGACGTGCCTGAAACAGCCGGGAAATTTCGAGTAGCTTCGTAATTCGAAATTAATTTATCTGAAATATCATAAGGCGAAACTTTAATTTTGGAAGCCTCAAATCCGATGTCATTCAAACTCAAGAAAGGGTAGTAGTGCTTGACAATTTTGTCCAACTTTTTTTCAGAATCATAAGTAACTAATTGAATCGTTTTAAACTTTTCTTTCCACTTTCTGGAATAGGGAGTATAGACTACATAAGGCAATCCATCATCTTTTACCACTTCACTTTTTTCAAAAATAACTTGGTCTTTACTCGTTTTAAATTCGATAGCATGCTCTTTAAATAATTGATAGATTTCCTTGTCTCTTTTGCGAGCATAAGGTTCATAATCATGATTGGTATAAACGGCTGAAATTTTATTTTCAATAAGTAGTTTTTGAAATACATCAAAAGGGTTTCCATGAAAAACAGCCAGCGATTTTCCTTTTTCTTCTAATTGTTTCTGTAGATTTGAAAGCAGTTCATGAATAAACGTTACCCGAGCATCGTCTTTTGGTAATTGGGATAAAATATGTTCATCAAAAATAAAAATAGGTAGCACTTCTTCATCGCTGTTTAAAGCATGAAAAAGTCCGATATTATCGTCTAAACGTAAATCTCTTCGAAACCAAAAAATAGTCATATAAAAAAATCTAAAAATCTAAAAAATCAAAAACAGCTTTAAACAAATTTAAACCATTTTAAACAATCTTAAACTAAATTAGCAAAGTTGACATCCCGCCATCCACATGGAAAATCTGTCCTGTAATCCAAGTGCTTTTATCACTCAATAAAAACTGAGCCATTTGAGCCAAATCTTCGGGTTGACCGAATCGTTTTAACGGATGCCGTTCTGATGATTTTTCTTTTTTCACCTCATTATTCAAAAATTTATCAGCAAGTGGCGTTTCGGTTAACGATGGTGCAATGACATTTACCCTAATCTTCGGAGCATATTCAGCAGCTAATGCTTTTGCAAAACCTTCAATGGCTCCTTTTGCGGCGGCTACACTGGTGTGAAATGGCATTCCCATTGAAGCAGCTACACTACTGAACATAACGATACTCGATTGTTCCGAAGCGGTTAAATTAGGTAAAACCGATTGAATGACTTTCACCAAACTGATAAAATTGATATGCAAATCGCTTTCAAAAGTTTCGGGTTTGATGCCTTTAAACGGTCTGAGATTGATGCTGCCCGGACAATAAACCAAGCCATCAATTGTAGATGGAAGTTGCGAAACATCTAAAGTGTCAGAAGTAGCATCAAAAGGAATGTGTGTGACTTTCAAATCTGAAATTTGATCATTGGTTCGTGAAGCAATATAAATGTTGCTTTCAAATTGTAATTCTTTTGCGATGGCTAAACCTATACCGTAGGAACCACCGATTAAAAGTATGTTTTTCATATTATCCTTTATATTCTCCAAAAAGTTCAATTAGTTTTTTCTGTCTGTAAGCAAATATTTCATTCAGTTTTGGTTTAACCAATATCGGATGAACCATTTGGCCTAAAATTCCCATTGGAAGTTTATAATCAACGATGTCTTCCATTTCAACACCACCCGGAATTTCTTTTAAAAAATGTTTGTGATGCCACAAAGCATAAGGTCCAAATCGTTGTTCATCCACAAAATAGGCTTTGTCTTTAACATGCGTAATTTCTGTTACCCATTTGGTTGGGATGCCTAAAACCGGAGTAACAATATATTGAATGATTTGTCCGGGATACATTTCTTTTTCTGCACCACTCAAAATATTAAATCCCATATAATCAGGTGTGATGGTTTTTAAGTTTTTGGGACTGGATAAAAATTCCCAAGCTTCGTCTAAAGTAATGGGTAAATTTTGTTGGGTATGCAGCCTATAAATTTTCATGATATTTTTTTTGTAAAGATAATAAATGTTTAATGTTAATTTATAAAAGTTAAACAAAATAAATTGTTTTATGGTTTCTTTAACATAGTAAGAACTTACGAAATTGTAATTTTGAAGAATAACTAAACTAATTTAAAAATGAAAAAAATAGTATTCGCAGCATTGTTTTTAGTGGCTTCAATTTCAATGGAAGCACAAGTAAAAACTCCGGCTCCAAGTCCGAGAGCAAATTTTGAACAACTTGTTGGGTTAACAAATGTTGAGATTGATTATGGTAGACCGAGTGCAAAAGGTAGAACCATTTTTGGGGATTTGGTACCTTTTGGAAAATTATGGCGTACCGGAGCCAATCAAAATTCGATGATTACTTTTAGTGACGATGTTGTGATTGGTGGAACGACCTTAAAAAAAGGAAAGTATGCCATTTTTGTTACTCCAAAAGCAGATAATTGGGAAGTTGTTTTTTATACAGATACTGAAAATTGGGGAACACCACAAAACTGGGATGAAGCAAAAGTAGCTTTAAAAACGAATGTAAAACCGGAAATGTTAAACCGACATATTGAAACATTCACTATTGCGTTGAACAATGTGGATAATGATTTTGCTCATTTAGAAATTTCTTGGGAAAAAACGTTGGCCGCTATCAAGTTTGAAGTGCCTACAAAAAAATTAGCTTTGGATAATATCAACAAAGCTTTAGCAGGTCCTGCTGCATCAGATTATTTTTCAGCTGCTCAATATTATTTTCAATCTAACGGCGACATGAAAACAGCTTTAGACTATATGAACAAAGCTACTGAAATGACCGCTGCAAAAGGGACGCCATTTTGGTATACTCGTTTAAAATCTCAAATTCAAGCAAAATTAGGCGATAAAAAAGGAGCTATCGAAACGGCTAAAGTTTCTTTAGATGCTGCTGAAAAAGCCGGTAATGCAGATTATGTAAAAATGAACAAAGACAGCATTGCGGAGTGGAGTAAAAAATAAGCTTGTTTTTTCTACTATATTGAAAATCCTATCATGTATTTGTGATAGGATTTTTTTGTTAAAATGAAGTTTGAATTGCAAGAATTAAGTTTCTGCCGGCTGCCGTAATTCCTGAGGAATACGGACGATAACGTTGGTCTGTAATGTTTTCAAGTCCGCCTGAAAAAGACCAATTTTCATCTAGTTTATAAATGGCTTTCAAATTTAAGGTGTACCAACTTGGAGCATAGGGTCTTCCATTTTTGTCTGTAGCATACAAATACTCTTTTTCCACCTCTGAAGGAGCTAAGTTGTTGGCTTTGATTTTAGAGTTATAAATAACCGACAAATCAGTAATCCATTTCCGGGTTTTTAAAAGCAATCGGCTGTCGCCAAAAAAAGGTGCAGCATGGCGTAAAGGTGCTTTGTTTCCATTGTCTAATTCTTCTTCACCTTTGGTCCAATTGGCATTGGTTTTCCAATTTAAAATGGGTGAAAGCTCAATATTTACTCCTGCTTGTAAACCATAAACATTTGCTTTTGCAGCATTTTGAATGGCTTGCACATTGCTTTCTTCTCCTTGAAAAACAATAGTGTTTTCTCCATTAAAAGTAAACGGTCTTCTTACTAAAGCATCTTCAACAATGGTATAAAATCCGGTTACATCAAGCGTAATTGATTTACCTATTTTTTGTTGTAAGCCCATTTCAAAATTATAAGCATATTCATATTCTAAATCCGGGTTTGGCACCACAACATTGCCGGGTGTGCTTTCATAGGTTTTACCAATATCATCAATATTTGGTGATCGAAAAGCAGTTCCGGTATTAAAAAAAAGTGCTGTTTTATCTGAAGCCAAATAAGTAAATCCAACACTTCCTGTAAAAGCACTGGTGTTGATTTCTGTTTTATCAAAAGGATAGTCTACAAAAGTTTTATCAAAAGAGGCATCCAACCAAATTTGATTGAATCGCAATCCCGATTGAAAGGTAAATTTATCCGTAAGCTTGTTTTCGTATTGAACATAAGTAGCCAACGATTGCCATGAAGAACCATCAGGATATCTTGGAGGAATTGCTTCTTTTTCGTCAGTTAAAATGTTTTTTTGAAATCCAACAGAATTTATGTTATTTAGAATGTATTCTATTCCGTAAGAAAGTTTTTGTTTTGAATTTAGTTTTTTGATAAAATCAAAGTTGGATGCAAAAGCTCCAACATTTTCGATGTTGCTATTTCGAATTGTAGCATTTAAATTTCGATTATGTCGGCTTTCTTCAAACAATTGATAGCTGGCATTAAATTGAGCTTTATCAAACCATTTGTTGGGTTTAGAATGACTTATTTTTAAATGATGCATCGTCCAATCTTGCGGGCCATAATACCATTCTGCAAAACGAAGTTGGTCATTTCTTCTTCGTAACAATTGATCATAACGATTAAAATCAGAAGTGGAAGAATAATGAAAAGCATAAATAAAGTTCCAATAATCGTTTGGTTTAAAAGCAATTTTTTGCAATAAATTGACTTGACTATAACCTGATTCTACTTGCTTATTTGGGTTTGGATTGGTGATTATTTCATCCACATTGTCAATGGTTTGAACATAATCGGGTCTAATGTAAGCTCTCGGACCATGCTTACCCATTTTAAGGTCTTCAAAATCACTAAATGTTGCTGAGGTAACAAAAGCCCATTTTGAAGTACCAACATTTAAATCAAAATGAATTGTTTTTTCATTATTTGCAGAGGACCATCGGCTTAAAGTATTTCCCGAATAAAAAGGGTGTTCTTTGGCATATTCCGGTTCAAAAGTATAAAAATTCATTACCCCACCAATGGCATCGCTACCGTATATAACCGTTCCGGGACCTAATATCACTTCTGTATTTTGAATGCTGTTGGCATCAATAGAAATAACGTTTTGAATATTGCCACTTCTGAAAATAGCATTGTTCATTCTTATTCCGTCAACATTTAATAAAACACGATTTGTCGCAAAGCCTCTAATAATTGGACTTCCGCCTCCAAGTTGACTTTTTTGAACAAAAACTTTTCCGGTGTTGTTTAATAAATCAGCAGAAGTTTGCGGATTGTTCAAGGCAATATCTTTCGCTTTGAATGTAACAATAGAGTTGGGAACACTTTTCTTGGTTTCTATCCATTTAGAAGCAGAAAGTACTACTTCATTCAGAGAGGTGTTTTCCGGAATTAAATAAATTCTAAAGTTAGATTTTTCAATTTGATTGTAACTTACAATTTGTGTCTCATATCCCAAACAACGAATGTAAATTTTCTTAGCCTCTTTAAACGAATCAAGTGAGGCTTCTCCTTTATTGTTGGTAACAATTGAAGTTTTGGGGTGATTTGAATTGAGCGTAACGGCTTCTATGGTTTCATTAGATATGCCATCATAGATTGTTATATTTTGTGAAAATATAGCAAATGAAAACAGTTGGATGCATATAAATCCAAGTAGTTTTTTTGACATGATCTTGTTTTTAGTTCGTTTTGTTTTTACTGAATAATTGTATTAAAGTGGATAAACCCAAGGTGAGAGCTGCACCAATGGCATTCAACCATAAGTATCCCAACAATTCTTTTCCTGATGGATAAATATGAATGTAATTATAGTAAATTATAAAGATTATAATTTGACTGATAACACCGGCATAAAATATCGCATTCCCTTTAATAAATTTAAAAAAGAATGCAACAAGAAATATGCCAAGTATGGTTCCGTAGAACACAGAACCAACAATATTAACTAATTGTATTAAGTTTTCAATTAAAGTTCCAAAACAAGCAAATAAAATAGCAATAACTCCCCACATCAGCGTAAAACCTTTTGAGGCCAAAACAAAGTGTTTATCTGATTTTTCGGTTTTTAAATTCCGTTTGTAAATATCCATAGTCGTGGTAGAAGAAAGAGCATTTAATTCTGATGCCGTGGAGGACATAGCTGCCGATAAAATCACAGCAAGTAACAAACCAACCAACCCCACCGGGAGATAATTCAAGATAAAGTGAATAAAAACATAGTCTTTATCATTTGGTTCTTGTTTTATTTTTTTGATGATACCTTGTGCTTCTTCTCGAATTGTTTTTTCTTTTTCGGAAAGTGCAATAATTCTTTTTCGTAAAACCGGATTGTCCACATCAAAATTTAATTGATTGGCATAAGTCAAAGTCATCTCCTTTTTTTCTTCTTGAATGGATTCCAATCGGTCTTCAAGAGCTTTGTAATCATTGGCATAGATAGATTTTTCAACAGCAATTTGACTCGTAGGATTAAAATTTAAGGGTACTTTATTGAATTGAAAAAAAACAAAAACCATAACGCCTGTCAGCAAAATAAAAAATTGCATGGGCACTTTTAAAAGGCCGTTGAAGGCTAATCCGAGTTGGCTTTCACGAATGGATTTTCCGGAAAGATAACGCTGCACTTGTGATTGATCGGTACCAAAATAGGAAAGAGCCAAGAACAAACCACCGGTGATGCCGCTCCAAAATGTATAGCGACTGTTTGGGTTAAATGAAAAATCCAAGATGTTCATTTTATCATTTACTCCTGCAATTTTTAGAGCATTGGAAAATGAAATTTCTTTCGGTAAGTAACTTAAAATCAGATAAAAAGCAATAAACATGCCGGACATGATAATGAACATCTGTTGTTTTTGAGTAACGTTTACGGCTTTGGTTCCTCCCGAAACGGTATATATGATAACTAAAACGCCAATAATTAAATTCAATAAATTCAAATTCCAACCTAAAATGGAAGAAAGAATAATGGCCGGAGCATAAATGGTAATTCCTGCAGCTAAACCACGTTGAATCAAAAACAAGATTGCCGCTAAACTTCTGGTTTTTTGATCAAACCGATTTTCTAAAAATTCATAAGCCGTATAAACATTGAGTTTGTGGTATATGGGAATAAAAAACAAACAAATAATTATCATGGCAATGGGCAATCCAAAATAGAATTGTACAAATCCCATTCCGTCGTGAAAGGCTTGGCCCGGAGTTGATAAAAAAGTGATGGCACTGGCTTGTGTAGCCATTACAGAAATACCAACAGTCCACCATTTTGACTCGTTATTTCCTAAAATATAATCTTTTACGTTTTTACTGCCTTTTGTTTTCCAAGCACCATATACTACAATAAAAAGTAGTGTAAAAACGAGTATGAACCAATCAATTAGTTGCATGGATTAAGAAAAGTTTTTCATGATAAAATAAAAAACCAAGATATAAATGGCATTGGCAATCAATATCCATACATATACGTTCTTTAAATTTGAGTTCTTATTTTCTGTCATGGTTGATTAGATTTTGAGCTAATTGAAATCATGTTGGCAAACAATCGAAAGGCTCCAGGCACTGCTGCAGGAAGTTCTCTAAAAAAGCTTAATCCGGTGTAAATGTAATGTCCTTTTCCGTAAGGGGCAACTAATAAACTTCCGTTTTTTGGTTCTTCGCCTAAATCATTGGAAGAAAGAATAGGGGTAAAGGTTGCATCCCATTCATTTGGAAAATACAAACCTTGTTCTTGAACCCAGCCTTCAAAATCTTTGGAAGTGATTTGATTCGGAAAATTTAAAACTTTATGATTGGGTGCCAAAAAACGAACTTCGGCATCTTCTTCGGTAACTCGGTCTCTTGAAATCTTTAAGTGAAAAGGAGCAATTTCCTTTACGGTCAACTTTCCTGTGGTGTTGTATTGCACAATCATGGTGTTGCCTTCTTTTACAAAATCAAAAAGCAATTGCTGTTTGAATGCCAATTCTTCAACCGTATTATAGGCTCTGATTCCGACTACTACCACTTGATATTTTTTCAAATTTTGAACGGTAATTTCTTCAGGTTTTAAAACGGTTACTTCATAGCCCATTTGCGATAAATAGGTAGGCACTTCATCACCGGCTCCCATGATATAAGCTATTTTTTCACCATTCGTTTTAAGGTCTAAACGAATAAATTTAGCAGAAGCTGTAGATAAGACCTGTTGTGTTGCAATGTGGTTATACGAAATGAGCAATTGTTCTTTATCTTCCACTTTCCCATCAATAATAGCGATGCTTTTGGTTTGAATTTCTTCCACTTGACTTGGAGCGGTAACTTGAAAGGTAAAGGTAGCTTCTGCACCTTTTTTGGATAATTCAAAAGGAATTTGTTCCGGATTTACTTTCCAATTTTTAGGTAAATCAAGTTTTAAAATGCCGTTAATATTGTCTTTCCCTGATTTAACTAAAACAGTTATGGGTTGTGTTTGTTGGGCTTGAAAAATTTTAACCTTGTCCACTATAGAAGTAGTTGCTGTTGGAACAACATCCAACGGTTTATATACTTCGCCGTGAACCGGGTCGTTGTATTTGTAAATGATTTCTTTTTCAAAAGGAATGTTTACGTTATTTATGATGATTTCAAACCTAACTTTTAGTTGCCTGATGATATCCGGTAAACCAATTCGCTCTTGTTCATCAACACGATACATGCCAACAGTCCCCTCTTTTCTGAGCCAATAGGGTTCTGTATATTCAAGATTTTGAGGGATCAACAGCTCTGCTTCAAAAGTTTCAGAAATGTTGTTTTGTAATGCTTTATTTTCGATTATAAATTTTCCTTCCGGAAGGAATGTCATCCCTTTTAAAACCATTGGAATGACACTTCGGTTAATGGTTTCTAATTTTACTTTTAACAAACTTCCCGGTGTAATGCTTTGTTGTGCTGCAACACCTTCCAGATATAATCCGGCACAAGCTTGAATGATTTTTTTAAGTTCGTCAGATTTTATTGTTTTCCAATGTTCGTCTTCGGTTTTTTGTAGCATTTCATAAGCCGAAACAAGCATAGGAATACTGGCGGAAGGGTTTTTGAAATCAAATTTCTTTTCAACTTCTGAAAGAATTTTTCCAATTGCAGCACCACCTTTTACACGGTTCCAAGAAGTGTCAATGCCTTCAAAAATGTTTTTATTGTCTGTTGGAACAGTTCCTTTTATCAATTCCAAATATTCAATTTCTTCTCCTCTGCTTCCTGTGCTTCCAAAACCTTGAGATTGGTGACGACTTCTACTTAATGCGGCAATTTCTTGATTTGATTTTCCGAATAAGGGATAATAAATTCCGGTTTCAAAGTTTACTAAGTTCTTTTTGTCTGCCTCATCAAATTTTTCTCTACTTCCATAAAACCACCATGATGTGTTGAAAAATAAGCGTTTTGGTTGCCAAGTTGAAACATAATTCAATTGATTTGGAAAAATATTTTTATCATTAATCTGATCAAAAATTTCAAGAGCAAGTAAAGCCGAAGAGGTGTGATGTCCATGTGTTGTTCCCGGCGAACGATGGTCAAAACGATTGATAATTACATCGGGTTTGAATTTTCGAATCACATAAATCATGTCTTCTTTCACCTGATCTTTGTCCCATATTTTCAATGTTTCATCCGGAATTTTAGAATAACCAAAGTCATTGGCACGGGTAAAAAATTGTTCACCGCCATCAATTTTTCGGGCTTCAATAAGTTCTTGTGTTCTGATAACGCCCAATAATTCGCGTAACTCTGTTCCGATAAGATTTTGCCCACCATCACCTCGGGTTAAAGACAAATAGGCTGTTCTTGCTTTTTGATGATTGGCCATGTAGGAAATCAATCGCGTGTTTTCATCATCCGGATGAGCCGCGATATAAAGCACCGAACCTAAGAAATTTAATTTTTGAATGGCATGATAAATTTCAACAGCTGAGGGTTTTTCAGGTTGTTGAGCAAAAAGTGAGGCAAAAGAAAATAGGCTAAATAAAAAAACAAAATATATTTTTTGTTTCATAAATCAGGATTAATTGTCGGATTTCAAATATACTAATTAAAGAGACTTTATTTTTTATTTAAAATATCTTTAACAAAAAAAACAGAGGTATTGAGCCTCTGTTTTTTAATGATTAATAAGTGTTTAATTTTTTGTTTTCTTTCCTTTAGAAGTATTGTCACTTGAATTTGATTTTTGATTTTTAGGTTTCAAAGCAGTAGTTTTTTGCTTGGGATTGTTTTTGGTACCAATTGTTTTTTGAGGACTTCCTTTAAAACCTTTCGGATATTTTACTTTATGGTTGTTAAAATGAACATAAGGTGTTGGACCATGGTAATCTGTTAAAACAACTTTATATCCCGAATAGAAATCATACTTTTTAAATTTTCCCGGTAAATTTCTTTTTCTGTACCATTTTCCTTTTTCAAAATAGACATATTGTGATTGTTGTACATCATAATATATTTCAATGTCCGGTATGTAATAATAGCGAACCTCAGTATAACCTGCAGGACCCCATGGTGGTGGTGTTCCAATAGTAACGTTTACTTGAGAGAAAGCGGTTGCTACAAATAAGAGCAGTAGTGCTGTAAATCCTAATTTTATTGGTTTCATAATTTAAAATTTTAGTTAGTACAAATCTTAATCTAATTAAATCTTGCCAAAATTATGCCATTTGGAAATGATAAGTCATGAAATCAATTATATGTTGCAGTTCGTGGTTTGTTAATTTCAAAGTCAAGATAACCAAAATCAGAGGTTTGAAAGGAATTGGTGTTGAATATGTTTTCTCCTTGATTTGGTATTTTAGGATAAAATGAAAAAGACAACTGAAAGTTGTTGAATACCAAATAATCATTAGTGAGAATAACTCCTAAAGTATATTTGTTGAAACCTTCACTTTTTTTGAAACCATTGGCACCATCACCCAACAAAGCAAGACTATAATTAAAAAAAGGACTAAAACGAAATCCTGCCCAATTCCAAGGAGAATAAGTTTGCGATTGGAGCGATAGAACTATTTTTTTTGTACCTAGTAATTTTGGACTGTTGAAGCCTTGAATACCATTATTTTCGTTAATATTCAATCGGTCACCTTCAGAATTAAGTCGGTTATTGCCGATAATAATATCGTTTTTTATAAAATGTCGCATTTTCCAACGCCCCATTTCAATTAAAGGAGTAAAATAATTTACTTGTGATACAAAGGTGTTTTGTTCGGTGCTTTTATCTCTGTAAAAACTTCCAAATTCAAAATTGGTGCTCAAATAGCCCCAACTGAAATAATTTCCCAAAGTAGCTCTAAGTCCTAAATATAATCTACTGCCTTCATTTTTTCTTTGATAACCTGCAGTAGTTCCAAAATACTTTCCAATAGGAACGTCTTCGGTTATTCCGTAATTGAAAATATAGCTATCTTGAACAAAACTTCGATTTGAAATTCCAATACCACTTAAAATAAATTTTTCGTCAGAAAAGAAATTAATACTATCAGATTCTATAGAAGGTTTTTCAATGAAATCTACATTTAAAAGACGAAGCGTGGTTATCAAATTGGTTTCTTTGACAAAATTTCCATTACCTATATTTATTGGCAAGGAATAACCAATCCAGGCATCATAGGTATCTGATTTAAAATTTTCTTTCTTGTATTGATTGGGGGACAAAGGCAAACTGTCTTGTAAAAATTTGTTTTCATACTGAAATCCACCGGCCCATCTTGTGTAGGGGGAGATAAAAGTTCGTTCTACTTGAATTCCTTTAGTGTAATTATCTTGTAAATCAATTTGATAATTTAAAGTGGCTCTTATAAAAGTATTTTTGATGTTGGGTAACGTATATCTTGTGGATAAAGCAGACTTGGAATCGTCAATATTTTGTCGGAACGAATTGGACCAATCATGACCTAAACCTAAAAAATTACGCTCTCTAACTTCATAAGTTACCCTACTAGTGGTTGGCGTAACGTTAGGAATTAAACTCCAAGAATCTAAAACGCGAATAATAACATCAACACTATCCGATTTTGACGAAATCATTTGAGGTTCAATTTGAACGCTTCTAATGTAACGTTGGCTTCTAATGATACGCTCACTTTCATAAACCAAAAGCGTGTCCAAACGATCGCCTTTTTTTAGTAGTAATAAATCTTTGATAATGAATTGTTTGGTTTTTGCATGCAACGTATTGCCAAGTTTAGATGAAAAACGCGTTGGCTTGGCTGCAGTATCCGATGTAGAATAACCAAAAGGATCTAAAGTGGTGATTTCAATATTTCGAATTATTTTGTTCTCGTAATTCTGAAAATTTTTTCGTTGAATTCTTTTGGTGTGTTTGTTTAAAGTAGGTTTCGTTTGAACTGTTCTAAACACTAAGCCATGCACAAATTTGGTGAATTTACTTTTTTTAGAATAGTTTTCAATGTCTTTATATGCAGTTATTATAGTATCTTTTTTTGTTGTATTATCTTGGCTGTAGCCGGGAAAACTACAAATTAAAAAAACCAAGACAACAACTTTTTTAGGTATCATTTATTTTTAAATCATTTTCATTAAAACCCATTCCATTTTAATCGGTAAATTCTCTTGTTTCCTTTTCAGGATAAATGATAGATACTCCTTTTTGCAATAACAAACTGTTTGGATAGGTGATAATTTCTCCTTCTTTGGTTTTTAAATAGGTGTGAAACCCTCTAATATCTTCAATTTCTGCTTCGATTGGAAAATCTTTATCATGTATTTTAATGGTGTCACCAATTTTAAAAGGTGCGGAAAAAAACAAAATTATTCCCGATGTTACATTACTTAAAATCGACCATTGTGCGAACATGGCAACGCCAATAACAGCAAAAATAGAGGAGGTTACAAAAACTATATTTTCAGGTTTAACACCCCAAATCACAAACAACGTTATTACAGCAATTGTGCCAATTAATATATTGAAATACTTTATTACTAATTTTGTTCTATGCTCTAATATTTCACTTATTCTGGCAAAACGTTTCACGATTTTAGCAATTAGTAAGCGAACAATGATTAAAACAACTAGAACGAAAAGTGTTATTATAACTTCTTTTATATACTCATTAAAAAGTCTCATAATTATAAAAAATATTTAAATAAATGTAGCTAATTTTTTAAATACAAGATGCACGGGCATTCCTACAACATTTGCATACGAACCTTCCATTTTTTTTATACCAATCCAACCAATCCATTCCTGAACACCGTAACTTCCGGCTTTGTCAAAAGGTTTAAAATTATCAAGATAATACCGTATCGATTCATCAGATAATTTTTCAAATGTTACTTTTGTTTTGTCATGAAAAACGTCAGTAGTTTTATTTGTTTTAAAACAAACAGAGGTTATTACTTCATGTGTTGTATTGGATAAATCAGACAACATTGTAAATGCATCATCATAATTTTTGGGTTTGCCCAACGCTTTTTCATGCAACCAAACAATCGTGTCGCTGGTTATTAAAACATCATCCTCCTTAAGTTCACCGTCAAATGCAGTTGCTTTTAAAACCGCTAAATAATCGGTGATTTCTTCAGCCTTTAGATGTTCCGGATAAACCTCGTCAATTTCTTTGAGTTTGATTTCAAAATCTACACCCAAATCTTTAAAAAATTCTTGCCTTCTGGGCGAACCCGAAGCCAGAATGATATTTTTATGTTTTAGTTTATCTCTAAGCATTCCATTTTATTGAATAAGTGATTACTACAATTGACATAATTCCAAAGAAAATAACCACTTTCAGCACTTTTGAAATGGTTTGAAAATCTTCAGTTGTAGCAGCTTTCCAGCTTTTTATCATAGTTAGTATTAATGGTGCAACTACCGTTACCAATGCATACAACGTAGCAATCAATAAATTGTTTTCAAACAAATTGGTATTCGTATAATTTATCAAAAGGAGCAACGCAATCAGGTGTAATACAAAAACAATTTTTGCAGTTATTTTTGTGCCAATTAATACAGGCAAAGTTTTGGCTCCAACGGTAAAATCACCTTTGTAATCTTCAGCGTCTTTTACTAATTCTCTAATCAAATTGATAAAAAAAGCAAAAAATGCATAATCAATTAAAATTTTAAACATAAGACCCATTTGTTCCCGATTGGCATCATATATTGCCGGATATAAATCAAAAACACCAATTAAAAGTACACTTACGGCTGTTAAACAAGCAATTAATAAATTACCAACAAGTGCAATTTTTTTGAGTTGCGTAGCATAAAAATACAAAGAAGCCGCAATAAATATAAAAATTACTGCAAAACTGGGGCGAAGTATCACATTTGAAAGATAGAACCCAATGGCAACACCGGTTAAATTTAAAGAAACATACAAATTGTAGGCTATGTTTTCGGATATAGATTTGCCTATAATTTGTTTTTGAGGTTTATTAATTTCGTCTGTATCTTGATCAAAAATATCATTGATAATGTATCCTGCTGCAGCCAAAAGTACCGTTGCTAATACTAAAAGCGAAAATTGCCAATCAGCTAATGCTAAAGGTACATCTTGATGAATCAAAAAACCATAGCGAAAAGAAAATTGCATCAAAGCAAGCAAAATCAAATTTTGATAACGAATAAGTTTTAAAAATTTCATCGGGAGTTAATCTAATTTTCCATTAAAATAGGTATTCCATTTTCCTTGAACTTTCATCACTTGTTCAATGACATCTCTAACGGCTCCTTTTCCACCTTCTTTATGAGAAATATAAGTTGAAATAGATTTGATTTCCGGACATGCATCTTGCGGACAAGTGGGCAATCCTACCAATTGCATCACATGAAAATCCGGAATATCATCGCCCATATAAAGCACGTTTTCAGGATTGATTTGATACACATCACAATATTCTTTAAAGGTTTCCACTTTGTCAGGTGAACCCAAATGGATATCAGTTATACCCAAGTTTCGTAGTCTGATCCGAACACCTTCGTTACTACCACCGGAAATAATACAAACATGATAACCGCTTTCAACAGCTGCTTTCATGGCAAAACCATCGCGAATGTGCATTTCTCGAAGCAGTTCTCCGTTTTGAGCAATATGAACGGTTCCATCTGTTAAAACACCATCAACATCAAAAATAAATGTGGTAATGGTATTCATTAGTTCTTTATAGCTTTTTGTCATGATCTATAATAGATTTTGTTATGAGTTTATAAATTTCTATTTGATTTTCATCTGATAAAAAATGCAAATGCGTGTTAATCGTTTTAGTGTCACCTCTTTTTGCAGGTCCGGTTTGAGCTTCATCCGGACTTTTAATTGCAATTTTATTTGCTGTTTCCTGAATCAAAGGTTGTAATATGGAAAAAGGCAACTTGCTTTCTTCACAAATTTCAGCTCCGATACTATACAGATGATTGACAAAATTACACACAAAAACAGCTGCAACATGCAACGCTTTTCGCTGTTGAGAAGATATCGAATAAGTCACAGCTGAAATGCTTTTTGCTAAAGTTTCAAGTGTTTCGTAATCTGACGAATGCTCGCTTTCTAAACAAATAGGAATTTCTTTAAAATCAACCGGTTTCCCTTTTGTAAATGTTTGAAGCGGATAAAAAACACCTCTTCTGTTATTGGGATGTATCTGATTCATTTCAGAAGAACCCGAAGTATGAACAACCAAACTGTTTTCAAATGGGAGCTGAGAAGAAACAGCTTCAATTGCATTGTCTGAAACCGCTATTACAAAGACATCAGCATTTTTAAATTCCGAAAAATCAGAAATAATCTTATGGTTTTCAACCAAATTGGAAACAGCAGCTTTGTTTCGGGCAAAAACTTGAACCAAAACAACTTCCTGACTTTTAGAAAAAGCCTGAATTAAATGTTGAGCAACGTTCCCAGAGCCTATTATACTTACTGAAATCATTTGGCTAAAATACTAAAAATTGAATGGAACAAATGTAAAATTAAGAATCATATCAACAAACCTTAAAAGCAACTTAAAATATGCATAAAAAAATAGGGTGTTCCTACTTTTCTCAGTATTTTTGTGCTTCAAATAATTAGGATTTCTCCAATGGTCAACAAAATTACTTCTGTACTTTTTTCTACAAAATTAATGGCTCTTTTATTTATCGGATTTGCAGCAGCCATGGCAGCCGGAACTTTTATTGAAAGTTATTACAACACCGATACAGCAAGAATCTGGGTTTACAACGCCTGGTGGTTTGAAGTAATCATGGTGTTTTTTGTGATTAACTTCATAGGAAACATCAAACGCTACCAACTTTGGCGTAAAGAAAAATGGGCTACGCTGTTAATTCACATGTCGTTTATTTTTATTTTAGTGGGTGCTTTTGTCACACGTTACATCAGTTTTGAAGGTATGATGCCGATAAGAGAAGGAGCTACTGAACGTATTTTTTACTCAGACAAAGCCTATCTAAGCGTTCTTGTTGATGGTGATTACCAAGGCGAAATGAAACGCAAAACGATTGAAAAGCCTCTCATTTTATCGCAAGCGGCATCCAATGATTTTAAAATTAATGACAATTTTGATAAAACACCATTTTCAATTCGTTACAAAAAATACATCATGAATGTAACGGAAACCTTGAAGGAAAATGAAAATGGAGAGTATTACATCAAATTAGTTGAATCTTCCGAAGGAACGCGTCATGAACATTATTTGAAAGCGGGAGAAGTTCAAAACCTGCACAATATTTTATTTGCGTTCAACAAACCAACTCCGGGAGCAATTAACGTTACCATGGAAGGCGAAAAACTATACCTGGAATCAGCTTTTGGAGGTGATTTTATGCGAATGGCTGATCAATTAAAAGGGAATGTTTACAAAGATTCGTTGCAAGTTTTGCAACTTCGTTCGTTATATAATTTAGGGGGAACTCAATTTGTTTTTCCTGAACCGCCAATTAAAGGATTGAAAGAATTTCAGTCAAATAACGATTGGAAAGATTTGCAATCGGACGATGCTTTAATGGTAACTGTTGAAGCAAATGGTGAAAGCAAAGAAGTAACATTAGTGGGTGCAAAAGGAAAAATGGGCATTCCGGAATCATTTAAATTGGGTGATTTGGAGTTTACATTACTTTTTGGAAGTAAAGTGTATGAATTACCTTTTGGTATAAAACTGAATGATTTTATTGCGGAACGTTATCCCGGAACATTGAATAATTATGCTTCTTTTGAAAGTAAAGTAACTGTGGTGGATAACGGAAACGATTTTGATGCTCGAATTTTTATGAATAATATTTTGGACCATCGGGGTTATCGTTTTTTTCAAGCTTCTTTTCATCCCGATGAAAAAGGAACGGTACTTTCTGTAAATCACGATTTTTGGGGAACTTGGATAACCTATATCGGTTATTTCCTTTTGTATTTGGCTTTAATGGTTATTATGTTTGATAAAAACACGCGTTTTGCGGATTTGAAACGAAAATTAGAAAAAGTGAAATTGAAAAAAGCAGGATTGTCAATCATCGCTTTTTTGGTAGTGACAACTTCTGCTTTTGCTCAGGAATCGCTTCACAATGCAAAAAAACCTAGTCTATCTGAAATTGAAGCTTTTGTCGAAAAAAATATTGCCTCAAAAGAACATGCGGCTAAATTTGGAGCGTTAGTCATTCAAGACCAAGGCGGACGAATGAAGCCTGTAAATACGTTCTCTTCAGAATTATTGCGAAAAGTAAGCAAGAGTGATCATTATAAAGGATTTAATTCAGATCAGGTGTTTTTGTCGATGTCACAATATCCCTTTTATTGGATGGAAATACCCATCATTTATTTGAAAAAAGGAAATGACAGCATTCGAAAAATAATTGGAGTAGATAAAGAAGCCAAGTTTGCACCTTTTGTAAATTTCTTTGATAAAAATGGAAATTATTTGTTGTCAGACTTAGTGGATGAAGCTACTAAAGCTGCAATTCCTAATCAATTTCAAAAAGATTTTATTGAAATAAACAAACGCGTCGTTTTATTGAATACCGCTTTTAGCGGAAGTATTCTTCGATTGTTCCCCATTCCTAACGATGAAAATAACACCTGGATTTCGTATCCGGAAATGAATGAAACAGAAGACAAAGACATTCAAATGATTAAAAATTTGATGCCTTTATATATGAGTGTTCTTCAAGAAGCTCATCAAACTAAAGGTTATGCAAAAGCAGATGAATTGGTTGAAGGCATTGAAAAATTTCAATTAAAATTTGGAGAAAAAGTACGCCCTTCTGAAAAGAGAATTCATTCTGAAGTGCTGTATAACAAGTATGATATTTTTAAACGCTTGTTCTATTTATATATGATGGCCGGTGTTTTAATGTTGATCTTTACAGTGATTCAAATTTTTAAATCAAATAAAGTAATCAATACCACAGTAAACATTTTTCATTGGGTTATCGGATTTTTATTTGTGCTTCACACCGCTGGTTTAATTGTTCGCTGGTATATTTCCGGTCATGCTCCTTGGAGTGATGCTTATGAATCAATGATTTATGTGGCTTGGGCTACCATGTTTTTCGGCTTGGCTTTTGACAGAAAATCAAAACTTACGGTGGCATCAGCTTCATTTGTTACAGCAATGATTTTGATGATTGCCCACTGGAATTGGATGGATCCTTCGATTGCTAATTTACAACCGGTGCTGAATTCCTATTGGTTAATGATTCACGTTGCCGTTATCGTTGCCAGTTATGGTCCGTTTACCTTAGCCATGATTTTAGGTATTGTTGCGTTGCTCTTAATGCTGCTTACCAATGAGAATAATAAAGTAAGAATGAAATTAAATATTCAGGAAATAACATATATCAACGAAATGGCATTAACCATTGGTTTGGTAATGTTGACTATCGGAAACTTTTTAGGCGGTCAATGGGCCAATGAAAGTTGGGGTCGCTATTGGGGTTGGGATCCAAAAGAAACATGGGCTTTAATCAGCATCATGGTTTACGCCTTTGTGATTCATATGCGTTTTGTTCCTTTCTTTAGAGGTTTGTTTGTATTTAATTTTGCAAGTATTATTGCGTTTTATTCCATTATGATGACTTATTTTGGTGTAAATTTCTATTTAACCGGATTGCATTCGTATGCTAGTGGAGACAAAGTAGTGACACCGAATTTTGTATATATTTCAGTAATTGTCGTAATTATTCTAGGAATTTTTGCGTACATCAATTATAAAAAACATTTAAAAGCAAAACAAGTTTAAAAAAGTAACTATGAAAAAAGTAATTTTAGCGTTCAGTTTGGTAGTTTTTATCAGCTGTCAAAATCAGGCACAAAATAAAACAACAACCACTTCAAAAATCGAAAAAAACACTATGACAACAGAAAATGTATATCAGTTCAAAGTAACTGATTTAGAAGAAAATGAATTTGATTTTGCTTCGTTGCGAGGTAAAAAAGTGATGATTGTAAATACGGCTTCCAAATGTGGATTAACTCCACAATACAAAGATCTTCAAGTATTGTATGAAGAATATAAAGACAAAGGATTAGTAATTATTGGTTTTCCGGCTAATGATTTTATGTCACAAGAACCAGGAACTAATGAAGAAATCGGAGCTTTTTGTGAAAAGAATTATGGTGTAACGTTTCCAATGATGAGCAAAATTGCTGTTAAAGGAAATGAAATGGCTCCAATTTACCAGTTTTTAACGCAAAAAGCTAAAAACGGATTGCAAGACAGCGAAGTAGAATGGAACTTTCAAAAATATTTACTAAACGAAAAAGGAGAATTAGAAAAAGTAATCAGCCCAAGAACAAAACCAAATGACAAAGAAATATTGGATTGGTTAGCAAGTTAAATTAACGTATATTGAACCAAGTGGTTACGAACACAGATTAGAAAAATCAGATAAATTTTTAAAATTTTATTGATTTCTTTAATCTGTGTTCTTCATTTATACATTCTCTTCCAAAATTAATTGCATAATTACGGAATCCAACCAACGGTTAAATTTAAACCCGGATTCTTTTATAATGCCAACAGTTTTAAAGCCATGTTTTTCATGAAAAAGAACACTTTCTTTATTTTCAGCATCAACTACACCAATCATCGTGTGTAGTTTTTTGTTTTTAGCATCTTCAATTAAATGTTGAAGTAGTTTGCCGCCAATTCCTTTTCCTTTGAAATCATTCGAAATATAAACAGAATGCTCAACAGTAAACCGATAAGCTTCACGAAATCGAAATTCACCATACATGCCAAAACCGGCTACTTTATCTTCAACAACAGCCACAACAACCGGAAATCCTTTTGCTGTTTTTTCAGCTAAAATTTGAAGTTGTTTTTCCAATGTTCTCGGCTCATAATCATACAATGAAGTGGAATGAAGTATGTTGAAATTAATAATTTCTAAAATAGCTGGAACATCAGTTGCTGTATAAGGTCGTATTTGAATTGCCATATGTTGAAAAGTTGTTCAAATATAACAAAACTTTAGACGTTGTAGGAGGTGTTTTTATTTTACTAAAGTTTAAATTTGTGTTCTAATAGCGTTTTTTTTTAACGCTTTCTTTTAATAGTTGTTTACTAATGAAATATCCAAAAATACCTTTGGCTCAAAGCCTGCTCGAAATTTGTGAAGCAAAAGGTATACAACATATTGTAATTTCGCCAGGTTCACGTAATGCACCGCTAACTCTTGGGTTTACAAATAATCCATTTTTTACTTGTTATAGTATTGCTGACGAACGTTGTGCTGCTTTTTTTGCGTTGGGAATCGCTCAACAAATCAATAAACCGGTTGTGGTGGTTTGCACTTCGGGTTCGGCGGTGTTGAATTTTTATCCGGCTGTGGCTGAAGCTTTTTACAGCATGATTCCTTTAGTTGTGATTTCTGCGGACAGACCTTTGGATAAAGTTGATATTGGTGACGGACAAACCATCAGACAGGAAAATGTTTTAGCCAATCATACCATATATAATGCCAACTTAACTGAAATAGCATCAGAAGAAAACGATATAAAAATCAATGGTGCTTTCAATACCGCAATGTTGAAATCAGGACCCACACATATCAATGTGCCTTTTGAAGAACCATTATATGAAGTAGTCGACTCACTTTCGGTGGATTCGTTAATTTTACCCTTGATTAAAGAAGAAGAAATTGTTTCTCTTGAAGAAATATTTGCGGCTACAAACATTTGGAATACAGCTAAAAAGAAATTGATTTTGATTGGAACAATGCCACCCAATACATTAGACACTGCAATTATTAATCATTTGGCAAATGACCCTTCGGTGGTAGTATTGACCGAAACAACTTCAAATGTGCATCATCCGAATTTTATACCACATATCGATACATTAATTACTCCTTTTGCGGATGCTGATTTTGTAGCATTTCAACCGGATATTTTAGTCACTTTTGGTGGCATGATTGTTTCAAAACGTATCAAATCTTTTTTGAGAAAGTACCAACCGAAACACCATTGGCATGTTGATTCGCATCGAGCTTATAATACTTTTGGTTGTTTGACGCATCATTTTAAAACAACACCACAAAAGTTTTTCGAGAAATTTTTGTTGTATGTGATTTATAAAGATAGCTATTACCAAAATTACTATCTAACTATTTTAAAAGACAGACTTTCAAAACATGAAACCTATTTGAACAAAATCGATTTTTGTGACTTGAAAGTTTTTGAACAATTGTCCACTTGTTTTTCTGATGCTATACACCTTCAAATTTCTAATAGTTCAGCCATTCGATATACGCAATTGTTCAAATTCAATCCTTCAATTCCTGTGTTTTGCAATCGAGGAACCAGCGGTATTGACGGAAGTACTTCCACAGCAATTGGAGCCGCTGTTGCATCACAAAAACCAACTATTTTGATTACGGGTGATGTGAGTTTCTTTTATGATAGTAATGCGTTGTGGAACAATTATATGCCAAAAAATTTCAAAATTATTGTAATCAATAACGGTGGAGGCGGTATTTTCAGAATTTTACCCGGACATCAGGAAAATGATACTTTTCATACCTATTTTGAAACGTCACATTGCTTGACTGCTGAAAATTTAGCTAAAATGTATAGTATGAAGTATACAAAAGCAAGTTCAATAGAATCTTTAAAACAAGAACTAACATCGTTTTTTGGTAATTCAGAACAGCCGCAAATTCTAGAAGTTTTTACGCCAACCTATGATAATGATAAATTGTTGAAGGATTATTTTAAAAACGTAGTTTAATTTCTCGCATTTTCATTTTTAGGTATTCTTTAAACTATGTGTATCTTTGAAAAAAAATTGACATGTTAACTATTGGAACTTTTCACACCTTACGAATAGATAGAGCCACACAAGTAGGATTATTTTTATCAGATGGTAAAAACGATGTTTTATTGCCAAACAAATATGTGCCTAAAACCTATGAAATTGGTGATGAAATTACCGTTTTTGTATATCTTGATCATGAAGAACGTCCGGTGGCAACAACACTACAACCTTATATCACAATTAATGATTTTGCATTTCTTCGGGTGAATTACATCAATCAGTTTGGAGCATTTTTAGATTGGGGTTTAGAAAAAGATATTTTTGCTCCTTTTTTGGAGCAAGCCCGAAAAATGGAAGTTGGGAAACGATACATGGTGCATTTGTATTTAGATGAAAAAACCAATAGATTAGTAGCTTCCAGTAAAATCAATCAATTTTTAAATCAAGAACCACCAACTTATGAAATAGGTGAGGAGGTAACATTATTGTATTCTCATCAATCGGAATTAGGAATCAATGTCATCATTAATAAAAAGCATAAAGGTTTGATTTATGCCGATGGTTTTTATGAAGATAAATTCAGACCCGGTGATCAAACTACAGGATACATAAAAGCTTTGCGACCTGATGGAAAAATTGATGTTTCGTTGCAAAAACAAGGTTTTGAAAGTATCGAACCCAACGCTGAAAAAATTCTAAGCGAGTTAAAAATCAATCGCGGATTTTTGAGATTAAATGATAACAGTCATCCGGAAGACATTAAAACGGTTTTGAAAATGAGTAAAAAAACGTTCAAAAAAGCAGTGGGAATGTTATACAAACAAAAACAAATAGAGATTAAAGAAGACGGAATTTATTTAGTGAAATAAATTTATTGTTCCACATTTTGTGAATCCAACTCATAAGGATAATCACCAAACAATCTTGAAAGTTTGATAGACTGATAGGTTTTTTGAGTGTATTTGTTTGAAATTCCAATAATTACAACGGTATCTTTTTTAATGGTTACATAAGACGATGTACTGCCATGCCACCAGCCATTGTGATAATGTAAATGTTGACCGGTTTCCCATTCGTTCATTCGGATGCCTAAGCCATAATTGCGAACACCTCTTTTTTCATAACTATAGCCTTTTAACGCTTCTTCCCAAAGATTTTTTCGTAAAAATTCAGAAGAATAAGTGGCCAAATCAAATGTGGCTAAATCTCTCGGATTGGTATAAATGTTTTTGTCACCATAAAGGGCATCAAACTGATCCCAACCATAATTTACTCTGGTGCTTTTGTAGGATTGACTTACATCATTTTTCTGATTTAAATAATCAAAAACAAACGTATTCTTCATTTTTAAGGGTTCAAAAATCAAAGTATTTAAAGCTTCAGCATAACTTTTTTGAGTGACTTTCTCAATGATTAAAGCCAACATTACATAGTTGGTATTGCAATAATTGAATTTAGTATCATTTTTAAAAACCAAGGCCAATTTGTATCGTTTTAAATAATCCAAAACATCATGATTTGTCAAAACTTTTTTAGAATTCCAACCTTTTATAGTTTCAGGAAATCTGGAATAATGAGGCAATCCACTTCTGTGATTTAAAAGGGTTCGAATGGTCGTTTTTTCATACGGAAAATCAGGAAGAATACTTTGAACGGTTTGATCTAACTGAACATGATTGTCTTGAACTAATTTTAATATGGCGGTAGCCGTAATCACTTTACTGATGGAAGCAACATGAAGTGATGAATTGGAGGTTACAGGGATTTTTTTCTCAAAATTTTCAAAACCTCGATACTTTTCATAAAGTATAACTCCATTTTTGGCAACCAAAAAACTACCGCTAAAATCAACTGGTTCAAATGTTTTGGTATAGAAATTTGAAATAGCTGCTTTTTTCTGAAGCATGTACTCTTCAGATGGATGTGAAGAATTGAGTTGAAACGGAATGGATAGTAACAAACTGTCATGAATAGATTTCTTTACCTCTAAAGCTTCAGCTAATAAAGGTTTTTCTTGTTCTTTTTTACAAGACTGAAAAAGAAATACTGCTATTAAAAAGACAGCTGTTAAGGTTTTAGGCATGTCAAAAAAATTGATTAAATCGATTTTGGATATACAAATCTAATTTTTTTAAGTTAGTAACCCTATTCAATTATAACAATATTAGGATTAATTGTCAACAAGTAGTTAACAAATTCGACACGATTTTGAGGCGAAATACATATGTCATCAAATTTATTGTAATAGAGATATATACCGTTAAAATCTAAAGTAGGTTTTAAAAAACTTTTGTTATACCAACCTTTTTGGTATTCAATCTTTCGGATGGAAGCAATTTCAATTTTTCCTCGAATAGGACCTGAAACATAATAAACATGTGTGTTGTCGATTTTATACTTGGTATCTAACAAAATCCAAAAACAAAGTATTCCCACAATAAGTAAAAGCGAAGACACAATAATTGTTTCTACAATTAAATCTTCAAAAAACAAAACAAATAAGGCAAGTAAAATTAAAAAAGCACCCATTACGGTCAGTAAAATTCCGGTCAAATAATGAATGGAGGATTTGAATATTGTAGTCATAAAAAAGGCTGTTATTTTAAATGTACTAACTTAAAAGAATCCAGTAAATTGTTATAAAGCGTGGTTCCTTCCTCATTAGTTTGACTAAAAACCATAATGCTGTACATTTTATTTTGAAAAATGGTAGCAAACGTATTTCCAAAAAATGGTCCGATAACATCACTTGATTTCAGAGCCAAGATTTTATCTTTATATTGATAAAATACTTCACTGGTGTTTGTTGCTTTTGTACCCAATTGCAAGGCTAAATTGTCATTGCTGCCATTTCTCGCTCCTTGTAATGATGCTTTTGTAACTTCTTCTATACTTTCAAAATCATATTCCTCATCAATGGTGCCTTCCATCATTAAAATCATAGAATTTAGGTGCCGTAGTTGATACATTTTTATAGTTGAATCGCCCGCATCTGTTTCGGTTGTAACTTCTTCAAATTTCGGTTCTAACGGAAAGGAAATTTCAAATGTGGGTGTTTTTATATGTTGACTGTAACTATAAAAGGCTAGTAATAAAACACTTAAAATTGTCAGTTTCTTTTTCATATGGAAATAGTTTTATTTAAATGGCTAAAAGTACTATTTTTACGTAAAAATTGAATCGTTATGTCACAAATTGATTGGAAAACAGCAAAAGAATTTGAAGATATCACCTATAAAAAATGTAATGGGGTAGCCCGAATCGCTTTTAACAGACCGGATGTTAGAAATGCTTTTAGACCCAAAACCACGGCCGAATTATACCAAGCCTTTTATGATGCTCAAGAAGACACCTCAATTGGTGTGGTTTTACTTTCAGCAGAAGGACCTTCTTCCAAAGATGGGGTATATTCTTTTTGTAGCGGTGGCGATCAAAAAGCCAGAGGTCATCAAGGTTATGTGGGTGAAGACGGTATGCATCGATTGAATATTTTGGAAGTACAACGGTTGATTCGTTTTATGCCAAAAGCGGTTATTGCTGTTGTTCCCGGTTGGGCAGTGGGTGGCGGACACAGTTTGCATGTGGTTTGCGATTTGACTTTAGCCAGTAAAGAACACGCTATTTTTAAACAAACAGATGCCGATGTAACGAGTTTTGATGGCGGTTATGGTTCTGCCTATTTAGCCAAAATGGTGGGCCAAAAAAAAGCCAGAGAAATTTTCTTTTTAGGTAGAAATTATTCCGCACAAGAAGCTTTTGATATGGGAATGGTTAATGCAGTTATTCCTCATGATGAATTAGAAAATACGGCTTATGAATGGGCTCAAGAGATTTTAGCCAAATCGCCAACGTCAATCAAAATGTTGAAATTTGCTATGAATCTTACAGATGACGGCATGGTGGGACAACAGGTTTTTGCCGGTGAAGCAACCCGACTAGCGTATATGACTGACGAAGCAAAAGAAGGAAGAAATGCTTTTCTGGAAAAGCGTAAACCTAATTTTGAGAAAAAATGGATTCCATAATCAATTTTACAACATTATAAATTGGAAAATTTTACAAACAAGCAGATCAATTTTGAAGATTTACCTAAATGGGAAGAGGTTGTATTTACACCACTTCATAAAGACTATTTAAATGTAGTTTATATTGGTAACGCCATTTTTTCAGTCATTTTAACTTTAGGGTTTTTTGCATTATTATTGTTTAATGATGATTCACGAGATTATATACTTCCTTTGGCGGCAGCTAAAATTCTCGTTATTGGATTGCTATTTTGGTTAACAACTATAGCTTTTAAAAAGAAAGGCTATGCCGTTAGGGAAAGAGATGTCATCTTTAGAAAAGGAATTTTAGCCACTACAACAACCATAATTCCATTCAATCGAATTCAACATGTGGCATTACACGAAGGTGTTTTTTCCAGAATGTATGATTTGAGCGAATTGCAAATTTATACAGCCGGAGGAAGCAGTAGCGATTTACATATTTCGGGATTGCCAAAACAACAAGCAGAAAGTATCAAAACATATTTGTTGGGATTAATTGAAAATGAAGAAGTAGAAACACCAGATGAAGAAGTACAACTTCCTGAAACTACCTTGGAGTCAGATGATTCTAAAACAACCGATGAATCCAACTTATAACTGATGGAAACCTGCGATTTTAGCCAACCTCAAAGACAATCCATTAAAGGAATTGCCATAATGTTTGCCGATACGCTACAAGGTATCATCAGAGGTTTATGGGCTCCTTTGTTGTTGGTTTTGTATAAAATGGATTGGACCAAAATTTTTGTGGTTTTTGGTTTTCTTGTTCTAGTGTTGGTTGTTATTGGCGTTATTGCTTATCTGAAATATATAAATTTTACTTTTTATCTTGATTCCAAACGACAAGAATTTGTGATTCAAGAAGGAATTTTTTCAAAGAATAAAGTGACGTTGCAACTTAATAAAATCCAGCAAGTAAATATCAATCAATCCCTAATTCAAAAAATGGTAGGGGTTTACAGTTTAGATATCGATACGGCCGGAAGCACAAAAAAAGAGGTGAGCATTCGAGCTATTGATTTTAAAATGGCCAATTACCTAAAAGAATTATTGGTTGCTTCAGAGAAAACGAAAACAAATGAAGTTGCTACAGATTTTGCGGAAGATTCAATTTTAAAAATCAATTTACTCACGCTAATAAAAGTAGGTTTTACTTCCAATTATGGTAGAAGTATCGCTCTAATCATTGGTTTTTTTGGCACAATGTATAATGGTATTTATGATTTCAAAGAAACATTTGAAGTTGACGAACAAGAAGTTGAAGGTTATATTGATCAGAGCATTGCTTATTTTTCACTTTCATTTATCATTTTATTGATTTTGTTTGTGGTAATAACTTTGAATGTGGGCAGAATTGTTTTTAAATATTTTGATTATCAAATAAAAAAACAAAATGAATCGTTGGTTGTAAGTCATGGATTAATTGCCAAAAAGAACACGTTATTAAAACCGATAAAAGTACAATCGGCATTGTTTTCACAAAATTTCTTTCAAAAGAAATTAAATTTATTTACGATGGAACTCAATCAAGCTTCATCAAATGACGGATTTGAACAAGAAAATACAAAAAAAGGAACTATCGAAATTCCGGGTTGTTCAGACGCTGAACGCAATAACATCATGACCATGATTTACGGGAAAATGACTAAGGAGAAAGAGGTACTTACCCCAAATTTTCGATATTTACTAAAAGCGGTAATCCTAACGATTGTTGTTCCTATAGCAGCAGTGCTTATTCTAGGATTGTTTGTTTTGCCGGAAATACAGTTCTATTTTCCTTTAATTTTAGTATATTTAGTGTTTGTTGGCACAGTGCTTTGGTTTAAGTTTAGAAACTATAGAATGTATGTAAACGCCGATTTTATTGAGTTGAAAAGAAATGCTTGGGAAGTACAACATCAATTTTTGGAAGTTTATAAAATTCAAGGGATAACAACAAAGCAATATTTTTGGCACAAAAAGGCAGATGTGGCTCACATTACTTTTCATACCGCCGCCGGCGATGTTGGATTTAAATTTGCAAAGTATTCCAAACTAAAAAATTGGATTAATTATTGGTTGGTTGAAGTAGAACGTAGTTCTAAAAAATGGATGTAATTTTATAAAATAAATTGAATTGAAATGAAACATTGGGTTGAAGCAGCACGTCTTAGAACATTACCGCTTTCGGTTTCGGGAATATTAGTAGGAAGTTTTTATGCCTTGTCGCGTCCTACGCAAGAAATATTGACACCTACACAAGTTTTTAGTTGGAAAATATTCGGACTTCTAATTTTAACCACGATTGGTTTGCAAGTGCTTTCCAATTTTGCAAATGATTATGGCGATGGTGTAAAAGGTACAGATAATGAGGATAGAATCGGACCCAAAAGAGCGATTCAAAGCGGCGTTATTTCGCCACTTGCCATGAAAAAAGCCATAATAATCACAGCAATTTTGACGTTCATTTCTGCGTTGTTGTTGATTTATTCGGCTTTCGAGTTTAAATATTTCTATTATTCCGTATTTTTTATTCTTTTGGGAATTATTGCAATTGCTTCCGCCATACGATATACTGTTGGCAAAGAGGCTTATGGATATAAAGGGTATGGCGATATTTTTGTTTTTATATTTTTTGGTTTGGTCAGCACCTACGGTTCTTATTTTATGTTTGCCAAAGAATTTGATTTATACTTATTGTTGCCAGCCGTAGCCATTGGTTTTTTGAGTATGGGGGTTTTAAATCTCAATAACATGCGAGATGAAGAATCAGACAGAAAATCCGGGAAAAATACAATCGTGGTAAAAATGGGCGGAGCAAAAGCAAAACAATACCACTATTTTTTGGTGATTACGGCAATGCTTTTGACCCTTTCATTCGGATTTATAAAGAACTTTGCCATTGATCAATTTTTGTATGTGGTTGTTTTTTTACCCTTAATCATTCATTTACTTCGAGTTAAGAGAACAAGCAACCCCAGAGATCTTGATCCGGAATTGAAACGTTTGGCCATTGCAACATTTTTACTTTCACTGTTGCTGTCGTTATGTTTAATTTATTTTATTTCAGATTTAATTGTATAACACAAATTAGTAGCTATGAAAATTACATTCTACGGACACGCTTCTATCGGAATTGAAGTAAAAGGAAAACACCTGTTGATTGACCCATTTATCAGTGGAAATCCAAAAGCAACTCATGTTGATATCAATACCCTAAAAGCAGATTATATACTGTTAACACATGCTCACCAAGACCATATTTTAGATGTGGAAGCTATTACAAAACGTACCAATGCGGTTATCGTTTCCAACTGGGAAATTGCAACCTATTATGGGAATAAAGGCTTTCAAAACCATCCAATGAATATTGGTGGAAGTTGGCAATTTGATTTTGGCTCTGTAAAATATGTCAATGCCATTCACTCAAGTTCGTTTCCCGACGGAAGTTATGGTGGAAATCCAGGTGGTTTTGTAATTGAAGGCGAACATAAAAATATTTACATTTCCGGTGACACGGCCCTAACTTATGATATGAAGTTAATTCCGATGCGAACTAAATTAGATCTTGCCATTTTTCCAATTGGAAGTAATTTCACCATGGATGTGGAAGATGCCATTCTAGCTTCTGATTTTGTGGCTTGCGATAAAATTTTAGGGGTTCACTATGATACTTTTGGTTACATCGAAATTAATCATGAAGAGGCGATCAAGAAATTCTTTGAAAAAGGAAAAGATTTGATGTTGTTAGAAATTGGTGATTTTATTGAATTGTAAATTCGTTTGAAAGCTACGTATCAAAAATACATTCTAAATTTCAAAAGACCTTCCGGAACTTCGAGAGGCGTATTAACCCAAAAAGAAACCTGGTTTATTATTCTTGAAAATGAGGGTAAAAAAGGCATTGGTGAATGTGGAATTTTGAGAACTTTAAGCATAGATGACCGACCCGATTATGAAGAAAAGTTGCAATGGGTTTGCCAAAATAGCCATTTGGGAGTGGAGGTACTTTTAGATAATTTAATCGAATTTCCGTCCATTCAATTTGGTGTTGAAATGGCTTTCTTGTCGTTAAAAGGTAAAAATCCGTTTGAATTATTTCCATCTGAATTTACTTCCGGAAATAAAAATATGGAAATAAACGGTTTGGTTTGGATGGGTGAGGAGTCGTTTATGAAAACCCAAATTGAAGAAAAATTAGTCCAAGGTTTTCGTTGTATAAAATTGAAAATCGGTGCTATTGATTTTGAAAAAGAATTGGGTTTATTGCATTTTATCAGACAACATTTTGACGAAAAAATGATAGAAATTCGTGTCGATGCAAACGGTGCTTTTTCTTCCGATGAAGCTTTAGATAAGTTAAAGCAATTATCTGGTTATAAGCTGCATAGCATAGAGCAACCTATTGTAAAAAACAATACTGACAGGATGGCAGAGCTGTGTAAAATTACACCTTTACCAATAGCATTAGATGAGGAGTTAATTGGTGTTTTTCTGAAGGAAGAAAAGAGGCAATTGCTACTTAAAATCAAACCACAGTTTATCATTTTAAAGCCTAGTTTGGTAGGCGGTTTTCGAGGAACAAAAGAATGGATTGAAATAGCAGAATCGCTTCAAATAGATTGGTGGATTACTTCGGCTTTAGAAAGTAACATTGGTTTAAACGCAATTGCTCAATGGACCTTCTTGCAAAATAATTCTTTGCCTCAAGGTTTAGGAACGGGAGGTTTATATACTAATAATTTTGATTGTCCGCTTGTTGTTGAAAAGGGAAAATTACTATATAACAACAAATTAAATTGGAATACCAACGCACTTAATTTTTAGCGAGATACTGTTGTAAAGAATTCTTCGCTTGCAATTGAATTTTTCGTTTCATAAAGGAAGTCCAACCAAACAAATAACCTTTCCAACCCAACGCCATTTGACTCCATTTCCACAAATCAAAACAATCTTTGTGACAATAGATTAATCCGTTTTTAAATTCAAATTTGGCCTTGATAACATTTCTGACTTTTCGATTGGTTTTGCTGAAGTTGTATTTAGCTATCCAATTTACAGAGCCATAATTATCGTTAGCATCGATTTGAGAATATTCAATTTTTAAGTGTCCGTTGCTTCTTTCAATAAGCATTTTCCACATGGCACAAACTTCCTCATAATTCAATTTTCCAAATGCTGGATCTTCAAACGTTGCGTCTTCATGGTAGCAGGCAGCCATTTTTTTAGCATCCAATTGTTGAAATGCCGTATAAAAATCAGAGATAAGTTCACTAGTTGAATGCATCTTTCCAATCTTTTGAATTAATGGCAGTTATTTTGTTATCATCATTAATGGAAACCCGAAGCTCTTTGATTCTGTATTTTTTTTCATAGTCACATTGGTACCTGAAAATGGTGATGGAGTTTGTGTTGTCCCGAATAACTTCAACCAATTTCATATCATTGAATTGGCCAAAACCTCTCAGCACGTTGTGACAAGTTAGTGAAATTTTCTCTTTAGTAATATTGGTAATTACTTCATTGGTAGCTTCTTGTGAACTGAAAGGTTTGAAAGCAGAAGTATTACATGTCATTAAAACGCGTTTGCCTAATTCATAGGTTCTGTTTTTTTGAATCGTACTTACCTCGCTGACAGCTAAAACTTCATAGTTGGGTTTGTCAGTAGTTTTTTTAGTCATAACGCCCTTCGTTGATTTACAACTACTGATTACTACTATTAAACAAATTAAAATTATTTTTCTCATTAGTATTTTTTGATTTTTAAAAGCAAGTTCGGATCAGGACAATTTTCTTTGTAAAATGACAAATCGTTGGAGCTGCAAACCCCGGGATAATCACCTTTGTAATTTTGAATATCCTTAATAATTTGAAAATGCAAATGGGGAGCATAATCTCCGTTTACAGTTGCATCACCCAATGTTGCAATAATGGTTCCTTTTTTAAATTCTTGATTAATTCTTAAATTTTCTAAACTCTCTAACGAAAGATGACCATAAAGCGTATAAAATTTTTGATTATTTATCTCGTGTTCCAAAATAATGGTGGGTCCGTAATCGCCAAAATTCGAATTGTATTGAAAACTGTGAACCTTTCCGTCTAGAGCTGCTAAAACACTGGTTCCGGCGGCAATCCATAAATCTAAACCAATGTGGATATTCCGTTCGTCAGTAGTTGTGTTCTTGAAAACGGTACTTCTTTGATACAAATCACGATGTTCACAATAGCCACCAAAAGCAACTTTGGCCTTGTTTTGTTGCAGGTAATTGTTGATTAAAAGCTCATAATCACTTGCGTTTTCAGGCTTTCCATTGGCTAATAATGCACTGTTTATTGATAAATCAATGGGTAAATAATCGGTATAAGAAATAGAAGAGTCAATAACTTGAACCGATTCAATAGTTTCAAAAAGGGAAATTAAATTTTGCATTCAACAAAGATACTCAAAATTGAAAGTCACTTTTTTTTATTTGTGACACTAAAAAAAAAGCCGCTCAACTTGAACGGCTAGGGTACATTTTTTAGTATAAACTTGGATATTCTTTTGGATTAACTTCATGCATCATTTCATACACTTTTTCATAAATATCTTCTACAGATGGTTTTGAAAAATAATCACCATCAGTACCATAAGCTGGTCTGTGAGGTCTGGCAGCCAACGTTTGAGGTTTGCTGTCCAAATAATCATAACCATTTTGAACATCAATAATCTGTTGTAAGATATAAGCGGAGGCACCACCCGGAACATCTTCATCAATTACTAATAAGCGATTGGTTGTGGCCAAACTTTTTTGAATATCATGGTTGATATCAAAAGGCAACAACGATTGTATGTCAATGATTTCACATGAAATGCCTACTTCTTGCAATTCTTTGGCTGCTTGTTCAGCCAAACGAAGCGTTGAACCATAAGAAACCAATGTGATGTCTGAACCTTTTCTAATGGTTTCAACAACGCCAATTGGTGTTTTGAATGCTCCTAAATTGGTAGGCATTTTTTCTTTTAATCGATAACCGTTTAAACATTCAATTAGCAATGCCGGTTCGTCAGTTTCTAGTAACGTGTTGTAAAAACCTGCTGCTTTGGTCATATTTCTCGGTACTAAAACATGAATACCTCTAAGTGCATTGATAATCATTCCCATTGGCGAGCCGGAATGCCAAACACCTTCAAGACGGTGACCTCTCGTTCGTATAATCAATGGAGCTTTTTGCTTTCCTTTGGTTCTGTATTGTAAAGTTGCCAAATCATCACTCATAATTTGAATGGCATACAACAAATAATCCAAGTATTGTATTTCGGCAATGGGTCGCAAACCACGCATTGCCATTCCAATTCCTTGTCCTAAAATGGTTGCTTCTCGGATTCCGGCATCGGCCACGCGAAGTTCTCCAAATTTTTCCTGCATTCCTTCCAAACCTTGATTTACATCACCAATGGTTCCGGAGTCTTCACCAAAAATTAAAACATCTGGATTTTTGGTGAACAATACATCAAAATTGTCTCTTAAAATTAATCTCGCATCTACTTCTTCGCTCGATTCATCGTAAGTTGGAAGCACTTCTTTAACTGAAAATACATTTTGATTGGATTCAGAAAACAAATGCGAACTGAATTTCGGTTGAACATCCGAAATGTATTTTGTAATCCATGCCGCTAAAGTAGGTTGACTGCTTTCGCCAACAATCATACGAAGCACTTTTCGTGCGGTTGTAATAATGTCTTTGCGAATTGGTTCTTTAATGCTTTGTAAATCGGAAGCATACTTTTGAATAAATACTCTATTTACACTTGAAGCGGCACTTGTTTCTAATAAGCTAACCAATTCGCTTTGTTCCTTTTTAACAGGGGCAACAAAAGCATTCCAAGCGTTCTTTTTTCCTTCTAAAACTTCTTTTTTTGAAGCGGTTTCAATTTCCTCAAGTTCTTCAACAGTAGCTATGTTATTGGCCAGCATCCATTGTCTCATTTGAGCATTACAATCATAGGTAGCTTCCCAAGCCAAACGGTCTTCGTTTTTATAACGTTCGTGACTTCCGGAAGTTGAATGACCTTGAGGCTGTGTCAATTCTTTTACATGAATTAAAACCGGAACATGTTCCTCACGAGCTATTTGAGCCGCTTGTTTATAGGTGTTGACTAAAGCCGGATAATCCCAACCTAAAACAGTTAAGATTTCATAACCTTTGTTTTTATCATCTCTTTGAAATCCTTTGAGAATTTCAGAAATATTTTCTTTTGTTGTTTGGTATTTTGCGTGAACAGAAATACCGTATTCATCATCCCAGACACTCATAACCATCGGTACTTGAAGTACTCCGGCAGCATTGATCGTTTCAAAAAACAAACCTTCTGAGGTGCTGGCGTTGCCAATGGTTCCCCAAGCAATTTCATTACCATTGTTTGAGAATTTATTTTTCTTGGGTAAAACCGATACATTTCTATAAATTTTCGAAGCTTGAGCCAATCCTAAAAGTCGTGGCATTTGACCTGCTGTTGGCGATATATCAGCACTTGAATTTTTTTGTTTGGTTAAATCTTTCCAATTTCCGTTTTCATCTAAGGAATGAGTAGCAAAATGACCTCCCATTTGTCTTCCGCCACTCATTGGGTCAAAATTAATATCGGTGTGACCATACAAGCCTGCAAAAAATTGCTCAATGGTTAATTGACCAATGGCCATCATAAAAGTTTGATCTCTATAATAACCGGAACGGAAATCACCATTTTCAAATGCTTTTGCTAGAGCCAATTGTGGCACTTCTTTTCCGTCGCCAAAAATTCCGAACTTTGCTTTTCCGGTCAAAACTTCTCGTCTTCCCAAAAGGCTACATTCTCTGCTGACTACCGCAATTTTATAATCATTTAAAACCTCAGTTTTAAAATCTTCAAACGTCATTGGCTTTGTTGTTTCAGGTGATGTCATATAAAAAAATAACTTGTTGTGAACAAATTTAAGTAAAAAACTAATAAATCAGTCATTTTGATTTTAAAATATTTTTTAATTATCGATAAAAAAAGTATAGAATGAGTAGCTTATTTTATCAATAATGCAATGAAAATTGCTTTTTAACGAATTAATGTTTAATTAAAATTGCAGTTTGATGTAATTAAAACCATTTTCGCGTGAATAAACCAACCAGAATTTCAGGATTTAAAGTAATCATAAACCGGATGTGTTCTTGGTAGTTCTTTTGACCAATTTCCCAACCTGAAGTAGAATGAACCGGAAAATAGACTTCAAAATAATCGGTTACCAAATTGAGTCGAATTCCCGAATTGTAGATGAATTTTTCTGAAGAATACTTGTTTTTATAAACTCCGGCATCGCCATAAACTTCAATCCAATTCCAAATATTGATACTGGAATTTATGGAAGTAATCCATTGATTGGCAAAAGAATCATCAAATCGAGATTTAAATCCACCTTCTGCAACGACATATTGTTGACTGAAAAATCCAGTAGTTTCTGATCTTCCGTACAAATTATAATCAAACAAATAATCGTTAGCTTGAGAAATGCCAAAACTATAAAAATCGGAATTAGTATTTCGATATAAAAATGAACCAGCAAAAAAGCGAACATTCAATTGGCGATTGTTATCAAATAAATTACGATATTCTAATTCAATCATTGATTTTCCAAACATAGAAGCCAATTGCAAATCTGATTTCACACTAAAATGATCGCGTAATTCGGTTCTAGTGTTGATATATTTTGCATTAAAAATAGAGTAACTATCGTTATCAGGTTTTAAGATGGTGTAGTCGTTTTGTTCCCGATTCACAAAAATATTTCGAAATACAAAAAACTCTTTTCTATTATCTCTGAAACTACTGGGACGCATTCTTAAAATGGCCATAGGGGTTAGTTTCATATAGGATGCATCTGGTGCATAATGAAAATAAGAACCGTTTATGGAATAGCGAATTTGATATAAATTATGGTTTCTTCGGTTATGCAAATGAACCAATCCAAAATTGCCAACCAAAGAATGGGTGAGCGAAGAATATGCCGGATTCAAATCAAAAACAAAGGGTTTGTCTAGAATGGTTTTATTGTGAAATCGAAGTCCCGGCGTTAAACCGTCATACAGATTATAAGAGATAGTTGGCACGTATAAAATTTGGTTGTAAAAAGGATCTTCCAAATCTTTCATTAAATTAAATTTTATCGGCCTGTTGGTAATTACAAATGGTTTTGTTGATTTCCAGTTATTTCTCAAATTGTATTCGGGAACTTCATTTTTATAATTGATGACCAATTTATCAATGTCATTTCTTGGATATACTAAAACGGTATCGGTGGAAACATTTTCAATCCAATTTTTAAAAACAACTTTTGAATCTTTTATGCCGTAAACTGGAATGGGAACCGTAATGCCTGTTTTGTTTTTAAGTGTAATTTCAACACTGTCTTTTGATTTTTTGAGGTCTTTAAATTTATAATCTATAATGTCTCTGGAATTAATAATGGTCTTAAAAAACCAGTCCAATGATTTTGGTGTTTTTTCTTGAAGTAAATCTTCAAAATCACAGCGATCCGTTTGTTTTTCTAAACTGACAGCATAAAATTCAGCTATAGATTGATTAACGGAATTGTTTCCTAAAAAATTATCTAAATATTTCAAACTCAAACCGGCTCTGTATTTTCCGGCAATCTGTTCGTTGAATTTTATAAAACTGTTTTTAGGGTTTCCAATGGGTTGATCTAAATTTTTTCGAGCCATCAACATATAGAAATAACTATACTGTTCATTAAAATCAACATTGGTTAAATTGTAACTTTTCAAAAGCTTCATCTTGGAAATGGTACCCATCATTTTCATTTCCGGATAATTTTCATCAATATATTGCATCATCAAATACACTTGAATACCATCATGAACCCAACTATCAGAACGATGGTTGATTTGAAGTGTGTTTTGTAAAAAATTGTTCAAATAGGTTTTCAAAAACTTCAATTCAAAAATAAATTCATCGGGAAACGGACTGATAAATGAAGGCAATTGATTCAATCCATAAAACGGATTACGTTCATAATCCACTTGAGAAACGGTTATTTTTTCAAAAGGATAGTTGCCAACTCTTGTATTCACATAATGAACAATTCGGTCAATAACAACGGCCTTTTGGATGGAGCTTAAACGGTTTTCTTTTAAATTAGTAACAACATCTACAATGCTGTTTTTGTAGCTGTTGAAATTCAATTGCTGACCAATAAATAAGTTGAAATCATTTCTGTTTTTACCCGAATAATTGTAAACCATATGAATTTCTTCTTCACTAACACCACTTGTATTGAGATCAGAAAACGATTTTAAATTTTTTGGAAGTTTTAATTTTAATTGTACGTCAAATTGAGCATTAGGAATGTCATCTAAATTTAAATTGCTGTAGCGAACAAAATCATTGTTTTCATATCGTGAAGGCGTTAAAAACCAATTTTTAAGATACATATCGCCGGAATCATTGTGACCAAACTTTGTAAATTTATCTTTGGGAATGTAACTAATATAAGTAAGTTTCAAATTGCTGCTTTCTCCCGGATTTAATGGCTTTCTTAATTTTACTTCAATCAAATCAGGATGTCTTTCAACTCTTTTCCAATCTAAAAATAAAGATTCAGAATCCAGGATAGTCAAATCTGATGTTTTGCCTCGCTCATCATCTTTGGCTAGATGAAAATTACGCACAAACTCATCGGAAAAACGTCTTCCTAATGGGGTGTTTTTATCTGAATAGGCATGATTCCAATCGTTTAAAATAAGGGAATGTAAAACCTGTTTGGTTGTATTTTTAAAAACGATTTCTTGCTGAACAAATAACTTTTTTGAAGTGGGATGCAACTCTACATTCAAGTACAATTCATGCTGAGCTACTACTTGATTGACCAGTAGTAAGGAGACTATACAAATGAGATATCGAAATGGTGTCTTCAATGGTGAATAGAAAAAGTTGTAGCTTTCAATCTGCCAATTTACTAATTAAAAGATACAAATTAGTGCATTGGGTTGCTTGATTTGATGAAAAAAAGCTGCATAAGCAGCTTTGTATTAAAAATTAGGACTCAAATTGTATTTCTTGTAGAAAGCATCAAGCTCGGCAACAACTTCATCTTCTGTATCAACTACTTTGATAAGGTTCATATCTAAAGGACTTGCATTTTTTTGTTTTTCAATTATTACTGTTTTAATCCAATTTAATAAACCGGACCAAAACTCACTTCCGACTAAAATAATAGGGAATTTTCCAATTTTCTTTGTTTGAATTAACGTGATGGCTTCAAACAATTCGTCTAAAGTTCCGAAACCACCCGGCATGACTACAAACCCTTGTGAATATTTTACAAACATTACTTTGCGAACAAAAAAGTAATCAAAATTCAGGTTTTTATCTTTATCAATATAGGGATTAAAATGTTGTTCAAAAGGCAATTCAATATTCAATCCCACCGAAGTTCCTTCACCGCGATGTGCTCCTTTATTTCCGGCTTCCATAATTCCGGGACCACCACCAGTGATTACACCATATCCGGCTTTACTGATTTTATAGGCGATGTTTTCGGCTAATTCATAATATTTTTCACCGGGTTTTGTTCGTGCGGAACCAAAAATGGATACACAAGGCCCAATTCTGGCCATACTTTCATATCCGTTTACAAACTCAGACATGATCTTAAAAATGGCCCATGAGTCATTAGTCCGTATTTCGTTCCAAGTTTTTTGCTTGAATTTCTCTTGAATTCTGTGGTCTTCGTTTTCGTATTGGTCTACTGACATTTTTCTTTTCTTTTTAAATTATACAAATACTAAAGTAATTCTTTTTTTAGGAACTGTGCTGTGAAGCTTTTTTTGTTTTTTATAATTTCTTCAGGAGTACCTTTCGCAATGACTTCCCCACCGCCTTTTCCACCTTCCAATCCAATATCAATAATATAATCAGCCAATTTGATGACATCCATATTGTGTTCTATCACCAAAACTGTATTTCCTTTATCAACCAATTTTGTAATCACATCCATTAAAACTCTAATGTCTTCAAAATGTAATCCTGTGGTAGGTTCATCCAAGATATAAAAAGTATTTCCCGTGTCTTTTTTAGAAAGTTCTGTTGCTAATTTGATTCGCTGTGCTTCACCACCCGAGAGCGTTGTGCTTTGTTGTCCCAAAGTGATATAACCCAAACCTACATCTTGAATGGTTTTTACTTTTCTATAGATTTTTGGAATGTTTTCAAAAAAATCTACCGCTTCGTCAACCGTCATATTCAATATATCCGAAATAGATTTTCCTTTGTATCTGATTTCTAATGTTTCTCTGTTGAAACGTTTGCCCATGCATGTTTCACATTCTACATATACATCCGGAAGAAAACTCATTTCTATGGTTCTAACGCCGGATCCTTCACAGGTTTCACACCTGCCTCCTTTCACATTAAAGCTGAAACGACCTGCTTTATAACCGCGAATCATGGCTTCAGGTGTTAGCGTAAACAAACTTCTGATTTCAGAAAAAACATCAGTATAGGTTGCCGGATTACTTCGTGGGGTTCGTCCAATCGGACTTTGGTCAATGTCGATGACTTTATCAATGTGTTCCAAACCTTCAATCTTTTTAAAAGGTTGTGGTTTTTTCACAGCATTAAAAAAGTATTCATTTAAAATGGGATAAAGTGTTTCATTGATTAAAGTGGATTTTCCACTACCCGAAACACCGGTAACGCAAATAAGTTTTCCCAATGGAAATTCAACGGTTACGTTTTTTAGATTATTTCCCGTGGCTCCTGATAATTTTAAAACTTTTCCGTTACCTTCTCGTCGTTTTTTTGGAACTTCAATTTTCATTTTGCCACTCATATATTGAGCAGTAATTGTGTTTTCCAACAACAATTGCTTTGGCGTGCCTTGGCTGATGATTTGTCCGCCAAAGCGACCTGCTTTTGGCCCAATATCAATGACCCAATCCGCACGTTCAATCATGTCTTTGTCATGTTCTACAACCAAAACGGAATTACCAATGTCCCGAAGATTTTCCAACGAATTGATCAAGCGTTCGTTATCTCTTTGATGCAAACCAATGCTGGGTTCGTCAAGGATGTATAAAACGCCAACCAACTGCGAACCAATTTGAGTAGCCAATCGAATGCGTTGTGCTTCACCACCTGAAAGTGATTTGGAACTTCTGTTCAACGACAAATAGTTCAAACCAACATCCATTAAAAATTGCAATCGTGCTCTGATTTCTTTTGTAATTTCAGTGGCAATAGCTCTTTGTTTGTCTGATAATTGCTCGTCTAATGCTGCAAACCAATGGGTCAATTCAGAAATGTCCATTTGAGATAAATCAGCAATATTCAGCGTATTTATTTTAAAATAAAGTGCTTCTTTCTTTAAGCGAGAACCATGACAATCCGGACAATCAATTTCATCCATGAATTCTTTGGCCCATCGTTTTATGGAATTGGAATTGCTTTCATCATGTTGGTTTTTAATGAAATGAGCAATGCCTTCAAACTCAATTTTATATTCTTTTGTAATGCCTAATGTTTTGGATGCAACAGCAAATTTATCTTTACCGCCGTTCAAAATCATCTCCATTGCTTCCTCAGAAATGGTTTCAATTGGGTCTGCATTCGTAAATCCGTATTTTTCTCCAATAGTTTCAAGCTGTTTGAAAATCCAAGTGTTTTTATACTCTCCCAAAGGTGCAAAACCACCTTGTTTGATAGATGCTTTCGGATTTGGAATAATTTTTTTTAGGTTGATTTGATTGATAGTTCCCAAACCATTACAGCTTTCACAAGCTCCTTTTGGGGAGTTGAACGAAAAATTATTTGGTTCCGGATTCGGATAGGAAATACCTGAAGTGGGACACATCAGAGTACGACTGAAATAACGAACTTCATTGCTTTCATGTTCAATCACCATCATCACATCATCACCATGATGCATCGCCGTTTTGATGCTTTCAGCCAATCGCTTATCGGTATCTTCGTCAGATTCAATTTGCATTCGATCAATGACAATTTCAATGTCATGAGTTTTGTATCGGTCCACTTTCATTCCCGTAACAATATCTTGAATCTCGCCATTAACGCGAACTTTTACAAATCCTTGTTTGCCAATTTGTTGGAATAATTCGGCATAATGACCTTTTCGAGAGCGAACAACTGGTGCCAAAATATTGATGCGTTTTCCGTTGAAACTTTCAATAATCAAATCTTTGATTTGTTCATCTGAATAGGAAACCATTTTTTCACCGGTATTGTAGCTGTAAGCATCAGCGGCACGGGCAAATAACAAGCGAAGGAAATCATATATTTCAGTAATGGTGCCAACAGTGGAACGCGGACTTTTACTCGTAGTTTTCTGTTCAATGGCGATTACAGGAGATAATCCGTCAATTTTATCAACATCCGGACGTTCTAATCCGCCGAGAAATTGTCTGGCATATGCCGAAAATGTTTCGATATAACGACGTTGTCCTTCTGCATAAATAGTGTCAAATGCCAAAGACGATTTTCCGGAACCCGAAAGTCCGGTAATAACCACCAGTTTTTCTCTGGGAATGGAAACATCAATGTTCTTTAAATTGTGAACTCGAGCTCCTAAAACTTCGATAGATTCTTCAGGGTTTAGCATAAAATTTTTACGGCAAAACGCAAAGGTACGATTTTGACATAAAGATTTTGATATACATAGTAGAAGAATTTGTTAAACAATTTCTATTTTTGAAAAAAATAGCAATACCAAAAAATTAAAAAAACATGAAATTATTAGGAATAGGCTCTAGATTAAAACATGAAGCATTCGGATTAGGTGTCGTGACAAATGTTACATCTAAACATTATTGGGTAACTTTTATGGAGAATGGACTCGAAACTATTGAAATTGACAGTGAATTTGAAGTGATCGAAGCGTTAGAAGATGAAGTAGATTCCGTTAGTTTTTATGATGTGGAACGCTCTCTAAAGAATATTTTACAAAAATGGTCAGATGTATCACAAGTTGTTCCCATTGCTGATAAATGGAAAGGCGGAAAATTAATCATGGAACCCGGAACGGCTACTCAAAATAAAGAAGTGCCTATTGATACGTTCTTTCACAAAATTACAATGGTTCGCGACAGAATCAGAGTGATGGAACAAAAGATAAATTCAAGTAATTTAGACGAAGCAGAAAAAATTGACCTACAACAATATATCACTAGAATTTATGGTAGTCTCACTACGTTTAATGTGTTGTTTAAAAGCACAAGTGATTATTTTGTGGGAGAGAAGAGTAAGTAGTATTCAGAATTAAGTGTTCAGTGTTCAGTTTTTAGTAAGCAGCTACTGACCACTAATAACTGACTACTGACCACTATTTTTTCCTTTTCCTATTCGCCATATAATCCTCAATCGCTTTTTTTGTGGTGAACCAATTTCTTCCTTCCTTATGAGCATCAATTTTTCCTTGTCGGGCCAATAAACTGATGTATTCTTGACCGTATGGCGAATCCGGTTCATTAACAATATTGGAAATTTCCTGAAAATCATAATCATTGTCAGGTAAGGAACTGATGTAAATATTTAAAGTGCGTTCCAAAGCCTGACTCATTAACAGAATCAATTTTTGATAATTGCCCTGATTGGCTTGATTGAGTGCTTCATAATATTTCTTTCGGTCATTTTTTAAAATGATGGCGGGCGGAAATCCTTTTCGCATCAATAATAAATTCATTGCTAAACGAACGGTTCTTCCATTACCATCAAAAAAAGGATGAATCCAAACGAGTTTGTGATGAAATACAGTGGCTAATTCAATATCATTCAATTCAAGCGGATTGGTATTGATAAAATCAATTAACTCATCCAGCAAATCAGAGACTTTATTGGCGTTAGGAGGAACAAAATTGGCTCCGGTAATACGAACACCTCCATTGCGAATTCTTCCTGCAAAATCATCTTCAATCATACGGAGTACCAATCCGTGTAAACTTAAAATATCAATACTTCGCAAAGCATACTTTTCATCAACCAACGTATACAAATAATCAATCGCCTTTTCGTGATTTTTTGCTTCAAAATGTTCCCGAAGTGATTTTCCTTTTACAGTGATTCCTTCTTGAAGTAACATCTGTGTTTCTCGCAGTGTCAAGGTATTCCCTTCGATACTGTTAGAATTATAGGTCCACTCAATCGTTAATGATTCCTTGATTTTTCGCAAAGCAATAGCCGGTAGCGGTCTGCTTTGTTTTAAAACCGCCAGTTTATCATACAATCGTTCAAAAGTTGATTGAAATTCAATCCTATAAGAGGTATCTATTTTCCTCATAACCCCACAAAGATACTAATTATCGGTTGGAATAAAAAATTTATTATCCGATAATAAGATATTATTCAATTATAATGTTTTTCAGTTTTTCGCGATACGCTTCAAGCAATGCATTTTTGGAAATGATACCTATTACTTCTTTATTTTTAACTACCGGTAAATAGTCTGTTTTTGAATTTTCAAATTTTTCCATAATGGTTTCTGCTGTTTCATCATAGGCTATAATTTCTTTTGGAGCTCGCATCACGTCTTTGATTGTTGTGAATTTTACGTTGTAAGGATTAAAAAGATGTGTCTTTATTTCATCAAATTCAATAATGCCCAACAAATGATTTTTAGCATCAACAACAGGAAAAAGCATTTGGTTGTAGCCTGCAATTTTTGAGGTCAATTCTTCTAATGAAGGTTGCAATGTCAAGGTTTGAATCGGACTTTGTATCAATCGGGAAACAGCAATTCCGGATAAAATATTCCGATCGCGATCGTCTGTAAAAACATCGCCTTTATCTGCTAAGTTTTTAATGTCAAAAGAATGGGGTTCATATCGTTTAGAAATAGCAAAACTGATTGATGAAACAAGCATCAAAGGAATCATCAAACTGTAGCCGCTGGTGATTTCTGCAATTAAGAAAATAGCCGTCAACGGTGCATGAAACAAGCCACTTAGTATCCCGGCCATGCCAACCATAGTAAAATTAGAAACAGGTAATTTAAAATAGTCAAACATATTGACAAAAGAAGCCACAAAAAATCCCAAATAGGAGCCCACAAATAGGGAAGGAGCAAAATTACCGCCGTTACCGCCACTACCTAATGTGATACTGGTGGCATAAACTTTAATTAACATGGTAGCTCCAACAAAGAGTAATAATATCCATGTATTGTCTTTGAAATTTTGTAAAACCGTATTGTCTAAAATCTGCTCGGGGTGCAATGAGGAAAGTATTTTAATACTGGAATATCCTTCACCAAACAGCGTTGGAAAAAAGAAAATCAACACCGCTAACATACTTGCACCAAATAACGCTTTTCGGATGGGACCCATTTTCATCTTCTCAAAATAATGCTCAATTTTTCGAAAAGTTCGGGCATAATTTATGGATACAAAACCCGACATAACCCCAAGCAATATATAAAAAGGTAGATTGTGGTAATCAAACTCGATCTGTCGACTAAACGTAAGCAATATATCTTCTCTCAAAAGAACAGCTGAAACAATAGCACCTGTGGCAGATGAAATCATAATAGGTATAAATGCGGTAATACTAACATCCATTAATACCACTTCAATAGCAAACAAAACACCGGCTATGGGAGCATTGAAAGCAGCTGCAATTCCGGCGGCAACACCACAAGCCAAAAGCAACGTTCTGTCTTTATAACTCAAGCGGTAATTCTGAGCAAAATTACTCCCAAAAGCCGCTCCCGTTATGGTAATTGGAGATTCTAAACCTGCCGAACCTCCCATACCTACAGTTAACGAACTGGTAATGATTTGTGCATACATTTGCTTTCGTGGCATGATACCCGATTTTTTGGCCACAGCATACATAATTTGAGAAGTACCTTTCTCAATGGATCCGCCTAAAAATTTTTTGATCACAAAAGCAGTCAATACAATTCCAATAATGGGAAGCGTACTATTACTGTAAGGCAAATGCAAAATGGAATCAATATATTGAGCAAAAACATAAACCCAATGGGCAAATGTTTTTAAAAGGATAACCGCCAACGCAGAAGAAATACCCACTAAAAAACAAGCCAAATAAATAAACTGTCTCGGAGAAAGAAATGTTTTTAAATAAAAGACAAACCCTTCCAACCTTCGAAAGTTTTTCCGAATGAAATTTTTCAGACCTGATTTTTTTGGGTTAGACATAAAAGTTCTTTAAAAAAGTAAAGATAGAATTTATTTAAAATCCAACAGCTTTATCATCACCTCTGGAATCTGCTCCACCTTCCAGTTTCTTATCGGGTAAAACTAAAATGGCATCAACTTTTCCAAGAATTGGTGTCTGTTTTTGATTAACTTTATACGATTTTGACTTTAAATTTTTGAGAATTTCTTTCTGAAAATTTTCAGGTTCAAAAACCACTTCATCAGGTAACCATTGGTGATGAAAACGAGGTGCATCAACAGCTTCTTGCATACTCATATCAAATTCTATAACATTTAAAATCGTTTGCAATACCGAAGTGATAATTGTTGAACCTCCTGGTGTTCCTACCACCATAAACAATTGTCCGTTTTTTTCAACAATAGTGGGTGTCATAGAACTCAACATTCTTTTTTGTGGAGCGATGCTGTTGGCATCAGATCCTACCAAACCAAACATATTAGGTACACCTTGTTTGGCTGAAAAATCATCCATTTCATTATTTAAAAAAAAGCCCAATTCATCACAATACAATTTCGAACCGTAAGCATCATTGATAGTAGTTGTTGCCGAAACGGCATTGCCAAACGAATCTACAATCGAATAATGTGTCGTTTCTGTGCTTTCAGAAAAAACAATGGTTCCGTTTGAAATTTTTTCGGATTTTGTAGCTTTTTCAAAGGAGAATGTAGCCATTCGTTCTTTCAAATAGGTAGCATCCAAAAGTTCTTGGGTCGGTATTTTCACAAAATCAGGGTCACCCAAAAAATGGTTTCTATCCGCATAAGCTCGTCGTTCGGCTTCTACCAAAACTTGAATGTAGCTTTCTGAATTATGGCCCATTTCTTTTAAATCATAAGGTTCTATCATTTTTAAAATCTGACCTAAAGTGATACCGCCACTACTTGGTGGTGCCATTGAAATAATTTTATAATCCCGATAACCGGTCACAATCGGATTACGCCATTTGGCTTCATACAAAGACAAATCTTCTATGGTAATAATGCTGCCTTTGGATTGCAAATAAGCAACCAACTTTTGAGCTGTTTCTCCTTTATAAAATTCATCCCGTCCGTTTTTAGCTATGCGTTCCAACGTATGGGCTAAGGCTTCATATTTAATGGTGTCATTAGTTTTGAAAGGTTGCGAAAATAAAGTTTCAGGCCCATTCGCTTTGATAATGGAGGGTCTGTATTTCTGTAATCGCTCTTCTTGTTTTTTTGTAACCACAACGCCTTTTCGGGCTAAAGCAATAACCGGTTTCAGAATGGTTTCCATGGATAAAGTGCCATATTTTTTATGCACCTCAAAAACACCGGCTATCGTACCCGGAACGCCAACGGCCAAACCGGTTTCTGTACTTAATCCTTTGATTACCTCTCCTTTTTCATCCAAATACATGTATTTTGTTGCCGCCATAGGAGCTTTCTCTCGATAATCTAAACTCCCCGTTTCACCATTGAATTTTCGATACACCATAAAGCCGCCACCGCCAATATTTCCGGCATAGGGATAAGAAACTGCTAAGGCCAATTCCGTGGCAATCATCGCATCAAAGGCGTTGCCTCCTTGTTTCATAATCTGAACGCCAATTTGAGAAGCTTCTTCACGAGCCGAAACGACCATGGCTTTTGAAGTAACTAAACCTGTTGGCTCAACAGTATTCTTTTCTGTTTTACAGCTTAAGAAAACAAAAAATAAAAACAACAAGCATTTTTTCATAAAGCGGCTAATTTTTCATTGCAATGTAATCGAATTTCTTCAAAAAAGCGAGTAAATTCATCTTCAAATTCTGAGTAAAATTCTTTGAGTTCTACTATCGATTCATGCATGGCAACTCTATTTTTAGTGCGATGATCCATTTGAAATAAAATCATGGATAATCCTTCAATGGAAGCATAACTTACAAACCAGTTTCGGGCAATCATATACGGCATCATGTTTTTGGTGCGTTCGGTTAAAGTGTCATAATTGGATTTCAAAAGTTCATAAAAATTGGCGGCTACAGCTTCTAAACTTTCGTTGGAATAATCGGACCAATTTTTAGCCAAAAAATGGTCATAAAAAATATCGATAATCACACCGGAATAGTGACCGTATTTCTCGTGTAAACGATGCTTGCTTTTTCTGAAAATAGGATGAGCATCTGTAAAGGTATCAATGGCCCGATGCAAAATAATTCCTTTTTGAATATCAGGGTGAAATTCCAGATAATCATTGCCACGAATGCCGTCTGCCATGAAATTACCGATTTTAATAAAATCGTTTTCACCGGAGAGAAAGATATGTGCCAGAAAATTCATTTGCCTAAATTAAGAATTAATAATTTAAATTTTGAATTTTTAATCAGTTTTACAAAATGGCAATTCTTTATCTTTGCTTCTTTAGTTTTTAAATTGTATAAAATATAATCAGATTCATAATGACACTTATAAAATCAATTTCAGGAATTCGTGGAACCATTGGCGGTAAAGTAGGCGATAATTTAACCCCGGTGGATGCCGTTAAATTTGCTTCAGCGTATGGCACTTTTTTAAAAAATTCGCAACCTGCTCCCGAAACTTCTGGACGGAACTCGAAACTAAAAGTAGTAATTGGTCGCGATGCCCGAATTTCAGGCCCAATGATTCACAATTTGGTGTTGAATACCTTGGTAGGTTTAGGAATTGATGTGATTGATTTGGGATTGTCTACAACGCCAACGGTAGAAATTGCTGTTCCTTTAGAAAATGCCGACGGTGGAATTATCCTTACTGCTTCTCACAATCCAAAACAGTGGAATGCCTTGAAATTATTAAATGAAAAAGGGGAGTTTTTAAATGGAGCTGAAGGAGCAAAAATTTTAGAAATAGCCGAAGCGGAAGCTTTTGAGTTTTCAGCAGTAGATGATTTAGGAACCATTACTGAAAATGATGCTTATATGGATATTCATATCGATGAGGTGTTGAATTTACCTTTGGTTGATGTAGAAGCAGTTGCCAAAAGAAAATTTAAAGTGGTGGTTGATGGTGTGAATTCTTCAGGAGGTGTAATCATCCCAAAATTATTAGAACAAATGGGTGTTGAGGTCGTTAAGTTATACTGCGAACCCAACGGACATTTTCCGCACAATCCGGAACCTTTAAAAGAACATCTGGGAGACATTTGTGAATTAGTGGTAGCCGAAAAAGCCGATTTCGGAATTGTGGTGGATCCTGACGTAGATCGTTTGGCATTTATTTCCAACGACGGGGAAATGTTTGGCGAAGAATATACCTTAGTGGCTTGTGCCGATTATGTATTGAGTAAAACACCCGGAAATACGGTTTCTAATTTGTCTTCGTCAAGAGCCTTAAGAGATATCACGTTAAAACACAACGGAAACTATCAAGCCAGTGCGGTTGGCGAAGTAAACGTAGTGGAGTTAATGAAAGCGACCAATGCCATCATCGGTGGTGAAGGTAATGGCGGTATCATTTATCCGGAATCGCATTACGGAAGAGACAGTCTCGTTGGTGTCGCTTTATTTTTAACACATTTGGCTGCTTTGGATGTGACAGTTGCAGAATTGAGAGCTTCCTATCCGCAGTATTATATGAGCAAAAACAAAATTGAATTGACGCCGCAAATCGATGTGGATGCGATTTTAGAAACCATTTCAAAAAAATATGCTCACGAGAAAATTAGTACGATTGATGGCGTAAAAATAGATTTCCCGTCAGAATGGGTGCATTTGCGAAAATCAAATACAGAACCGATCATTCGTATTTATACGGAAGCACCAACACAACATGATGCCGATGCTCTGGCATTGCGAATTATTCAAGAAATTGAAGCAATTGTAAACACATAATAGGATGAAAAAAGTAAGTTTGTTTTTGGTAGTTTTACTGGTTTCGATGACCGCTTTTTCGCAAAGCTTTTCAAAAGTAGAACGAGATTTGATTCTTTCCGGTCCGGAAACGGAGATGTTACGCGTGACGCAAGTCACAGATTCAGCAGATTTGAAAATTCTGAAAGCTGTTTCAACGGATATTAATCCCAAAGACAAGCTAATTCCGGTTTTAGCCAAACGAATGTATCTGGCCATGCGTGATCCCGCCAGACCCGGAGTGGGAATTGCCGCTCCTCAAGTAGGCATTAATAAAAATATAATTTGGGTGCAACGTTTTGATAAACCCAATGAACCCTTTGAATATTATGTGAATCCAAAAATCGTTTGGCGTTCCAATTTAATTCGAAAAGGAGCAGAGGGCTGTTTGTCCATACCTGATGAACGTGGTGATGTGTATCGAAATTATACCATACAAATTTCTTATTTCGATGCAAAAGGGAATTTTAAACAAGAAGTTATTGAAGGTTTTACTGCCGTTATTTTTCAACATGAGATTGACCATTTAAATGGTATTTTATTTACGGATAGAATGATAGAACAACTTACTTTTAAAGAGATTCCATTAAGTGAAACTATAAAATTATCTTTAGAAAGCGAAACAAAGAGATAGGTATAACGAATTCTAACCAACTTGTTATTTCCTTAAATAGAACACAACTAACGCTTTCGTTTTTTTTTAATTAATGTATCTTTGCCCAAACATTCAAGTTATGGTTACCAATGAAACTGCAACACAATTAGAACTTTACTTTCAACAATTTCGAAATAATATCATCGGAATTGACCAAGAATTTAGTTCCCCTTTCGGAAAACAAAAAATTATTTACACGGATTGGACAGCAAGCGGAAGATTGTATCGTGCCATTGAAGAGAAGTTGATGAATCAGTTTGGGCCTTTTGTAGCCAATACACATACAGAAACCACCATTACGGGAACGGCGATGACCATGGCTTACCACGAAGCACGAAATATCATTAAAAAGCATGTCAATGCCAATTCAAATGATGTTTTAATTACTGACGGAACCGGAATGACGGGTGTTGTGAATAAGTTTCAACGCATTTTAGGTTTGCGAATTCCTGAAAATTTAAAAGAATTTACTACGATTCCTGATGCGTTAAAACCAATTGTTTTTATTTCGCACATGGAACACCATTCCAATCAAACATCGTGGTTGGAAACTATTGCCGATGTGGAGGTAATTCCTGCTGATGACGAAGGGTTGTTTTGTAGTAACGAATTAAAAAAATTAGTTGAAAAATACCAAGACCGTGTTTTTAAAATTGCGTCAATTACTTCATGCTCCAATGTAACAGGAATCAGAACGCCTTATCACGAGGTGGCCAAGTTAATGCACCAAAACAACGGGGTGTGTTTTGTGGATTTTGCCTGTTCCGGACCTTATGTTGAAATTGATATGCATCCCGAAGATCCGGAAAGTTATTTGGATGCCATTTTCTTTTCACCACACAAGTTTTTAGGTGGTCCTGGAACTTCAGGCGTTTTGGTGTTTAATCAAAATTTATATAAAAACAATGTGCCTGATTGTCCGGGTGGCGGAACCGTAAGCTGGACAAATCCTTGGGGTGAACACAAATACATCGACAATATTGAAGACAGAGAAGATGGAGGAACGCCAGGATTTCTGCAAGTGATTAAAACCGCTTTAGCCATTCAACTAAAAGAAAAAATGGGTGTTCAAAATATTTTAGAACGCGAACATGAATTGGTAGCCTATATCTTCGAACAATTAGGGGCTATTGAAAATATTAAAATTTTAGCCGGTCAACACCAAAACCGATTGGGTGTAATTTCGTTTTATATTGATGAGTTGCATTTTAATTTGGGTGTAAAAATGCTAAACGATCGTTTTGGTATTCAAACCCGTGGCGGATGTAGTTGTGCCGGAACTTATGGACATTATTTGTTGCATGTGGACCAACAAACATCCAATGATTTGGTGTGTCAAATTACCTCAGGCGATTTAATTAAAAAACCGGGTTGGATCAGAATGTCCATTCATCCTACTACTACGTCAGAAGAGATTAAGAAAGTTTGCGAAAGCATCAAACAAGTAGCAGCCAACCACAAAACGTGGAGCGAAGACTATATTTATGATGGGAAAACCAATAATTTCTACCATAAAAACGATACAATCCCTGAAAAAGAAATGGTAAAAAGTTGGTTTCTGTAATTAGCTAACTTGCCTTTTGTGTTTCCAGCGTTTGTGCGTCCACAAATAATATTCTGGAGCTTCCAATATTTGAGCTTCCACTTTTCTCATGAAAAGCGTGGTTAACTCAAAATCAGGAACACTTTTCGGATTATCAGACATGAGTTCAAAACGACATTCATAATAACCGCGTTTTACTTTTTTAATGTGCATGTAAACCATAACCATATCATATTTCTTGGCTAAAATTTCTGCTCCGGTCTGCACTGGTGTTTCAATACCAAAAAAAGTATCCCAATGAATAGCTCTTGAAGCTCTTGGAGATTGATCACTCGCAAAACCATAAATGCTTTTTATTCCTTTTGCAAAATTGGATTCAATCGTTGGAATTGTCTCTTTAGTATTGATTAAAGTAGCACCAAATTTTGATCGGATTTTTCGAATTAGTTTGTCAAAATAGGGATTGGATATTTTTTTATAAATGGCAAACGACTCGTGAGAAAGCTTGTTGTTGATGGAAATAGACCATTCATAACTCGCATAATGTGAAGTCATAATAGCAATACTCTTTCCGTTTTGCTCTATTTCTTGCATCAATGAAAGATTAGAAATCACAAAACGTTTATCCATTTCCGCTTTAGAAATCGTCATGGTTTTGATCATTTCTAAAAATAAATCACACATGTGACTGTAAAACTTCTTTTCTATGGATTTTTGTTCCGCAACCGATAAATGAGGTAAAGCTATTTCTAAATTTTTTCGAACGGTTTTTATTCTGTAACCAAAAACACGGTAAGTAAAAAAACAAACCAAATCCGAAAAAGCATAAAAGACAGGAAACGGAAGTATTGAAATAATCCAAAGTAGGGGATACAATACTACATATAATAAAAATTGCATGTATTTATTTTTACGCAAATATACGGCTTATTCTAATTTTATAAATATTGGTTTCTAAAAAGCTAAAAAACTATTACTATTTTTACAAAAATTAAAAAGTATAAAATGACAGCTATCTTGATTGTAATTATTGTGGCCAATGTTTTAATAAGTTATAAAGCATTTCAAGATGATTATTTTTTTAGAAAATATGAATTTCATATTGGTAGTATTCGTTCCGGTGAAAGTTTGAGAATGATTACATCGGCTTTTTTGCATGTTGATATGGCTCATTTGGCGTTCAATATGATTACACTTTTTTTCTTTGCTCCCGTTGTCATTTCAAATTTAGGAACCCTTTCATTCTTATTGGTTTATTTTGGAAGCTTAATTTGCGGAAGCTTATTAACCTTACAATTTCACAAAGATGAGTTTCATTATAGGGCTGTTGGTGCATCAGGAGCGGTAACAGGGGTTTTGTATGCTGCAATATTACTTAAACCGGATATGAATTTGTATTTGTTTTTTATACCTATTCCAATTCCTGCTTATGTTTTTGGTATCGGATATTTGCTGTATTCCATTTATGGCATGAAATCCAGACGAGATAATATTGGTCATACGGCTCATTTTGGTGGAGCTATTGGTGGTTATGCCATCACGTTATTTAATCAACCACATTTGTTTGTAGAAAACACATTTATGGTGGTTCTTTTAGCAATACCCATCATCATTTTGTTTATTTTGGCAAAATCCGGTAAAATTTAAAAGTAATAGTTGAAACAATTATTTCTGGCATGTTAATTGGTTCAGGGAAAATGATAAAAATTTATAATCATGAAAAAAATAGTAGTTCTTTTATTTTTGGTTTCTCAAACGTTTATTCAAGCACAGGAAATCAAACAAATCCCCCAAATTTCGGTTAACGGACAAGGTAAAATTAAAGTGGTGCCGGATAGGGCTGTCATTATCATTGGTATTCAAAATTCCGGTAAGGATGCCAAAACAGTAAAGAATGAGAATGATATTACTGCAGATAAAGTTATAAAATTTCTAAAAAAATACGAAGCAAAAACAGCGGATTTTAAAACTACCCAAGTGAGTTTAAATCAGGTGTATGATTACCAAAAAAAACAAACCAATTACCAAGCCTCTCAAACCACTACGATTACCTTAAAAGATTTGACAAAATATGATGAAATGATTATTGGTTTAATGGGTCAAGGAGTAAATAGAATTTCAAATGTAGAATTCAAATCTTCTAAAATGGCAGAATTGGAAGCACAAGCCAGAAAAGAAGCTGTTTTAGATGCCAAAAAGAAAGCAGAGGATTTTACTAGTCCATTAGGTCAAAAAGTGGGGAAAGCAATTCAGATAAATGATAATTCAGCAGGTTATTTTCCTCCAATGTATAAAAATGCTTATGCCATGGAAATGGCACAAGATTCAGATGCAAATCGTGAAACCATTGCGATTGGTGAAATTGAAATCCTTGTGAATGTTAGCGTGAGTTTTATATTGGAATAAATCATACTAATTGCGAACTTTCAAAATCCGTATTAATCCGTTACATCCAAATAACCTAAAGACTGAAAGGTCAGTGGCTAATCACTAATTATCACACTGCTCAAATAGACAAAATATACTCTACTAATCCCTGTTCATGGGGTAAATCCATTTTTTTGCGTAAACGGTAGCGTTTGATTTCCACACTTCGCACCGATATATTCAATAAGGGTGCAATTTCTTTAGACGAAAGATTCAATCGCAAATACGCACAAAGTCGTAAATCATTTGGAGTTAATGAGGAGTGTTCCGCTTTTATCTTCTTTAAGAAATCTTTATCAACGTTATTGAAAGCATCTTTAAAGACATTCCAAGTATCTTCCTCATTGATGTTTTTACTGATAGTAGAAATAACTGATTTGATGCTTCTATTTTGATTGGCTTCCGAAGTTTTTTTCAAGTCTTCTTTGATAAGAGTCAGGAGTTCGTTCTTTTTGATTAATGTCATCGTAGAAGCAGCCAATTCTTTGTTTTTGGTTTCAAAATCGTGTTCCAATTGTTGGTTTTTGATTCGCATCAATTCTTGTTCGGTTTCTAATTCTTTAATTTCCAATAATCGGTTGTTTTCTTCAATCAATTTTTCTTGTTGTTTTTTGTAGTAACGTTTATAGGATTTATTGATAAAATAGACCAAAACAAAGAATAGTATGATATACAGAAGTACTGCCAAATTGCTTGAATACCAAGGTTTGTCTATCTCAAACGTATAACTTGCTAGGCTCTCTGATATGGTGCTGCCTATTTTAGCCCGTACTTTAAAAACATAACTTCCGGGGTTTAAATTTTTAAAATTCACATTCGATTCAGTACTCCAAGAACTCCAATCTTCTTGCAAACCTTCTAGTAGATACTGGTATTCAGCATTGACATATTTGTTGTATTCCGGAACAGTGAAGTTAAAAGTAATATTATTTTCTTTGGGTTTAAATGTCCCATTTTCAGTTAACGAGACATAATGGAACAAGTCATTTTGCTTGTTCACCATGATGTTTTTGATATAAATTCTATATTTATTGAAATAGAGATCATCAACCGCTATGGTGTTATAGCCATCTGTAGTTCCAATTAAATAAAGAGCATTCGAAATTTGTGTGATATTTTCATAACCCAACATCGAATTGGTCATCGAAGAAGGTATAGGAATAATACTGTGTTTTAACTCGGAACTCAATTTGCCGAAAGAGAAATTGTTGATGTAATTTTTAGTAAAAAACCAAAGTTTATCCGAATGATCCACCATCAATTTACCCGAGATGTATTCGTCTTTTTCAAACACTTTACTCAGATTTTCATCTTTTTTAAATTGTTTGGTTTTTGGATTGTACACAAAAATTCCATTTTTGTAGGCATAATAAATTTTTGAATTGAACTTCGTTAGTCCTGCATTCTTTCCTTTTTCAGGAAAAGTAAAAGTGTCATATTGCAAAACTTTGGTCCAATCGGCATTCATTTTTATATGGTAAACGCCTTTGTATTCATGACTAACAATGAGTTCATCACTACCTGTACTTTCAAAATATTTAGAAGAAAAATCAAATCCGGAAATCTTGTTGCGATACCTCCAGGTGTTGTTTACTTTTTCAAGTACAGAAATACCATAATAATTACCTTGAAGTAGTAAATTTTTATTGGTAGGATGTTCTAAAAATTTCCAAGTTCCCGAGGAGGTATAAATGTTTTTAGCGGCTAGATTTTCAATGATAAAAGTGCCAAAATCATGAGCACAAAAAAGTTTGCCGTCATGAGAAAATAAAGACCATACTTGTCCGTTGGTTCCGTTGACAAAATTGAAATCACCAAGTGCGTCTTGATTTTTATAAAACAATCCCTGATTGGTGCCAATATATAATTTACCTTGGTGAACTATGGAAGCATATACTGTCCCCAAAACTCCGGTTTTATCTACATAACTTCGAATGGGAGATTTTAAATTGATACAATTGATGCCGTTATCCAAACCTATCCAAATGTTAGAATCATGGTCTTCAAAAAGCGAAAGTGCTGTGTTGTTACTAATCCCTTTGTTTTGATTAATATGATAGATTTTCTTGCCGTCATTCGATAACACATAAATACCGTTGGAAACCGTTCCGATAGCTATTGTTCCGTCTCTTAAAATATGGAAGCAATAAATACTGCTGGAGATCAATTCTTGGTCGATATCGGTTTTCCACTTCATAATTTTCGAATCACTATAACTGTAAAAACCATTAAATTGGGTAATAACCAAAAAAGCTCCCTTAACCTGGCTCAGTGAAACAATTTTATTGGTGATGAAAAACGAATCGTTGCTGATTAACTTGCTTTTACCGTTTTCAATTTCAAATAATCCTTCACTAACAGTTTGATAATAAATAGAATTGTTGACAATATATGCTTTGAATAGACCGCTTTTCGGACTGATAATTTGGAACGATTCTGTCTTGGTATCATAAACAAAAAGTTGGTTCAACGATTGAAAAATCACCCAATGGTCAAAGTCTAAAATAGTCCAAAATTGCTCGTCATCTACAATCTTTGCTTTTACTTTGTCACTCAACGAGGTGTATTCCAGACGGCCTTTTTTATTGCGAACCCAATAGCCAAACTCCATATAACAACCGGTGTAAATCCGCTCGCCAATGACGGTTACCGAACGTAAAATGGTTTCGTTGGGTGATGGATATAACGTCCATACCGAACCGTCAAATTCCAATAAACCTTCGTTGTTGGCATAATACAAAAAATGGTCAGCATCCTGTGCAATCATCCAGTTTTGATAACCTGCACCATATTCGGTTGTGGAATATTTAGTGATTGGCGGTAAATCTTGAGCCAATAACGGAGTAGTAAAGAAAATAAGAGATAGTAATGAGAAATGAATAAAATTTCGCAACATTTTTTAAACGATTAATTTTTAAAGATACTAAAAAAACTAAAATCCATAACAAAATCAAAACTGGATTCGTTTTAAACTAGTAGGAGGATAGGTGATAAAAAATAAAAGGACGGTACAGATACTTTATGAGCGGAGTCTGTCTTTTATTTTCAATTCGGAGTATGACTTAAATTCTTGATTGACAAAATAAAAAGTCACCATAAGTGAAAACAGTAAATAAATTGAAATCAAAAGGTTTCCGAAAGGGATGTTGTTGCTGATTCCAAACCAGTCGTTAAAAAAATACAGACAACCAAAACCAAAAGTTACTTTTAAAACTTCCCACAAGAGTGCCGTTTTGTTAGTATCCATCAATTCACTATAACTATAAATGGTAATAAAAACAAACAAACCATAAAGCAACAATTGTGTTGGAGCAAGGGTGCCAATGTTCGCAAAAAAATAGCTCACCAATCCAAGTGTGGCAAATAGTTGAAACAACGACCAATATTTTAATCTTTCAGAATGTATCGGATTGTATTTTTCAAAATGATACACATCTTCAATTTTTTGAACGGGATATTTTTCTTCAAAATGTTCCGGTCGCCAACCTGTTGGCATGAACCAAATTTTGAGCTTGTCCACCCATTTTTCAGCACGCCAAGCGTCCTTGCACAACAACCACAAATGCTGAAAATTTATCTTAATGGGATTCCATGTTTGTGCCGGACGTGTGATGCCGTAAACAGGAGGAACAGCATCTAATTCTTCTTGAAAGGTGCCGAAAAGTTTGTCCCAGATGATGAATATTTGTCCGTGATTCTTGTCCAAATATTCTTTATTAATGGCATGATGCACCCGATGATGAGAAGGAGTGACGATTATTTTTTCCAAAAAACCCATTTTGTCAATGTGTTTGGTGTGGTACCAAAATTGAAGAAATAAATGGATCGGTAAAACAGTTGCAATCACAATGGAAGGAACTCCAAAAAAAGCAGCCGGCAACAACAAGAAAGTAAACAAATTGACAAAAGAAGAAATCGATTGGCGTAAAGCACAAGCCAAATTAAATTCCTCACTACTGTGATGAATGGCGTGCTTGTTCCAAAAAATATTAATTTGATGCGACCATCGGTGTGTCCAATAGCCATAAAAATCAATAACTATAAAAGCGATAGCATACGTTAAAAAAGTATTTTCAATAGTAAATAATGCTACTTTGGAAACAAACCAATTATAGGAAATCAAAGTTAAACTGATGCCCAAAACATCTTTAGTTGCATTGGTAATTCCGGAACTCAAACTGGAAATCCCATCCATAAGAGGAACGGTATCTTCTCCTTTATAATAGCCGTATATTTTTTCAATAACAATCAGTACCAAAAAAATCGGCATTGCAATGAGCAATATTTTTCCGTACTGTTCCAAAGCTTAACTATTGAATTTCTGCACTTAATCCTGCTTCTAATAATTGGGTGCATTGCGGTTCTAACTCATCATAACTACCCGTTTTAACGGCACATTTTCCTTTGTAATGAACCAAAATAGCACATTGTTCGGCCTGTAAAGCTTCATGATTACAAACTCGAATTAACGTTTCAATGACGTGATCAAAAGTATTGACATCATCATTAAAAAGAATAATTTCAAAATTATTTCCCAATAATTCCTTAACCGAAACTTCTTCTTTTACTTTTTCAATCGTACTCATTTTAATTTTTAGATTATTAGATTTTTCATATAATCCCATCTCCCATCTCCCATCTTAAACTCCCAACTCATACTTCAAACTAACCCAATTGTTTCTTTCTAACGTTTTTTGAAGCGTCAATCCTAATGCAGTACAAGCCGCATCTATAGCCGGGATATCTTCTGTATAAAACCCACTCAAAAATAATAAACCATTTTGATTTAAACAATTCACATATGTAGCCATATCGTTTAATAAAATATTTCGATTGATGTTGGCAATAATCACATCATATTTTTGATAAACCAATAGTGAGGCATCACCTTCATAAACGCTGATATGATGGCAATTATTTCGTAAGGCATTTTCAATAGAATTCAAATAACACCAATTGTCAATATCAATGGCATCAATGGGTTTTGCTCCTTTCATTTCGGCTAAAATCGCTAAAATGGCTGTGCCACATCCCATGTCAAGAGTGGTTTTATCCGTTAAATCATTTTCCAGTAAATGTTGAATCATCATGTGAGTGGTTTCATGATGTCCGGTTCCAAAACTCATTTTGGGTTCAATAACAATATCATATTTAGCATCTGTTTTTGGATGAAAAGGAGCTCTTACATGACATGTTCCGTCCACATCAATGGGTTCAAAGTTTTTTTCCCATTCTTCATTCCAATTCACTTGCTCGATTTCTTCAACCACATAACTTATCGTAAATTCAGGGGAATTTAAAATATAAATATCATCCAAAATGGAATCATCCCAAAGTTCTTTTTGCACATAAGCGGTAATTCCAAAATCAGTTTCAATAAAACTCTCAAAAGCTTTTTCGCCCAGCTCGGCAACTAGAATTTCACAGCCCAATTCTTTTGGTTCAACCGTAAAATGATAGCCTAAATATAAGTTTGACATACTTTTTTTTTGCAAAGGTAACAATCCGTTTACAAAACTTTTACATATCAAAAATTAAATTACTTTTGCGGCAACAATTCAACACAACATAATGAAAAGATTTTTAGTGCTTTTTTTAGGATTAACATCCTTGTTATCAGTAGCTCAAGACATTCAGTTTAGTACAAAAGACAATGATTTAAAACTGGCTACATTGCCCTATTACAATTACGGTAGGGGGTTAGGTTTGACATCTCCCGATAGTATTTTTCAATTAAACATTCGTTTCAGAATGCAAAATAGAATGAGTTATATAGAGTTGGAAGATCAAGATGAAATTATAGACGGTCAAATCAGAAGGTTGCGTTTGCGTTTTGATGGTTTTGTTGGAAATCCAAAGTTTTTGTATGCCATTCAATTGTCATTTGCTCCGGGCGATGTTGGTGTAATTGAAGATGGAGAAAACGTAAACATCATTCGTGATGCGGTCATGTTTTACAGACCAAATAAATATTGGAGTATTGCTTTTGGTCAAACAAAACTTCCCGGAAACAGACAACGTGTGAATTCATCAGGAGCTCTTCAGTTGACGGATAGAACAATTAATAATGCTCGTTTTAATATTGACCGTGATTTCGGAATTCAAACCTATTATTTACATGAAAAGAAAGATGCGTTTTCCTATAATTTAAAAACAGCAATAAGTACCGGTAACGGAAGAAATGTGACCAAAAATCCGGATAATGGCTATGCTTTAACCGGAAAAGTTGAATTGTTCCCGTTTGGAAGTTTTACGAAAGATGGAACCAATTTTGAGGGAGATATTGCTCGCGAAACAACTCCAAAAGTCATGGTTTCAGGCGTTTTACATAAAAACATAAGGGCTAGATTTACACAAGGTCAATTGGGAGATGACCTGTTTGACAAACGCAACATGCAGTCGGTCCTATTAGATGCTATGATAAAATATGACGGTTGGTCATTTATGACAACTTATATGAACCGTACAGCAAACGATCCAATTACCTATAATCCTGAAGATAACACTCAGTTTAAGTACATTTATGTAGGTGAAGGAATGGATTATCAATTAAGTTATTTGTTTTTGAACAACATCGAGTTAATCGGACGTTTTTCAAATCAAAAAGTAAATGAAATTATTAAACCTTTTACACCGGATTCTAAACAGTATAGCTTTGGTGTCACAAAATATTTTTGGGAACATGCATTTAAAATTCAATCAGAACTTTCATTTGATGAATTGAGTTTTGCAAATGGATCAACCCGTAACAACTGGTATTTACGTTTTCAGGTCGAAATTGGAATTTAATCTTCAACAGATAGTAAAACAAAAACCCTTNNAAGGGTTTTTGTTTTACTATCTGTTATTTTACTATAATTTGTGCATATTTTCAGCCAAAGTCTCAATAAACTTTGAAATAGGCCCTTTAATCATCATCGCCATCATCGGGTTAAATTCGCCATCAAAAGTCAACTGCACTTCTGAACTTGTTTCAGAAAGCGGAATAATTGCACCCGTTAAAGTAAAAGGTAATTTGTCAGAAGCAGCACCCAAAACAACTTTGCTTGTAGGTACTTTTTCTTTCATTTTTAATTTAATTTCCGGCATGCCTTTTAATCCAAAAATAAACGAATCTTCACCGGTTACTTCAAATTTGGCAATGCTCTCCGGCATTAATTTTTCAAAATTTTTCACATCACTCAACGAATCAAACAGATATTGAGTTGATTTTTCTACAGCAACCTTCGGACTTTCTATATTCATTTTTTATTTTTAAGATTATTATTTTCAACCCGCAACCCGCAACTTTTAAACTAAACTCCCCAAGTAGAGGGACTCACCCGCCATTCCTGCAAAGCATGTTGTTCTTCTTCCGTAATGTATTGTTTGGCTACGGCTAACTCCAATAAATTGTCATAATTACTCAAAGTATGTAAAGTCACTCCGGCATTTTTAAAATTAGTTACCGAAACATCAAAACCATACGTAAAAATGGCAACCATTCCTTTAACAACTGCACCTTCGGCTTTTAAAGCTTCAACGGCTAGTAAACTACTGCCGCCCGTGCTGATTAAATCTTCCACCACCACAACACTTTGCCCTTTTTGAAGAAATCCTTCAATCTGATTCTGACGTCCGTGTTTTTTTGGTTCCGGTCTAACATAAACAAAAGGCAATCCCATGTATTCCGCAACAAGCATACCAATTCCGATAGCACCGGTGGCAACTCCGGCAATAACATCAGGTTTGCCATAGTGCTTTTCAATGTTTTTGGCAAATTCTTCTCTGATGTAATTTCTGATTGGAGGAAAAGAGAGTGTAATCCTATTGTCACAATAGATGGGTGACTTCCATCCCGATGCCCATGTAAAAGGATTTTTGGGATTTAATTTAATTGCGTTTATTTGTAAAAGCAATTCGGCAGTTTTTTTTGCTGTATCTTTATTAAAAATCATACCACAAATGTATAAAGTTTTTGTGAACGACAAACCACTTTTTTTGACAAATGAAATTCAAAAGGAAACGGATTTTCAATTGTTTTTGTTAGAAAGTATTGATATAAAAGAACTTATCATCAAAATTTTTAAAAATAAAGTGGATAAAGCTTTTTTATATCATCCCGATGAAAAAGAAATTCTTAAAAAATTAAAGACAAAAATCCCTGTAGAAAAAGCCGGAGGCGGTTTGGTGTATAACCAAAACAACGAAGTTTTATTTATTTTTAGAAATAAAAAATGGGATTTACCCAAAGGCGGAATTGAAAAAGGAGAAGAAATTGAAGATACCGCCATTCGTGAAGTGGAAGAAGAAACCGGAGTCACCGGATTAAAAATCATTAAAAAATTACCAAAGACATACCATATTTTCAAACGAAACGGACGCTATAAACTGAAAATTACCCATTGGTTTGAAATGAAATCATCGCACACAGGTGTGATGATACCACAAGCCAACGAAGGCATCGAAAAAGCAGAATGGAAAAACCAAGCCGAAATAGAAACGGCTTTAAAAAATTCGTATGAGAATATTAAGTTGTTGTTTGAATAAATATGTTGTTTGTGCGATAGTTTAGCTGAATTAGAATTGTATATAAATTAGAGAATTTTAAATAAAAAATGTTGAATAGGTTTAATAAAAAGCATCTTTACTTATCGTTTGCAATATCATGTGTTATATTCATTTTTTTGAATTTTATACTTGGCCCAACTTCTGTTTTTGGACTTACAGAATTTATTCATAACAAAACGGGTTACTTTTTCGGTGTTGACACAAATACTCTCGATTATTTTTTATTAGCATTAATTCCAATTTTTGGATTATTTTTAAATTCTAAAAGAAAAAGAAATAGTTTAGAAGAAATCCTAAAATATAATTTGATCATATTATTAAGTTGTTTCATTACTTTTATAATAGGATTACTTATGTTAATTACGAAAATTGGAAGTCTAGAAAATCCACTAATACCAGAATATTTGCGTGTTGAACCATTTAAAGAATACTCATTATTTATAATTGCTTTAGGGATTATTTTACCTTTTTTATTATTAAAGAAAGACATTAAAGAAACGTAAAATGGAATTCAGGAAAACGGAATAAAATAAATTTAAAGCCTAAGTACAATAAATTCATTACTTTTTGTACAAAAAAGTGCTTAAATAGTACTACATTTAATTTGTATAACTACTCTAACAATCGATATACAGGATACAAATTATGCGTTTTTTCATAATACGCAGAATTTTTATAAATCCAATCCAATTGGGCTCTTCCATTAGAAGCAAAGTCCGGTTCTGCATTTTTTTTGGCTTCAAAATCACTTTTTAATTTTAAATCTTTTTTTAATAATTCAGCGGCCAAATCTTCAAAAACATAAGCAGAATAACCTTCCTTTTGCTGTAAAATGGCATCAAAGAAATTCCAATTGAAAAAGGAATCCGGTGCTTCCGGTTCTAAGGTTTCCATTAAATATTTTATGCCGGGTTGTTGGGTTGGAATAATATAATCTCCTTTTTTCAAAAGCATTTTGTCTTGATGTATCGAAACTTTTGTAGCAGAATGATTGTAATGCCCTTCATAAGCAGTTGTACTGGTTTTAAAGTCAACAATGCGGTAATAGTCAACCTTAACCAAACTATCTTGTTGTAATGGCTTCATTTCAATTTGGTTGGTTTTTAATAAATCAATAACAGGCCACCACGATCTAGGAATGACATAGGCTTTCGGAATCACAACTTCTTTTGAAGGTAAATAATGCGTATAATAAGCTATTTGTTTTTCAAACGGCTTTTTAGAATCATAAAACAAACGGTCTTGACCGGTAACATCACTTTTTTTATAACCGGATGCATAACCTAAAAATGGAATTTTTTTTACAATACTACTGTCCAATTTCCATTGAATCGGGTAGGTGGAATTGGTGGTGAATTGCTTCCAATTGTCACTTTTAAGCTTTTTTATTTTGGAATTGTTTGCGTCAACAAAAGCAACGGTTTCCAACATAAATTCATAAGTTACTTTTACGCGATCCGAATATTTTTTCAACATATGAGTTTCCGGCATGTAGCCAATCGTACCAAAAAGTGACGTATAGCCTGTGGAATATCTTGGTAAATCCATCATCTGACTAAATCCTTTTTCGGGTGTTGCTCCATAAACGGTTACATAGGGTACACTTTCAATTTTCTTCTTTTTTAGAGCTGCCATCAAAGCAGGCGTCATTTCATCTTGTAAAAAGGCACCGATTTTGGTTCCTAGTTTTTGATGTTGGGTTTGAATGTAAGTGAAAACATATTGGTAATCAGCACCATTGCTCACATGGTTATCAATAAAAACTTCAGGATTCACTTTATGAAAAATTTCCGCAAAACTTCGTGCATTTTTGGTATCACTTTTCACAAAATCACGGTTTAAGTCATAGTTTCTAGCGTTGCCACGAAAACCATACGCTTCCGGCCCGTTTTGATTGGCTCTGGAAAATGAGTTTCGATTCAACGTGCCACCAATATTATAAGCAGGAATAAAAGCAACAATCGTATTCTTAGGAGCTTTGACTTTTCCAACTGCTAAATCTCTCAAATAGAGTAACGAGGCATCATTACCATCAGGTTCGCCGGGATGTATAGAATTGTTGATTAAAACTTTGCTTTTTGGAGTGGTGTCTAATTCAAATCTTTTATCCACATCAAAAAGCACCAAATGAAGCGGTTCTCCGGAATCAGTTAAACCCATTTCAATCATTTTAACGGTTTCAAATTGCTTGTCCAAAAGTTGGTAAAAAGCAATCAATTCTTCATAAGTAGCCGTTTGATTGCCATTTCCTTTTTCATAAGGGGTTTGAAATTGTGAGGAATTTTGACTGTAAGAAGTGAAATAACTTAAAAATAAAAGTGAGTATAATATCCGCATAGCATAGTTTTATGTTCCCAAATGTATTGACTCTTACATGTAATTCCAAATCCCAATTTATTAACTTCTAAATTCATTAACCATTAATTTTTGAACACAGATTTATAAAATTTAAGAAATTTTAAAAATACATCCTATATTTTTTATATTTCTTAAATTTTTATCATCTGTGTTCCTTCTCAAAAACTGACTACTTAATACTGACCACTGACCACTAAACTATTTCAACTATCTTTGCAAAATGTACACAAATCCACATTCCACCAATTTGCTTTTGAATTTAGGCATTGATAGCTTAAATGAGATGCAAGAAACAGCACAAGAAACCATTTTAAATGATGCCAATGTTCTGCTGCTGTCACCTACCGGTTCCGGAAAAACACTCGCTTTTTTATTGCCGATTTTTCAGCTATTGGAATCTGAAAGTACTAGCGTTCAATGTTTAATCTTGGTGCCGTCTCGCGAACTGGGTTTGCAAATTGAAGGAGTTTGGAAAAAAATGGGGACCGATTACAAAGTAAATGTTTGCTATGGTGGTCATTCCATTGATACGGAAATTAAAAACTTATCCAATCCTCCCGCTGTTTTAATTGGAACTCCCGGAAGAATTGCCGATCATATCGATAGAGGAACTTTCAAACTGGATGCTATCCAAACGTTAGTTCTAGATGAGTTTGATAAATCGTTGCAATTGGGTTTTCACGAACAAATGTCGTTTATTATTTCAAGGTTAACCAAATTGAACAAACGCATTTTGGTTTCGGCAACGGCTGCTATTGAAATTCCAAAATATACCGGAGTTTTGCATCCAACGGTTTTAGATTTTATTCCAACAGAAGAAGAAAATAATAACTTATCGTTGCGAATGGTGGTCTCAAAGGAAAAAGATAAAATCAATACGCTTTTTAAATTAATTTGTTCGTTGAAATCGCAAGCCGCTATTGTATTTTGCAACCACCGCGATGCTGCTGAGCGAATTAGTGATTCGTTAAACGAAAAAGGAATTTATGCCACCTATTATCATGGCGGAATGGACCAAGACGAACGCGAACGGGCGTTGATCCAATTTAGAAACGGAAGTGTCTCCTATTTAATCACCACCGATTTAGCCGCTCGTGGTTTGGATATCCCGGAAATGAAACACGTGATTCATTATCATTTGCCTTCCAAAGAAGAAGAGTTTACACATCGAAACGGACGTACGGCCAGAATGTTAGCATCCGGAACAGCTTATGTGGTAGCTCACGAAAGTGAAAAGAAAATGGACTATTTAGATTATGGAATGCCGGTTTTAAATGTTGAAAACGCCACTACGTTGCCAAAACCACCCGAGTTTCAAACCATTTACATCAGCGGTGGAAAGAAAAATAAATTGAATAAAATTGATATCGTAGGTTTCTTTTCCCAAAAAGGAAAATTGGATAAAAGCGATTTAGGGTTGATTGAAGTAAAAGATTTCATATCGTTTGCCGCTGTAAAATCTAAAAAAGTTAAAGAATTTTTAGCCAACATCCGCGACGAAAAAATGAAAGGTAAAAAGTTTAAAATAGAAATAGCTCGAAAAGTAATCAAGAAAGAGGAGGAGTAGGTTTTCAGTCGCAGTCGCAGTTGTCAGTTCGGATATACTGAAAACTGCGACGGCCAACTATAACTTTACCGATTCCGGAACCAAAACACTATAATCACCACCATTTCGAATGACATCACGAACAATACTCGAACTGATATAAGACGTTTGTGAAGCAGTTAATAAAAACACGGTTTCAATCTTTGATAACTTTCGATTGGTATGTGCAATGGCCTTTTCAAATTCAAAATCCGCCGGATTGCGTAAGCCACGCAAAATAAACCCTGCTTTTTCTTTTTTGCACAAGTCAATAGTTAAGCCTTCATAAGTAATCACTTTTACTTTGGGTTCATCAGCAAATGCGGCTTCAATAAACCGTTTTCGCTGTTCCAACGGAAACATGTATTTTTTTTCAGCGTTGATACCTATGGCAATAGTAATTTCATCAAAAAGGGAAACACCTCGCTTGATAATATCATAATGCCCTAAAGTAATAGGATCAAATGAACCCGGGAATATTGCTTTTTTCATTAGTTTCTTTTTATTGAAATAATCAAATTGTCTTGAAAGGCTTCTTGGATTTGAATAAAAGGTATAGTGTCTTTATATTTTGTATAGTTTTCGTTTTTATCAATTTCATCAATTTCAGATTCCAAATCAATTACATAATCATTGTTGGTTAAAAAGATTTCATTCCGTGTAATTTTATCTACTCTAGATGTTGTGAATTCTTTATCAGACACTTTAATATAATAAACATCTCCAACTTTTGGATTTTTTATATATTCTGCATCGTTTATTTTGTTTTGATAAGAGGTATAAAAACCAAAAGAAATAATTCCAACAAGAATAAATACTCCTGTAAACATCCATATTGGAATTTTTACAGGATTTCTTTCTTTTTCTCTATCAATCTTATTTTTAATAGAATCTGGTAATTCTTTATACTCAAATGTTTTCTTACAATTTGTACATTCGGTAAATGTTATTTTCTTGTAAGGAAAAAAAGGAACCCAATATATATGGGCGTATTTTCCAAAAACACTATAAATCATTGAAGAATTGGTTTCACAATGTGGACAATTAATGTTTACAATTTGTCCATTTTTAATAGTACTGGCTTTTGTTCCGAAAAATATCATTGTTCTATTTTGGTTAATTTGTAAATTTAAACTAAAATTAATTAGCTTTTGATTAAAGCCAATTCAATTGCATTTTCAAACAAATCCGGAAGTGAAATACCAGCTTCACGAGCTTGTTGTGGCAAAATACTTTCTGTGGTTAATCCCGGAATGGTATTCATCTCCAACATATGGGGCTCTCCGTCTACAATGATAAACTCACTTCTTGAAAAACCTTTCATTTTTAAAACCTCATAAGCTCTTTTGGCTACAGTCTCAATTTTTAATTGCAGGTCTTTTGAAATTCTTGCCGGTGTAATTTCGGAAGATTTTCCCAAATATTTGGCTTCATAATCAAAAAAGTCATTTTCAGATACAATTTCGGTTATCGGTAAAACAGTGATTTTTCCTTTGTAATTAATCACGCCAACAGAAACTTCCATTCCGTCTAAAAAACTTTCTATGATGATTTCGTTGTCTTCTTTATAGGCATTTTCAATTGCGGGAAGCAATTCGTCAACAGTTTTTACTTTGGAAATTCCGAAACTGGAACCTGATTTGTTGGGTTTTACAAAGCATGGCAAGCCAACTTTTTCAATAATTTCCGATGCATTTATGTTGTCTCCCAAATTCAAATAAAATGAAGTAGCCGTTTTGATGCCATACGGTTTTAAAACCGATAACAAATCGCGTTTGTTGAAAGTCAATGCCGCTTGGTAATAATCGCAACTGGTTTGCGGAATACCTAACAATTCAAAATAAGCTTGCATCAAACCATCTTCTCCGGGAGTGCCGTGGATGGCATTAAAAACAACGTCAAACGTGATTTTTTCAGCACCTATCGTTACCGAAAAATCGTTTTTATGGATTGGATATTCTTGTTCATCATCTGTTACACAAACCCATTTGTCTTTAAAAATATGAATGCGATAGGGCAAAAATTTTGTTTTGTCCAAATAAGTATAAACTACATTTCCACTGGTTAAGGAAATTTTATATTCGCTGGAATAGCCACCCATGATAATAGCAACATTTTTCATTTAGTTACGTTTGTTTATTTTTAAAGATTATACAACAAAAATATCATTATTTAAGGAAAGAAAAAACCATTCCTATTTTTATATCTTTGCTACAAATAAAAAAAATGAGTTTACGTAAATACATCAGCAGTAAAGTTTTCTTAAGACAGGTTGCCATTGCACTTACTTTAGTAGTGTTGCTAGTGGTTTTAGTGTTAAATTTGTTGTCGTTTATAACCAATCACGGACAAGAAATTATTGTTCCCAATTTGGCAAACATGACCATGGATCAAGTGGAAAAAAAGTTGGAAGACTTAGACTTGGAGTATGTAGTTTTGGATACCATTGACTATAATGAAGAATTTGCCAAGTTTGGTGTTGTGCTTCAGGAACCAAAACCGGGTTCAAAAGTGAAAGAAAACCGTAAGATTTATTTAAAAATAAACAACGACAGTTATGCTTATGTTGTGTTGCCTGACATGATTGAAAAAACCTTCCGTCAAGTAGAGCCCAACTTACGCGTTTTAGGTCTGGAATTGGGTGAAGTGACCTACAAACCCTATTTAGGTAAAGATATGGTTTTGGAAATGCGAATAAACGGTAAATTAGTAAAACCGGGAACAAAAGTGATGAAAACAACCAAAATCGATTTGGTTTTAGGAGACGGAAAGATAGGATTTGAAGAAGAGTCTCAAGACAGTTTACAAAGATATTATGATAATGAATAAAGATACAACCAGCGATATAGAATCTGATTTTGAGGAAGAATTATACGAACATTATCGTTTTGAAGCCGGAAAAGGACAAGCTCCGCTGCGAGTAGATAAGTTTTTAATGAATTTGATTGAAAGCACTACACGAAGCAAAATTCAACAAGCCGCAGCTACCGGTAGTATTTATGTTAATGATGTTGTAGTAAAATCGAATTATAAAGTCAAACCCTCCGACGTAGTCCGTGTTGTTCTGTCGCATCCGCCGTATGAACGTTTGCTAGTGGGGGAAAACATCCCTTTAGATATTGTTTTTGAAGACGAACATTTATTGGTGGTCAACAAACCTGCCGGTATGGTGGTGCATCCCGGTCACGGAAATTATTCGGGTACCTTAGTCAATGCGTTGGCCTACCATTTTGAAAATTTACCAATGAACAGTTCGGAACGCCCGGGTTTAGTGCATCGAATCGATAAAGATACGTCCGGATTATTGGTCGTAGCCAAAACCGATTTGGCCATGGCATATTTGACAAAACAATTTGCAGAAAAGACTTCGGAAAGAGAATATGTAGCCTTGGTTTGGGGCAATGTTACAGAAGAGGAGGGAACCATCACGGGAGACATTGCTCGACACGTAAAAGACCGAATGCAGATGGCTGTTTTTCCGGATGGGGAAGGCAAACCTGCTGTAACACATTATAAAGTGTTAGAACGATTTGGGTATGTAACCTTAGTAAGTTGCCAATTGGAAACGGGTAGGACGCATCAAATTAGAGTCCACATGAAACACATCGGCCATACCTTATTTAATGATGAGCGATACGGCGGAAACAATATTCTGAAAGGAACAACATTCACCAAATACAAACAGTTTATTGATAACTGTTTTAAAGTCTTACCAAGACAAGCTCTTCATGCCAAAACCTTAGGGTTTGAACATCCAATTACAAAAGAATTTTTGCGTTTTGAAACACCAATTCCAAAGGATATGGAAGAATGTATTGAAAAATGGCGGGTGTATTCGAAATCAAATCAACCGGAAACGGAATAACAACACAAAAAAAAGCGACTCATTTCTGAATCGCTTTTTGTTTTATAATCAATTGATTATGTTAAAATTAGGAGATATAAGTCGTCTTGAAATAGGTGCCAAAACGAATCCCTATACGGTTTGTCATCCCGACGCTAGGAGGGATCCCATAATCCAAATCACCAACGCCAAAAAGAAAATTAATTTTTACAATTTAAAATTACATTCTTGTATTTCCTCTACTTTTATTTGACGGAGCTCCTTGACTTCTTTGAGGCTGACTCGCTCTTGCAGAACTACTGCTTCCTGCCGGTGCTCGGTTAGCAGAAGATAGCTGAGACGAACCGCTATTTCGTGGTGCACTCATTTGTGATCGGTTATTCTGATTATTTCTCGGAGCGTTATACGTTGATGATGTAGTGGCTTTTGGAGTCGCACTCGAACGATTATTTCTAACTGAATTAGTAGAACTTGGATTTGTTGCTCTCGGTGTTGCAACGGTTCCGCTTGCTCTGTCAGTGGTGGAACGATCATTTCTTACGGAACTGGTAGCACTTGGATTCGTTGTTCTTGGTGTAGAAAACGTACCGCTTGCTCTGTCATTGGAACGATCATTTCTGGAAGTGTTCACATCAGAATTGGTGGTTCTTGGAGTGGCTGTAATTCCATTAGCTCTATCATTTGAACGGTCATTTCTTGAGGTGTTCAAATTTGAGTTTGTTCTGGGGGTTGCAGCAATTCCGTTAGCTCTGTCAGTCGAACGATCATTTCTTATAGAATTAGCATCACTTGTGTTTGCTCTTCTTGGCGTAGCTGCAATTCCGTTAGCTCTATCGTTTCCACGCCCTGTATTTCTGTTTTGTGCTAACTCATAACGGTTAGAAACATTTTGATTTCGGGCAGTAAAACCTCTGTCTGGATGCATTCTCTCATACGAGTTGGCTCGTCTGGATTGGTGCATTGCGATTGCTCTTGTACTTCTTCTGTGGTTCACATAATTACAGGTATTGTTCACGTTGATAAACACGTTAACGTTGCTTCTATATCTGTAATAGGGATACGGATTCCAAGTCCAGTAAAATCCGGGGTAATAATTCCAATACCAAGGAGAATAATACACATGATATCTGGGAGCCCAAAAGTGTGCATAAATTACAGGTGTTGCATAATAAACCGGCTCGTAGATGTAGTTGTTCCCATATAAGAAAACATCACCAACTACTTGCACTTGCACCGTTCTGTTTCTGCTGTCTTTTTCTACTTCAATGGTGGCAACATCTTGAAAAATGTCGCGTTCAAGTACGGCTTGAATTATTATTAAGTGGGTGTTTCCTTCCATCGATTCAATAACACGTAGGTAATCCACACGGTTGTCATTGTTTAAATCAAGGTTAGAAATTTGCTTATTAGGATCGTTTAGACGATTTTCAAAATCTTCTAAATCTCTGGAATCTCCAAAGATAGTAGCAATAGCTCGTAGATCTAAGTTGTCACTGATATCCATTGAGTTTGCTCTCACGGTTGTTCTGTCTTGTGCCTGGGTAGTAAACCCTACTGCAAAAAAAACAGCACTGAAAAGGATGGTAAGTGTTTTCATGACATTTAATTTATAGAGATAAACTCTGGTTTGATTATCACTATACAATTCTTGTGCCACAAAATCACAACAAAACCATTAGTAGAATTTATATTACAAATAAGTTGCATATTTGAAATAATACCATATTTTTGTGATATAATTTAATAAATATGTCTAAAATTGTTATACTTTTTGTTGTAGTGCTTTCTCTTTTTTCTTGTAAGGAAGAGAAAAAAAAGAAAGAAGAATACAAACGAAAACCTTTCACCGGAGTGATTTTAGATACCCTGCTTCAGGATACTGTTTCTATAAGAGCAATCACTCTTGATAATGATAAAGTATGGTATGCTTCCGATAAAGGAACGTTTGGCTATAGCTTTATTAACAATTCTAAAAAGAAGGACGGCATTATTAGGATGGATTCCATACCGTTACATTTCAGAGGAATTGCCCAAAATTTTGATAATATCTTTTTAATCAGCACCGAAAAACCGGCTGCGATATATAAAATAAGTAAGAAAGATATGTCCAATTATCAATTGGTTTTTGAAGACCTAGCCAACGACGCGTTTTATAACGGCATTCAATTTTGGAATGAAAAGGAAGGCATTGCTTTTGGCGACCCAATAAACAATAAATTAAATGTTATTGTTACCCGAGATGGTGGTTCTACTTGGAATAAAATTGACCCTTCAAAACTACCCAAACTTGAAAAAGAGGAATATGCTTTTGCAGCAAGTAATAGTAGCATCACGGTTAAAGGTACTCACACTTGGATTGCAACCGGTGGAAAAAAATCAAGGGTTTTGTATTCTAACGATAAAGGAGAATCTTGGATACTTCAAGAAACGCCTATTGTAAGCGGTAAATCAATGACGGGTATTTATTCTATTGACTTCTACAGCGATACTATTGGTTTGTTGGTAGGTGGTGATTACGAAGATCAAAATAACAATTTCAAAAACAAAGCGTTGACCATAAATGGAGGTAGAAGCTGGGTTTCAGTATCCGACAGTTTGGCTTTTGGCTATTCCAGTTGCGTGCAATTTGTTCCTGAATCGGGAGGTACAATGTTGGTAGCATTAGCTCCAAATGGAATTTACGCCACCAGCGATAGCGGTATCGAATGGATAAAAATTTCCGATGAAAAGGAGTTACATGTATTGAAATTCATCGACAAAAAATCGGCAATAGCTGCAGGAAAGAATAAGATGTTCCGAATAAGGTTTACAACCAATTAATTTTTATTTCCTCGATTAGCTCGGTACTGTCTCAATAGCTTTCTATTAAAATCATCTTCTGCTTTTTTCAATTTGATGATTTTCACCGAACCGATGATGCCCTTTAAATCAGCATTGAGTTTTTTTCGCAATTGAAACAATTCTTCTTCAGTTGCCTCTAAATCGTTCAACAATTGCGTAGCTTCTTTTTCTGAAAGTGTAGCACTGTTTTTTTCAATGGTTTGGTGTAAACTGCGCATCTTTTTATTTCGCAATTCAAAAAAGCGAGCATCAAATTGATTGTAAATAGGCCAAAATTTTTCAGCTTCAGCAGTTGACAAATCCAATTCAGTAGTAATAAAAGCAGTTTTCAAGGCTTTAATTTGGTCTCTGTTTTTCATCTCTTGCGAAAATCCATTCGTGCAAAATAGTACAGTGGCTAAAAATAGGAGGTAGGTTGATTTCATAAGGTTATAGTTTAATCTAGTAAATAAATATCAATATTGCTGTTTTGTAATAATGTGTTTTCGAGTGCACTGGGTTCAATTTCATAATCAACTTCCATATTTTTCACTTCCTCTTCACTCAATAGACTTAGTAAATCATAAGAATACATATCGCTGGTGTAGCTTAAATAATGCTCAATGGCTTCACTATTAATTTCATCGGAAGTCGAAAAAGGCAAAGTTTTTATTCCGATAGGCAAAAGCACCGCCAGAAGTAAAACCGCTGCAACCAATTGAAAAACTGCTTTTTTATAAAAAGGAATTACTTTTGGTTGTTGTTCCAACTTCAAAAGAATCTTTTCGGGCAATGCATCAAAGTATCCTTCCGGAGTTTTGAATCCGGGGTTTATTTTAGGATGGTTATCTAATTTAAAATCGCTCATAGTGGTAAGACTTAATTTTTAGGTAAAAGTTTAATGGGTGTTCATGTATTCTTCAATTTTTTTCACCGCATGGTGATACGAAGCCTTTAAAGCTCCCACCGAAGTGGAAAGTAGTTCCGATAATTCTTCGTAATTAATCTCCTGAAAGTACTTCATTTTAAAGACCAATTGCTGCTTTTCAGGCAATGTGGCTATCGCTTTTTGAAGTTGTAGTTGAATGGCATCGCCTTCAAAATAGACATCAGATTCCAAATTGTTGAGGTGTTTGTTTTGAACTTCTTCAGAACTGATGGTGTTCATTTTAGCTCTTTTATTGATAAACGTTATCGCTTCATTAGTAGCAATTCTGTAAATCCAAGAAAATAATTTGCTTTCCCCTTTAAAGGTATGAATATTGCGAAAAACTTTTATAAACGTGTTTTGCAACACATCATCGGTATCATCGTGATTTAAAACAATGGTTCTGATATGACTGTAAAGCGGTTTTTGGTAGTCAAGAATAAGCTGCTCAAAAGCCCTGTTTTGAGTTTTTGGGTCTAAAAGGGCCGCAATAATTTCTTTTTCGTCTTTCAAAATCCGTATTTGACAGTTTAGACTTTCTCAAATGTAAAAGGTTTAAAAATTACGAAACTTTCTCGTTGATTAGTCCAATTGTTCTGTAATAACAGGAGGTGGCGGAATTGGATTACTAGTCCGAATAGGCAGATATAGCTCCGTTACCCAATGTGAAGGTTTGTTAGATTGCAAATAATTTTGCACATAAATTTCCAAATGCTGTGACGGATTAGCAAGGTCTATGTTATTGGTTTTGCAATAAGCTAACAGTGCTGCCCAAGCTTTTTCAATATGCAAATAATCACCGGTAAACGTCGCTTTAACCGCCTGAAAACGTTCGCTCTTGCCATAAGTGATTTCACTTTCAGGACTTGTAAAAATTTCCTCGTTGATAGGATAACACATTTTTACCTGCATTTCCTTTTTGTCCGTCGGGGTACTTTCAAAAAAGCATAATGGATTTCCGCTCATTTCCAGTTGGAACTCTTCAAAAAAGGTAGCACTTTTCGACAAATAGGAAGGCATATTGGCATAAAAATCGGCTTTTGCAACAGATTTCATTTGTTGTAGAAAGGCCATTTCCGGCACTTCCACAATTCCGTTTACGGTAATTTCAAAATGATTGAGTTCGGCCAATAACACCTTGTCAAGCTGATCCAACGTTTTGCTCATGTCTCTGGCAATTGTTCTAAAACTACCCAAACCGATGAGTTTTAAAAAACGTTCTTTGAAACCTAGATTCCCTTTGATTTTCCACGAAACTTTAGTGTTCTTTTGTGCTGTGGAAAAATGCCATTGCGAACTTATTTTAGCTCCATTCCAATTCAGGTTTTGAGTAATTGAATCGTAAGCTGTAGTTTTTTCGGTAGCAAACGAAATGGCATCCCACGTTGCAAATGACGCTTCACCATAAGTTATATCAGACTGTTTTGTGGGAGCTTTGGCATCCTCAGCATATAAAACCAAAAAAGAGGGCCAATTTGAATAATCGTTGACATAGTTAAAAATGACGTTTTTTTGAAAAGCAATAGTTTTGCTTTTTTCAACTTCAAACAAACCATTTTGGGTGTAAACAAAAATAGCAGCCGCTGCAAAAAGCAACACCAACAACATCAAAATATATTTTATAATTCGCATCAGAATGGAAATTTAGGAGGTCTTATTTTTTTAGAAAATATTTAATCACAAAAAGTAAAGCAATGAACAACAGGAATCCAATGACAACTTTACCACTGCCTTTAAAATGAAAGCGATGCAGTTTTACATCTTTTCGATAGGAGTAAATGAGTACACCAATAAAAGTGATCGCAAATAAAACAGCAAAAATGAGTTGTCCTTTTGTAAACATGGGATAAAATTACTTTTCAACAAAAGTAGTTAATTGTTTTTTAAACCAAAGCAATTTAGCTATCGGGAAATGCATTAATTTTAAGCATTCCTATAAACTGCAAACTATGAAAGAACAAATTAATGCCGTGATCGAATTTCATACGGCTTTTCAAATCGGACATAAAGAACAACCTTCTGTACATTTGGGTGAAAATAAAAACCTATTGCGGTACAATTTAATGAAAGAAGAAAATGAGGAATACCTCGAAGCCGCCATGAATAATGACATTGTAGAAGTGGCCGATGCCTTGGGTGACATGCTCTACATCTTATGCGGAACCATCATCGAACACGGTTTGCAACACAAAATTGAAGAAGTTTTCAACGAAATACAACGCAGTAACATGAGCAAACTCGGCGAAGATGGTAAACCCATTTACAGAGAAGACGGCAAAGTGATGAAAGGACCCAATTATTTCCGACCTAATTTTGAGGAGATTTTTAGATAAAAAAAATCCTCTTTTTCAAGAGGATTTTAATTTACTTTACCTTGACCGTCCAACCAAAAGTGTCGTCGTCAATTTTATACTGAATATTAGTTAATTTTTCTTTTAGCAACAACGCAAAAGAATTTTCTAATTTGGGTATCTCATAATAGGTATCTTGATACGAAAATCCAACAACAGGATTAACAACGGCAGCAGTGCCCGCTCCAAAGATTTCCATTAACGAACCGTCTTTTGACGCTTCAATAAGTTCGGAGACCAATACAGAACGTACTTCTACTGCAATGCCTTCCTTTTTCGCAATTTCAATCAAGCTTTTTCGGGTAACACCATCCAAAATTCGTTCGCTCGTAGGTGCCGTATATAAGGTGTCTTTTATTCTAAAAAACAAATTCATCGTGCCGGCTTCTTCCAATTTGGTATGCGTAGCATCATCGGTCCAAATAATTTGCTGAAACCCTTTTTCATTAGCCAGTTTGGTAGGGTAGAATTGAGCAGAATAATTTCCTGCCGCTTTTGCAGCTCCAATCCCGCCATTTGCCGCTCTACTGTAATGTTCCGCAATGATTACTTTCACTTCTCCCGAATAATAAGAACGAGCAGGAGACAAAATAATCATAAAACGATATTGTGTCGACGGTTGTGCTATAACTCCCGTTCCAATCGCAATCATAAACGGACGAATATATAAAGAGTTGCCTTTTCCTTTTTTAACCCAATCTTTTTCAATTTTTAAAATTTCATGCAAACCATTGATGAAAATTTCTTCCGGTATTTCCGGCATCGCCAATCGCTTGGCAGAATGATTGAAACGTTTGTGGTTTTCATCGGGACGGAATAACCAAACAGCATCGTTTTCATCTTTGTAGGCCTTCATACCTTCAAAGATGGCTTGTCCATAATGAAAAACTTTGGCCGAAGGGTCAATTAAAAAAGGTTCATAAGGTTTTATAAGCGGTTTTTCCCAGGCTCCATTTTTATAATCACAAATAAGCATGTGGTCCGTGAAAATGTTTCCAAAAGTGAGGTTTTCAAAATCAACAGCGTCTATTTTTGAGGTCGAAGCCCTAACTATATCGATTTCGTTGGTAGTGTTTGAAGTCATTAAAATGGTTTTATTTTATATTATATGCTGATAATTGGTTGTTTTTTAGGCGGTTATGCCTCATAAACAACTTTTGACTGATTGAATTGTTCAGATTTTGCTAAAGTAAAAAAATTAAATAGTTTTTTAGGCTATTTCGGTTACTATTTTGAAAATCACCTTTGGTTTTTACGGCAATTTCATAATGAATACTGATTCTAAATTTTAGATAATTTACAAAATAGTTAGACTTTTAGGATTTGATTTGACTATTCTGTTTATTTTTGCAGCATCGTATAAAAATTATAGAAAATGAAAAAAATTATTTTATCGCTTTTAGTTGTCACAAGTTTAATGGCATGCAAAAAAAACGAACCAACCGAAGTTACACCTGAATTTGCCTATGCTTCTTTTGGAGATAGCATTACGGCAGAAGGAACATTAACTAAAGAAGAACTTCTAGATAAATATACCAATTTAAAAGAAGGGGATACCATTGAAGTAAAATTTGCTTCTGTAATCAAAGACGTATGTCAAAAGAAAGGATGTTGGATGAATGTGGATTTAGGGGAAGATAAAAAGGCCTTCATTCGCTTTAAAGATTACGGATTTTTTATGCCGCTAAATGCCGCAGGAAGCGAAGCGATTATGAATGGTAAAGCTTTTGTTTCTGTGGAGTCGGTGGATGTTTTGAAACATTATGCCAAAGATGCCGGAAAATCCCAAGAAGAAATTGATGCCATCACAGAACCGGAAGTAACCTATTCTTTTACGGCCAACGGTGTTTTAATTAAAGAATAATGAATAACATAAATAACCTGCTTGTCCTTTTATTGGTAGTAGTTTTTAGCTCCTGCAAAGAGACACCTGCAGTAGAACCGGATAAGGAAACCACTACTACCGAAAAGAAAAACTTTGAAATGTATAACATGTCAGAAATGGCATTGCTTATGGAGCAAATGTATGTGGACAACGAACGATTGAAAAACCGAATCATAAACGGGGAAGAGGTAGGTGAATTTCCAACGCATTTTTCAAAAATTCACAGTTCAATCATGACCGATCCTTCGGAAAACGATGCCTTTTTTAAAGAACAATCGGTCTTGTTTTTGAAAGCTCAGGAACAAATTTATGCCGATCCTGAAAATGCAGAAACACATTATAACAATGCCATTCAAGCTTGTATAAGATGCCACGAAGTAAAATGTGGCGGCCCGATTCCCAGAATAAAAAAATTAGTAATTACCACAAAATAATGTAACTTTCGGGTTACATTTTTTTTTACCATGAAAAGAGAAATTTTTATAACAACTGATGGCTCCACATCCATTCACATTCCGGAATGGGGGGAAAGCTATCACTCCAAACACGGAGCCATTCAGGAAGCCCAACATGTATTTATAAAAAACGGGTTTTCATGCTGTAATGAAAAATCAATTTCAATTTTAGAAATTGGATTTGGAACAGGGCTCAATGCGTTTATTACTTTTTTAGAAGCAAAACAATCAGGTCAAAACATTGAATATGTTGGGGTTGAAGCATATCCGGTTGCTATGGAAGAAGTTATGCAAATGAATTATCCGGAAGCCTTGAATGCAAATGAATTTAACAACGTCTTTAAATTATTTCATGAAGCAGAATGGAATAAAGCTGTAACATTTTCTCCAACTTATAGTCTAACAAAACGCAAGCAATTTTTTAAAGATATTGACGACAAAAATCAATTTGACCTGATTTATTTTGATGCTTTTGGATTTCGGGTGCAACCGGAATTGTGGAGTGTGGATATTTTTAAAAAAATGTATATGGCCTTAAAAAAGGAAGGAATGTTAGTCACTTATGCGTGTCGCGGACCCATAAAAAGAGCCATGATTGAAGCCGGTTTCCAAATTGAAAAATTAGCCGGACCTCCGGGAAAACGGGAAATGTTGAGAGGGAGGAAAATGTGATACATTTTTGTAACCGCAAATCTCCAATTTGAATGATTCAGCCCCAAAGGAGCGACATACAAATAATAAATGTTCAATCATATAAAATTACAAACATGTATAAAGTTATGGAATACACCATTTATGGTGAAGAAATGCAATATGTTGAAATTCAATTAAGCCCCTCAGAGTCCGTAATTGCTGAAGCCGGCGGATTCATGATGATGGAAAACGGAATCAATATGAAAACCATTTTAGGAGATGGGAGCGATGCCGGAGGTTTTATGGATAAAGTTTTCTCTGCCGGAAAGAGATGGCTAACTGGCGAAAGTTTATTCATGACACTTTTTCAAAATCAGCACTCACTCGCTCGGAAAATCTCATTTGCATCTCCTTATCCCGGAAAAATACTTCCAATTAATCTGAATGAAATAGGAGGAAAATTCATTTGTCAAAAAGATGCGTTTTTATGTGCCAATCAAGGCGTAAAAATCGGTGTAGAATTTTCAAGAAAATTAGGCCGCGGACTTTTTGGTGGGGAAGGGTTTATCATGCAAAAACTAGAAGGAAGTGGTTTTGCCTTTATTCATGCAGGCGGAACCATGGCAAAAGTAGAATTACAATCCGGAGAAATGATAAAAGTGGACACAGGTTGCATTGTCGGATTTACTCAATCGGTTGATTATGATATTCAATTTGTAGGAGGAATAAGAAATACTATTTTTGGTGGAGAAGGCTTGTTTTTTGCCACTTTAAAAGGTCCCGGAACCGCTTATATTCAATCGTTACCGTTTAGCAGATTGGCTGGTAGAATATGGGCTGCGGCTCCTCAAGCAGGTGGAAAACGCAAAGGAGAAGGAAGCATTTTGGGAGGCTTGGGCGACTTGTTAGACGGAGATAATCGATAACAACTGAAGTTAATTTTTTGTTTATTTTTCGGCTTCACACAATTTTTTAAATATTTTTGAGTTGTGTTCTTATTATACCCAACTACTAAAACTAATTTTATGACAAGACCAATGTTTGCTTACACGAAGAAAATTCTTGAAAGCGTTAGTTTTGACCCTAAACTGTTTTGTAAAGAACTTGAAAAAGCAATCAAACAATTACTGCCTTATGAATTGGAACAATTACGCGATTGGCTATTGAGTTACACAAAAGAGAAACCCGAATTGACTTATTGTTTAAATTACGTAGAATTATAAAACTAAAGGAGCTTAAACGGCTCCTTTTTTTATTTCTTTGTTTTCGGACTGATAATTTGAATGTCCTGAAAAGCAATTGCACCTCTAATGATTCCTGAAATAGAGTCTCTGAGAGCTTCGATTATTTGAAGCTTCAATTCACTCTTAGGAAAAATTAAACTCACTTCTCGTGCCGGTTTCGGGTCTTTAAAAGGACGTAGCTTAGTTTTGTTTTTTTCGTTTAAGTCTAACGTATGCAAATAGGGAAGTAGTGTTGTGCCTAAACCTTCATCGGCTAATTTAATCAAAGTTTCAAAACTGCCACTTTCAATTTGAAAAGTATTAATAGTGTCGTTTGATCCATTCACATTCTTACATAAGTTTAAAATACCGTCTCTAAAGCAATGGCCATCTTGTAAAAGTAAAATTTCTTGAAGGTTTAAATCTGAAACTTCAATTTCTTTTAATTTTGAATTTACATGTCCATCCGGAATATAGGCCACAAACGGTTCATAATACAAAACAATTTCTTTAAGACTAATTTCTTCCAATGGTGTGGCAGCAATAGCGGCGTCCAAATGACCATTCTTTAATTTATGAATGATTTCATCAGTGTTTAATTCTTCAATAATTAGGTTAACTTTCGGATGCTTTTTTATAAAATTATTTAGAAACATAGGTAATAATGTAGGCATTACCGTGGGAATGATTCCTAACCTGAATTCACCACCAACAAACCCTTTTTGTTGATCAACAATATCTTTTATCCTATTGGCTTCATTCACAATATTTTTTGCTTGTGACACAATTTTTAATCCAATGTCAGTAAGTTGAATGGGCTTTTTACTTCTGTCAAATATTTGAATACCCAATTCTTCTTCAATTTTTTGTATTTGCATGCTTAAAGTAGGTTGCGTAACAAAACATTTTTCTGCCGCTAAAGTAAAATTCTTGTATTCTGCAACGGCTAACACATAATGTAATTGAGTTATAGTCATGATATAGTTAAATTTGATGCAAATATAAAAACAATCAATTTTAATTATAATACAAACCGGTAATTTTTTTGTAAATTTAAAGTAAATAAAAACAGTAATTATGAAAACGAACAGTATCGGATTAGAGAGTAAAAAGGCAGAAATTCTCGCAGCAGAATTAAATATTTTATTGGCTAATTTCCAAGTATATTATCAAAATTTGAGAGGCTTGCACTGGAATATTAAAGGAAGACGTTTCTTTGATTTACATGTTAAATTTGAAGAATTGTATAATGACAGTCAATTAAAAATTGATTCAATTGCAGAACGAATTTTAACGCTCGGAGGTATACCACTACATACTTTTGAAGATTATATTAAAAACAATAAATTGCAAGTGGGTTTCAATATTTCAAAAGATGAAGAAGCAGTAAACTTGATTGTTTTGTCTCTTAGTCAGCTACTTAAAATTGAACGTGTAATTTTAAGTCAGTCTGATGAAGCAAATGACGAAGGAACAAATGCAATGATGAGTGATTTTATCAAGGAGCAAGAAAAAACAATTTGGATGATGAAGGCATGGTTAGAAGAAGAAATGTAGTTAAATTTTAATTAAAATTAACACTATTATTCGGTTTTGACCTCCTAAAAATCTATTTTTGCAGTAATGAAAATTTTGGTGTCCATTGTGCTTTTTTTGTTCGTGTCTTTTATTTCTTTGCCTTCTATTATCGGGTATATGAATAAAGATGCCGACTTATCTTTGGTCTTTAGTCTGTCTGAAGAAGAAGAAACGCACAAAACATTCAAAATAAAAGATGTTATTAAAAACAACAAAGAAGTTTTTACACTAAAGTTAGAACAACAAGCTTCCAAAAAAATAATTTCCGAAAACAACATCCAACACGATGAAGTTTTAGACGAAATATTCTCTCCACCTCCCGAAGTATAATGGTTAATTGGCGTATTTTTTAATACTAAAACTAATACATACATTATATTTTTAAGGTAAATGACAAAAAAAATAAATCTTTTGGCACACCTCAAATCTGATTTTGCATCAGGTTTGGTGGTATTTTTAGTAGCTCTTCCTCTTTGTTTAGGAATTGCTTTAGCTTCCGGAGCTCCACTCTTTTCCGGTATTATCTCCGGAATCATTGGAGGTATCGTGGTCGGGTTTTTGAGTAAATCACACATTAGTGTTACAGGTCCGGCAGCCGGACTAACAGCAATTGTTTTAACAGCAATTACAGATTTGGGAGCCTACAACATTTTTTTAACCGCCGTAATTATGGCCGGTTTAATCCAGTTGATATTAGGGTTTCTGAAAGCAGGAAGCATCTCCAATTACTTCCCAACTAACGTTATTGAAGGAATGTTGGCAGGTATCGGAATTATTATCTTCCTAAAACAAATTCCGCATGCGGTTGGCTATGATAAAGTGTCAGAAGGTGATACTTCTTTTTTTGAAGCCGGAGGATCTAATGTGTTTCAAACCTTAATCGATGCGTTCAATTACATCAACTATGGTTCAATAATCATAACAGCTGTAGCGTTAGCAATTTTAATTGGTTGGGACAAAGTTCCAGCTCTAAAGAAATTAAAATTGGTGCCTGCGGCACTTATTGCTGTTTTCTCAGGAATTATTCTAAATGAAATTTTTATCAGAACAGGAAGTCCGCTTCAAGTCTCAAATGACCATTTAGTGGCATTGCCAACACCATCTACTTTGTTGGAGTTCAAAGAAATGTTTTTGTTTCCTGATTTTTCGTTAGAAACATTTTCAAATCCCAAAATGTGGATTGCAGCAGCCACTATTGCTGTAGTAGCGTCTATTGAAACCTTACTATGTATTGAAGCTTCAGATAGAATGGATCCCTACAAAAGATATACAAATACCAATGTGGAGCTAAAAGCTCAAGGTATTGGTAACTTTTTAAGTGGTTTAATTGGTGGTTTACCAATGACATCAGTAGTAGTTCGATCTTCTGCAAATGCTAACGCCGGTGCAAGAACAAAAGCTTCTGCAATTATACACGGACTTTTATTAATGATTAGTGTATTGACAATTGCTGCATTCTTGAATAAAATTCCGTTAGCAACGTTAGCTGCCATTCTATTGTTAATTGGTTACAGATTAGCAAAACCAAGCATGTTTAAGCATTTTTGGGAAAAAGGAAAATACCAATTCATACCTTTTATTGCAACTGTTTTGGCAGTTGTATTTTTGGATTTATTAAAAGGTGTCGCTCTCGGTATGCTGATTAGTATCTTCTTTGTTTTGAGAGGAAATTATAAAAGAGCCTATTTATTTAGAAAAGAAGAATACCATGATGGTGATGAAATTCATATTGATTTAGCACAAGAAGTTTCTTTTTTAAATAAGGCGGCAATTAAAAATACATTAAATACAATACCTGAAAATTCTAAAGTAATAATTAATGCCTCAGATACGGTTTATATTGCTCACGATGTATTAGATTTGATAAAAGAATTTAAATATATTAGAGCGAAAGAGGAAAATATTAAAGTAAAATTAGTAGGTTTTAAAAAGGCCTACAACTTAGACAATACGGATGATGGGCAACATGTAAAAATGGCTGCAAAAAAAACTAAAGGCGAAAATTAATTTAATCTTAACAATATATACTATGAGCGAGTTTTATAAAAAAATACTAGACAACAACAAAAATTGGGTTGAAAACAAATTGAAATTGGACCCGGAGTTTTTCAAAGATTTATCTAAAGGTCAAAACCCACCACTATTGTGGATTGGTTGTTCTGACAGTCGCGTACCTGCAAATGAAATTATTGGAGCCGCACCGGGAGAGGTTTTCGTGCACCGTAATATTGCAAACATGGTGATTCATTCCGACATGAACATGTTGAGTGTACTCGATTATGCAGTAAATGCCTTGAAAGTAAAACACGTGATTGTTTGCGGTCACTACGGTTGTGGTGGCGTAAAAGCCGCAATGGGAAACAGTTCAATTGGTATAATTGACAACTGGATCAGACACATCAAAGATGTTTACCGTTTCAACCAAGCAGAATTGGATAGTATCGAAAATGAAGAAGAGCGTTTCAATAAATTTGTAGAACTAAACGTAAAAGAACAAGTTTTTGATTTAGCAAAAACATCCATCGTACAATCGGCTTGGAAATTAGGACAAGATTTAACCATCCACGGGTGGGTGTACGGACTAAATTCTGGTTACGTCACCGACTTAGGAGTCAACTTCAAAAACAACGATGAGTTAGACGAAGTATACCAATTAAAATTCTAAAATAAAAAGCCACTTTTAAGTGGCTTTTTATTTGGGTTTAAATTTTAGTTGCTAATGCAAGCACAATGTCATTAAGGTAAGGATTTTGTAATTTGAAAAAGGCACACAAAGCTAATCACGCCCAGTTTGTCGTCCTGACGAATGCCTGTCCGCCGAGGTGGAAAGGATCCCATAATCCATATCATACAATGCTTATGCCTCCACTAGTGCCATAATCTCGCTCTTACCCACAAATGATTTCCTAAAAGCATAAAAAGTGTATATATTTGGTTGATAAACTTGATAGTTGGCTTTAGAATGAACAACAAAGAAATCGAAGCAATAAAATTACACATAGCAGGTGCGACAATTCGACACACGCCACCCTTTGATGACCTAAAGCCGTTTAATAATAACTTTGAGTTAGAAAAAGATTTTATTGACAGATGGATAATTCCATATTATCTTAATATCGGTAATACAAACACTGAATGGATAAATAAGTTAACTACAATTAAACACGAAATCACAACGGATATCATACAAACAAACCTTGGGGACTTCAATTGGCGTAGTAGACAAACAGGAGCTTTTTTTGCTGCAATTACCAACCAAACTCAATTCATTGATAGTATAGGAACGCATTTATTGAAAAGTGAAGTAGCTTTTGCCGGCAAGGTTTACTGTAAGGTCTTTGCTTCATTTAATTTGCCAAAGTGTGTTGATTATTTAAATCTGTATCTTGACTACTACCTAACAAAACCCGATTTATGGTTTGAACAAAGAGACGCAATGGAAGCAATTCTGTATTTGGACAAACTTAATGCAACAAATCACTTTGAGAAACATTTTTCATTGTGGACAGAATTCATAAAAAATAAACCAAATTGGGAAGTAGAAATTAAAACTGACAACCTGGAAAAACAATTAAAAATTATAGATACAGTAAAAACACACATGTAATTTAATTAACTGCTTTGATCTTTAAATTAAGGGGAAAAACTTCTTTTTATATATTATTTTACCATCATCTAAATAATCAATTAGGGTGTCACACAACAAACACGTAATTTTAATTTTAGTATTATTTTTTAAAACAATTTTCACATAATAATATTCAGTCCAAAAAGCAGTAATTAAGTGCTTTTCATATTCTGGGTAACTCAAATAAACAACTATTTTCGCTATCTCACTTTTTTCAAATACAAATTCATTATTTAACTCTTTATAAATGAATTTGTTATAGTTATCGGTTACTAGTAAAATGGAATTACCATTATGTTTTTTGTAATTAAAATACAATATAAAAAGCCATAGAGGGATAAAAGGGATCAACCATAATACGGTGATGAAATAAGATTTGATCAATATAGGAATACTTGCCCCTTGGAAAATAAATATAAATAACATTAAAATTAGTGGACCTACTAACCAAAATAGAATAGGCCTAATTAAATAGTTGCTGCTATAAAATTGAAATGTAAATTTTTTCATAATTAAAATCCTCTTTTTACTAGTACCACATCACAGTCGCATTAAAATGTAATTTATAATCAAAAAACTAAAATAATCAAAAAATCAAAACCCAAAAAACTTAAAAAATCTAAAAACTAAAAAATCAAAAAACTTTCAAACAGCACATAAAAGCACGTCAAACCCCCACTAAGCCATGTCAAACCCGTACAATGCGATGTCAACACCGTTCTGGTCGATGTCAATGCTAATCTAAGCGATGTCAACGTCAATCTAATCAATGTCAACGTCAATTTAACCAACGTCATTGTCAATTTAATCAATGTCAACAGCAATCTGCCTCCCGACAACAACAACCTGCCACCCGTCAACAACGTCCTGGGTACCGTCAATGTCAATATAAGTCATGTCAATAGCAATCTAACCAATGTAAAAGCTCATCTAACCAATGTAAAAGTTCATCAAACCAATGTAAAAGTTCACCAAAGCAACGTCATTTTGAATCTACACCATATCAAAGTGCAAATCAAGTGCGTCACTATCAAAAAACAAATCCATTTTAATTCGTGTAATTCGTGGCAAAAAAACAGGAACGAAGCTCCCCAATCCAACCCAATCCACTTAGTGCCTTCTTCCCTTCGTGGCAAAAAAACTTTTAAACTTTTAAACAATTCAAACCCTTAAACCCATTACCCCCTCCATCATTGATCCAAATTCTCATTAAAAGTCGAAGGCAACAGCTGCGGAATAAACTTAATCAACAACGGCAACAAAATACCACCACCCGGTAATAAAAAAATAGTCAAAGAAGGGATAGTTTTACAAACATCCAACAACTGCTTCTTCATCCTCTTTTTTTCAGACGAATCCAACTCCCTATGCGTGGAAGCAGCCAACAAAATAACAAGTTCCTTACTCTCCGATAACTCTTTTTGAAGACGCCTTTTATTTCTCGTAATCAAAAGAATCACATTCTGTGTCGCCTGATCATAAAAATGCTTAATAGGATTCGAGAAATTGAAATAAGGAATCTCTTTTTTATGTTTTTTAATAAAAAAGTCAATTTCAAAATAACTGTCAGCAATAAAATCCGGATTTAGTTGAAACAACAACCCAATTTCATTAAAAAATAGAGTCTCTGCAGGCTCTAAAACTGCGTCACTCCAAAGTGCCATGCCAACCAAATCCAAAATATAATACTTTTCTAACGGACTCTTTACAGCCGAAAAATCAATTTTAGACAAAGAATCAATGGTGCTGTTGGAATATTTGGTGTAGCGTACCGAACTTTCAAACAATTTAATCAGCAAATCATCATACTGCGATTTTTTTCTCTTGTTTTTTAAAGCAAGAGCTACAGTATTAACAATGGTCTCTTCAAACTTTCTTAAGTAACTCTTAGAAAGAGCTCCTTCTATGAGGTATTTTTGAAAAGCCAGAACATCAATAAACAATAAAGCATTCGTAACGATATGCGAAAAGTTCTTATTAATAATGTTGTCGTTGGTTTTGACACGCTCATTAATAATTTTCTCTAACCGAAGGGAATCGTTTTCGGTGGGAAGTATCTTTTTTAAAAAACTAAAACTCTCAGGTTGCAAAACGGTATAAAAATCCAACAGAGCTTTAATGAAGGCTTGCTCGTCTGATTTTTTAGTGGTAATCTCAAAAATACCATACAAACTGTTCAATAAAGCAATCTTAATAATTTCTTCAGTAGTCGAATCCTTAAACAACAGAGGTTCTCGGGTAGGAATAGCAACTACATGCCCATAGATAAATCCCGTTTTTCGAATAGTAGAATAAAACCCCGCATCGTCAATAGTAGACAATGGTGCAGGCAAATAATAATTGCTTATAAATTTTTCGATCCAACCCGTAGTAGAAGGATTTATCATAATGGCAGTTCCGGTTTACTTGAAATAAGAAAAAGAGGCGTTATTTTCTATTTTCAATAAAGTTTCATAAATCAATTTGATAACGTTTTCAACATCATCCCGATGCACCATTTCTACAGTGGTATGCATATAACGCAGAGGTAAAGAAATCAAAGCAGAGGCAACACCACCGTTGCTGTAAGCAAAAGCATCTGTATCTGTACCGGTAATTCGTGACGAAGCCAAACGCTGAAACGGAATTGTATTTGCTTCTGCTGTAGCAATAATCAATTCTCTCAAATTATTTTGCACCGCAGGAGCATAAGTAATTACGGGACCTTTGCCAATTTGTGTCTCACCCTCAATCTTTTTTTCAATCATTGGAGTAGTGGTGTCATGACAAACATCAGTAACTATCGCCACATTCGGACGAATGGTATTGGTAATCATTTCGGCACCTCGCAAACCAACCTCCTCCTGAACGGCATTGGTAATATACAATCCAAAAGGGAGTTTCTTCTTGTTTTCATGAAGCAATCGAGCCACTTCTGCAATCATAAAACCGCCCATTCTATTATCAATGGCTCTACAAACAAATTTATTTTCATTCAAAATCATAAATTCATCAGGGTAGGTGATAACACAACCAACATGCACACCCATTTTGTCAACTTCCTCCTTAGTGGAACAGCCAATATCGATAAACAAATTGTCAATTCGTGCCGTTTCTTCTTTCCCTCGATTTCGGGTGTGAATCGCTGGCCAACCAAAAACGCCCTTTACAATTCCGTTTTTGGTATGAATATTGACACGCTTTGAAGGGGCAATTTGATGGTCCGAACCGCCGTTGCGTATAACATAAAGCAAACCGGTATCGGTGATATAGTTCACATACCAGGAGATTTCATCAGAATGACCTTCTATTACAACCTTATAAGGGGCGTCGGGATTAATAACCCCAACAACGGTTCCATAAGTATCTGTGATAAAAGTGTCAACATAAGGTTTTAAATAAGCCATCCATAATTTTTGACCCTCAGATTCATAGCCTGTCGGGGAGGCATTGTTTAAATACTGTTCTAAAAAAGTAAGGGATTTTGAATTTAAAATAGATTTTGGAGCCATACAATATTTTTTTGCTAAATTATAAATAAGATTGCATAATTTACCGTTATTTCTATAATTTTACATACCTTTTTAATAGCTATGAAGTCACACGTTTTTACTTTTCTATTTCTTTTTTTAGGTTACTTTGGTTTTGCCCAAGAGACAAAAAAAGATTCTACGGTCATTTATTATTTGATTGGTAATGATTCCATACTAAGGTCATCATTAGAATTGGATGAAGTAGTTGTCACCGGAAAAAGTAGAAACAAAGCAGAGGAAGACAGAAGAAAATTTCTTCTGCTCCAACGTAGGGTACTAAAAGTATACCCGTATGCAAAATCCGGTGCCGATAATTTAACGATGTTGAATAATAACATGGCCAAATTAAAAACAGAGAAAGAAAAAAAGAAATACTTCAAAATAGTTGAAAAATACTTGGAAAAGGAATTTGAAGGCCAACTCAAAAAACTTTCCCGAAAAGAAGGTCAAATTTTAGTAAAACTGATCCACCGTCAAACCGGCAAATCTACCTTTACCTTAATAAAGGATTTAAAAAGTGGTTGGAAAGCATTCTGGTCCAACAATACAGCCAAGCTTTTTGATATTGATTTAAAAACCGAATTCAAACCATTCGACGTTACAGAAGATTTTCTAATCGAAAGCATCCTAATTAAAGCATTTAATGATGGCCGACTGCAACGTCAACCCGCCGCAATTGCTATCGACTACACCGAACTCAGCAAAACATGGAAAGATAAAGTAGAACAATCCAAGAAAGAATAATTTTTTTTATTTTCAGGAGCCATTTCCCGCTTTCCATTTCAAGCTTGTTTGTCTTGTTGTTTTTTTCTATGGCAAAAAAAGAGCTTCCGTTGGTCGCTTTTTTTTGCCAAGAAAAAATACAACAATCCTTCACAAGGCTTTCCATTACAATCGGGGCTAGTGGAGCAGTAGTAAAAAGAAGTTTCGGGTTTCATAAGCTTCGTGCCTTTCTTTCTTAGTGGGAAACAACTATTGCGAAGCAATCCCATTCTTTGTATTCCTTGCTTTCTGTGAGAAGCCTGAAACCTGAAACAAAAAAAAACTTTCTCCCATTTCCATCTCAC
>NZ_DIVJ01000002.1 GCF_002428305.1 Flavobacterium sp. UBA6135 | reverse complement strand
GGATTTGTTTTGGGTACCACCCCCAATACCACATATACTATTACCTTAATCAATTCAAACGGCTTGACAGCGTCAGCGGGTAATCCAATAACAGGCAGTGGTTTTACTGCTACAGAGTTAACAGATGATGCTTGGACTAATACTTCAAATATAGCTGTTGATGTTATTTATACCATTGAGCCTGTCAGTGCTAATGGCTGTTCGGGTCAACCCTTTACCCTTACTGTAACTGTTAATCCTGAGCCTATTGTGGCTGACCAAACATTTACCATTTGTAGTGATGCCAACTTAGGGATTTCGTTTCCAAACGGTACTTCGGTTGCAGCAGCTACTTATAACATTACCGCAATCAATTCGAACGGATTAACTGCTTCTGCCGGAAATCCAATTACAGGAACAGAATTTTCAGCTAATGTAATATCGGATGATGCATGGACCAATACAACACCGGTTGCTGTAAATGTAGTTTACAGCGTTATTCCCGTGAGTGCGAATGGTTGTCTTGGAGAGCCTTTTACCTTAACGGTAGTGGTTAATCCGGAACCTATTGTAATAAATCAAACGGGGACTATCTGTAGTGATATCCCAAATGGTATTGTTTTGGGTAATGATATCGATGGTCCTGCTGCGGTTACCTATAACATTCTATCGATTAATGCTAACGGACTTACTGCTTTTGCAGGAAATCCGGGTATAGGAGTTGGTTTTGTAGCTAATGAAATTTCGGATGATGCATGGACTAATACGACTCCTTCGGCTGTAGATGTTATTTATACTGTTGTTCCTGTTAGTGCAGAGGGATGTTTAGGTGATTCATTTACCGTTACTGTTACTGTTGAATCAGAATCACCTGTAGAAGATATTTCTCTAACGATATGTAGTAGAGAGAATAGTGAAATCATTATATCAACAAGTGCAAATACAACATTAACCATCTTAAATATTGACTCTTCAGGATTGATAAATAATTCAGGAAATCCTCAAATAGGTTCTGGATTTAGTATAGATGTATTAGCTGATGATTCATGGATTAATCCTACTACCTCAATTATTGATGTTATCTATAATATACTTCCAGTCTCTTCCGCCGGTTGTTTAGGTGATCCATTTACTGTGATATTATCAATTAGGCCTGAGCCTATAATAGAAAACCAATCCGTTTTCAGATGTGATCAAGAATCACTAAATATTATTTTAGGAGATGACATTGATGGTCCATCAGCAATCAGTTATACTATAACCAATATAATTTCTAATGGACTTATAGCTGTATCAGGAAATCCTGAAATTGGCAGTGGCTTTAGTTCAAATGAACTAGCTGATGACATTTGGTCTAATACAAATTTAAATCCGTTAGATGTAATTTATTATATCGAACCAGTAACACAAGATGGTTGTAGAGGTGTTATTTTTACAGTTACAGCAACAATTAATCCTCAGATAAATATTAGCGTGACAACAACACCAATCACATGTTATGGAGCTAATGATGCCTCTATAACACTAACTGTTTCAGGAGGCTCTCCCGGTTATCAAGCACAATGGGATAATTTAGCAACAGGTTTTTTTCAAAACAATTTAAGTGCAGGTAATTATCAAATAATTGTGACAGACAGTGTTGGTTGTTCAAAATCAGTAAATGTTGTAATTCCCGAAGCACCTGTTTTTATGGTAAATCCGATTGTGAGCCAGATTACTTGCTTTGGTGCCAACAATGGCAGTATTAATTTAAATCTAACGGGAGGTATTCCACCCGTTACGCTACAATGGAGTGATGGAAGTACTGCGGGATTAATCAGAAACAATTTGCCTCCGGGTACTTATACCGCTACCATAGCTGACGGAACGCCTTGTTTTATTGTTCGTACTTTCACAATCATTGAACCACAAGCGTTAGTAATTTCAGCAGCGTTGACACAACCTATAGATTGCTTAAATGCAGCAAGTGGTGCAATTAATTTGATTGTCTCAGGTGGTACACCTCCTTTTTCATACCAATGGTCAAATGGAACCACAACGGAAGACTTAGTAGGTGTCGTGGCAGGAAATTACGGAGTAACTGTTACAGATGCAAATGGATGTACAAAATCAGGTCAGTTTACGCTCATCAGACCAAATCCTTTAGCAGTAACAGTAAACACCCAAACGGATGCAAATTGTGAAACCCGTGAAGTAATTCAATATTTTATTGCTCAAGGTACAGGAGGCGTCCCGCCCTATAGCTACCAATGGTCAAGCGGAAATGTAAGTGGGGCTAACAATCAAATCATGCAAACCAATCTCAATGGAATGGTTATACTAACTGTTACAGACGCATTAGGGTGTTCGATAGAATTTAACGTCAATGTAGAAAATCCAGTTATTGGCAACCCAAATATAGAAACGGAATCTTTTGGCTACTTGACTTATGGTATTTACTCAATCAATGACCCAATCCAATTTTATGGAAATGTAACCGGCGACTATTTAAATGTCGTTTGGGATTTTGGAGACGGTACTTTCTCAAACGAATTGAATCCAATTCATACTTATACATTAGAGCGAGAATATATTGTAACCATGACAGTCACTTATCCTTTCGGTTGTGTTTACGTTTTAACCATTTCATTACTCGTAGAAAAAGGATACTTATTAGTAATTCCTTCTGCTTTTACACCAAATAATGACGGGTTAAATGACACGTTCCGACCCGTTACCAAATACCTGAAAAACGTAAGAATCGATGTATACGATTCCTGGGGGTCAATGATTTTTTCTGAAAGTGGTGAAGTGTTGGTAGGATGGGATGGAATGATAAAAGGTATAAATGCAGAAAACGGTAATTATTACAGTGTGATAACCGCTGAAACATTTTATGGTGCTATAATTCAACAAAATCAAACTTTTGTTCTCATTAAATAATATTCCTATGCTACGAAAGTTTGTGTTATTGGTTACCGTTTTATGCAGCTTTTATGCAAAAGCTCAAGATCCTATTTTTACGCAATTTTATCTGATTCCTGAAACACTTAACCCTGCCTTTACAGGAATTTCCAATACTTGGAGTGCCGGATTAGTACATCGAAGACAATGGCCCAACGGCAACACTAAGATTGACACGCAGTTTGCCTATGCCAACAACTTAGTTAGCGATGAAATCGGATTGGGTATAACGGTGCTAAATCACAATGAAGTTTTTACCAATTACAATTATTTCAAATTTAATGGCACCTTTTCTTATATTGTGGAATTGGACTACGAATGGAGATTAAGATTGGGTCTGGAAGCCGGTTTTGGCCGAAAGGATTTCAACTTTAATAATTTGTTGTTGGAGGACCAGATAAATACCAACACAGGAGCAATAAGTCCGGGGAGTATAGATCCAGGTGTTATAGATTACAGTAATAAAATTAATTTTTTTGATACATCAGCCGGTTTTGTTTTTGACCGTGAAGATGCTTGGATTGGTGTTGCAGTAAGACACCTCAACAGACCCGATATATCCTTTCGGGAAAATGGAAATGTGCCTTTAAACCTGTTTTTAACAGTTCATGGAGGCTATTATTTTGAATTTCTGAATTCCCCAACGAGTTTAATCCCCGAAGGATCTAATTTCCTACTTACTGCCAATTACATGCGACAGTCACAATACAACAGACTAGATATTGGAGGTATCTTGGAAACAGAAGTATATGGTATAGGAATCTTATTAGCAACCAACCCGGAAGGAAGAAGTTCAGAAAGCCATCTTTTAACTTCTATCAATCCCGTTATGTCCGTAAAATTTGGAGAGTTTACTTTTGGATACTCCCACGATTTTAACACCTCCAAATTCAGAAGAAATCAAGGCACACATGAGTTAACGCTGATTTGGCAATCAGGAAGACAATGCAGTAGGTGTAATAATTATAAAGTCAAGTTTAGAAGAGGAGCATCCGGATATCAGAGGACATGGGGGTGATAGATATCATTTTTAGTCTTTGTTCTAGAATTAAAAAACTGTTTTTTGTATAACGCTTAAACAAGCAAAAATCATTGATTGCAAAAATTTTAAAATACCTTTTAACTTCAATCAATTTCTTAGGAATTGTGATGCTTCGTTTCTCAAAAATACTTTTGAGAAAAAGAAAGAACATTGAAGTTGTTTACCTCAACTACTCAGACAGACACCTCTTTGAATCAAGTTTCATCATACTAAACTATAGTTTTAAAAATGCACTTTGGTATCGATTTGGAAAACACAGAACTATAGACGAGGACATCAAAATCTTTAATCTTAAAAACTTTGAAAAAGAATTTGATTTAGTGGTTTATGGCTTCTTTAGAAAAAAAGTATTCCGCTTAAAATTTGAACCTACGAATATATTGAAAACTGATAAATTCAAAACTCAGTTTAACCATTTGACAAGTGATTTGGAAATAAAAACCTCACCTAATTTCTATCGTTTACCACTCCTTTTAAAATTATATGAATTAAAAACAAACAACGTGGCTATAGTTTTACAACATCAAAAAATAGAATTGAAAACCAATAAATATAACCAAACTGATTTTATATGAAAAGAGATTACTATGAGTCACCCAAAGCAGGTTGGCTAATGAAACAAATGTGGACAGCGGCCGGTGGTGACCGTTATCTTTTAGAACGTGCAACTTATTCTGACCAAATTAAATACATGTGTTTGGGAGGAATTGTTTTTGCAACAGGAGCAATGGCAGGAATTGCAGGAGGGTATGCCTATTATACCATATTCGAACCCAGAAGCTCTGCTATTGAGAATCCGGTTGATATGGGAGTTGTAATGACTGCTGTTGTATTTGGGATTCTTTGGGGTTTAATGATTTTCAACATTGATCGATTTATAGTAACGAGTACAGGCAAAGGTGACGGAACAGAAGAAATCACTTGGCTTGAATTCAAAGGAGCTATTCCGCGTATTTTGATGGGTGCAATCATCGCCATCACAATTTCTAAGCCTGTTGAAATCAGAATGTTTAAGACGGAAATTGATGCAAAACTTTATGAAAAACAGCTTGAATTACAAAAAGAATTCGAAAAAAGAACAACAGCAAATTTTGAAGAAAGACTTAAAATTGTTGAAGCTGATTTAGGTCAAATAGCAAATGAAAGAAAAGAAATAATTGATAGAATTAAAATAGCAGAAAAAGAATATACAGATCAACTACAAGGTAGAGCTGGAGCACCAGCCGGTGACGGCAAGCTTTCACAAGCATTAAAACAGCAGTTGAATTCATTAAAAAGTGATTTAGATAGGTTTGATCAAATAAATAGTGAAAAGTTAAAAGAATCAGAAACCAAAAGAAAACAATTATTAGCAGACAAGGATATTGCTCTTTCAAAAAACGTAAAAGTTGCTGAAGGTTTAGATGGTCTTTTAGAAAGAATAAAGTTAGCCCACGAAGTAGCAGGTTTTTGGATAACATTATTCATCACATTACTTTTTATGGCTATTGAATTAACCCCTGTTTTTTTTAAATTAATGCTTATCAAATCCCCTTATGATTATTTAGCTGAGAATCGTGATGAATTAATTAAAGCAGAAAAAGGCATTGAAATACAATATGACTTTTATACCGACAAAGAAGGTGTCGAAAGACATTTAGTTATAAATCACGAAGCACATCGAATGATTTATGAGAAGAAAAAAGTGACTGAAATTCAGAAAGAATTGACCGATTATGCTATTGAAAAGTATAAAGAACGGGAAAAGAAAAAAATTGATGACAATTTAGATGACTTTATCAAAACCATCTAAAAGATGAATAAAGCAGTTAATCAATTGCGTTTATTTTTGTGCACTTTTTCGGGCGAAGATGATATCATTATCAAAAAGTGCCCGAAAGAGATACAACTGTCTTTTGCATTCATTGGCTTATTTGTGATTCTAATTTTTATAGGTTGTTTTGTTAGTGCAACAACTTTTACCTATTCATTATTTGATGAAAACCCAATGATAAGCACGCCATTTGGAATTTTTTGGGCTTTTATGATTATTATTATATACTTACTGTTACTGTATACCATTACACCACCTATATTGCCCAACAACTACAAAAACAAAAAAAGAAAACTTGTAGTAACAAAAGTAAATAGCAACAATCGCTTTTTGACACTTTCAATGCTCTTAAGAATGGGATTCATTCTCTTATTAGCAATCATCATTGCCCAACCTTTAAACGTCTATTTTCTTTCAAAAAGCACAGAGACCTCCATTGAGAAGTTTAAACAAGAACAAAAAGCACGAATGATCATTGTATCAGACAGCTTGTTAATTCAAAATGAAGTTACACTAAGTAAAGATTTTGAACACAAAATTAATCTCAAGGTCAAAAGAGGCAATGAAAATCAAATGAAACTAGAAAAACAAGCAATCGATTTGAAAATTTCAGCGGATTCTATTTTTGTAAAAAATGCTTTTAGCTTGTTAGATTCTATAAACAAAATGGATAAGCTTTCCATTTTACCAAAGAAACTAAAAATAACAAGGGATAGTTTAGTTACAGAACTCTCTTCTTTGGTTGAAAAAGAAATTGAAAGCGATTACCAATTTAAAATTGATGTAGAAAGAATTACTTGTTCGGATAAGAGTTTAAAAGAAGATTTTGAGGTATATAAAAACAATCTTGTTAAAGTAATTGACTCAAAAATTGAAAACTATCAAAAACTTGATGCCTTGTTAGATAAGAGCAATTTCTATTTGCAAAAAATCGCTGTACTTCTCAAAGAGAATCCTATATCTTGGATAATAACAATGGCAGTATGTTTACTTTTTTTATTGCCAATATATTTAAAATTTATTGTCAGAAATAAAACAGGATTTTATGATAAAAAGGAAATGATTGAGAAAAGATTAGTAATTGACGCTTATAATGAATTCAAAAACCACTATTCTAAAATTCTTAGTGCAAAAGTTGCTGAATACAATAAAAAACACAAAGCAGAGATACACCAATCACTTTTAAAAATAAAAGATTTTAAACCAAAAAGATTTAAGCAATTGTTATTAGAAATTAATGAAGAATACAGAGATGAACCAGTGAGCAAGTATGAACATTGGGCAGATTGTCCTTTTAAAACTCAGAAGAAACTCAATGAAAGCTCAATTTCTAATGATGAAAAAGCATTATTAAAACTGCTTTATCCAAATTCAGAAGATTAAATGAAGTTCGAAATCAAAATTACAGAAATTGACAGAGTTCCATTCGTTAATGAAGAGGGTAATGACTGTATTCGAATAATTAAAAAAATTGAAACACCTAGACAAACATTTATTAAAGGAAATATTTCAGGAAAATACAGAGGCAATTTGTTGTCTTTGTCCGACCAATTTTATAATACTGCTTTTTATGATTTTGAGATTTATGAAGCTATTGTAGAAAATGCAGTTACTCAAAAGAATACTCCTTTTCAAGATTGTAATGAAAATGAATTTCCTAGAGAAAAACTACCTGAAATATTAAAAGTAACAATTGTCCAATTTGGAAAATATTTCGGTATTAATATACTTGAACCAAGATTATGTCAATTTAATTCAAATAGAAAATTACATCAAATAGAAGGGAATGAAATTTTCGGAACATTTGAAGGAATAATTTCTGGTTATATTTTAGACTATGAAGAAGAAATAATTGAAGAAATTGACAACTTACCTAAAAAGGGTGTAGTTATAAAAGACCCAAAACCTTCTTGCGAACCAAATGGAATTCTAACCGGAAAAACAGAAAAAAAAGGTAATTATGTCAGAAAACAATACTATTGCAAGCATCATAATGACACCGTATGGGGCAAGTGGGAATTTATTGATGAGCCCATAGGACAAAAATTTGATTCTAATGGCTGTCTTTCAAGTGTAGTCAGTTCATTGGGATTAATTCTTGGACTAATTTTTCTTTTCTTTATCCTTCCCGGTTTAATGTACGTGCTGCCAATTGTATTATTTTTTATTCTACTTCATTTGCTTGCACCTTACTTAAAATGCATTCTTAGAATTATAAGTATTGTATTGTTGATCGCATTTATCTCCTCAATTATTAACTCTTTCAATCGTAGTTCTAATTTTGTTCCAAAACCACCATTGGCAGTAAACGAACCAAGAGAGCAAGAAGTTATAGAGGAATTTAAAGAAGACATTAAAAACCCGGAACTTCCTAAAGACACATTATTTAAAAAATATAGATATTGGAAAGACTATGATGGAAACGAATACGAAGGAGAATACACATTGCTGGCTAGTGCAATTAGGAAATCTAGCAGCAATAAAAATTACTTGCGTTTATCCAACTCAAATGAAAGAGGTTATGATGAAATGCTTTATAGGCTAAAGGAAAATGACAAAACAAGTTTAGATGGTGTTTATAAACTATTTGATAGTATTGGTGATTCTAATAAAATGAATCAAACTCAATTTGCAAACATGGTTGTAAGTTTTGTTCAAGACATGCCTTATGTACTAATTCTAGACAATGCTTGTAATGCTAATTTATACTCTGATAGATTTATAAAACAATACCTTAAAAGTTCAGAATCAAAATGTGTCGGATTTCAACGTTTTGGCATCAATACACCTCTGGAATTTCTGTACTCTACCGATGGCGACTGCGATACAAGAACACTTTTGCTTTACACAATATTTGCCCATTACAATTATGATGTTGCAGTAATGAGTAGCGAACAATATGGTCACTCAATTTTAGGAATAAACCTTCCAATTAAGGGAGTTGCTTATAAATATCAAAACCAACGCTATGTGCTATGGGAAACGACAGCATACAATGCAAAACCGGGCTTACTACCTAACGAAATATCAAATTTAAATTATTGGAGAATCTCACTTAAATCAAATTAAACATGAATAAGCAAAGTCTATTTTTTACATTTTTAGTTGCAATTGTTTCAATTGTAATTATGTTTCAGTTAATTCAATTTTTAGCTAAACGAAAAAATATCAAATCAGAAAATCAAGAGAAACTTTCATTAACATACACTATTTGGTTTTGCTCTCTATTGATTTCATTTTCACTGTATTTGAAAATTGCACTTCAACAAATTGAAAACGCTATTGAATATATTATTTATTCTGATGAAGTTCAAAATGCTTTCTTAGCTGTTATGGAAAAAATTGCAGTTTTTACAGGATTCACATTTGTTGCAACATTTTTAGTCTATTACATAGTAAACTTTACAACTAAAATTACCTTCACAAATCGAATCGAAAGTCACGAAATTGAAAACGAAAACTACGGGTATTTTCTTTTGAAAGGTATAGCAATGATTACTTTTGTTTTAATAACACTTCCGGTTTTTGAACATTTTCTGATGTGGTTTTTACCTAGGATTGAAACACCTTTTTACAAATAATAACCATGCAACAAACCCAAGAAAAACTATCCTTCCTCAACATACTCATATTTGTTTTATCACTCTATGTTTTAGGAGCATTATTGATTGACACCTTATGGAAACTTCCCGAGGAAACCTCTCGATTACTAAACCATATTGACAATGGTATTTGTGTCGTTTTTCTATTTGATTTTGTAACACGGTTTAGCAAAGCAAAAAACAAACTCCTGTTTATGAAATGGGGATGGATAGATCTACTTTCAAGTATTCCAGCTGTTAATTTTTTACGAGTCGGCCGTCTTTTTAGATTAATTCGTATCTTTAGAATCCTGCGAGCGTTTAGGTCAACCAAACAAATTGTAACCCATATATTTAAAAATAGAGCCCAAGGAACTTTTACTTCCGTCTCTGTAATTGCCATTTTATTAATACTTTTTTCTGCAATAGCTATTTTACAAGTTGAAAAAGCTCCGGACAGCAATATCAAAACAGCAGAAGATGCCTTATGGTGGGCCTATGTAACCATTACTACGGTAGGCTATGGTTACAAATTCCCAATTACAAGCGAAGGAAGACTAATAGCAGTTGGCCTAATGACCGGTGGCGTTGGCCTCTTCGGTACCTTTACGGCTTTCGCATCCAGTTGGTTTCTTGCAGACAAACAAGAAAGCATTTAAGTTTACATTCCTATGATATTAAAATTATTTCTTTTGTTGTTTGCTTTCGGTGTAAACGCCCAACCCACACTCCTCTCCTGGAACCTCCAAAACCTGGGAGAAAGTAAATCCGACAGCACCCTACGCTTCATCGCCTCACAAATCAAAGACTACCACATCGTAGCCCCAGCTCCAAGAAGTCTACTTAATGCCCCGCTGCTCTTCGAAGTCTCACGACTTCGAAGCAAATATACACCCCGCTCTTCGAAGTCTCCCGACTCCCAGCTCCACGAAGTCTGCTTATTCCCACATCGCTCTTCGACGGTCTCCCGACCTCGAAGCAAATTAATAATTTCAAATGAATTGATCGGGTACCCCCGATGCTCTATGTATTTTCTATTACTTCTTTAAGCCAACATTCAAACTGAAAACCAAATAACGATACTCGTCCTGATTTTGCTCCCTTTAGGGTTGGGGCAAACAAAATCAGGCAGTACTTAAAACCAAATAACCAAATCCGCGTTAATCCGAAGCATCAGTTTAAATCCGTGGCAAAAAATACCGCCTCACAAATCTTTTTATGTGACCCGATGCTCTAGGTATTCTATTACTTCTTTCATCCCACTTTCAAACTGAAAACCAAATAACTATAAACGTCCTGATTTTGCTTCTGC
>NZ_DIVJ01000019.1 GCF_002428305.1 Flavobacterium sp. UBA6135 | reverse complement strand
TTAATGGCGTTGGGGTGTTGGCAATTACATCAAAATCCAAAATCACAATCTCAAAAGAGGCAGAATTTGAAACACATCCGGTAACGGCATCTTGAACCACAACTTCATAGTTTCCTACCGGTAAATTGGTAAAAGTAGGACTTGCTTGAAATATTCCGTTTGTAACACTATACACAAATTGGCTACCTAAAGGTGAAGTCACTTCTATACCGCCCGTTGTATTTTGACATCCTGCTTGAAACAACTGAAAGGATGGAACTGCCGGATTTGCCGGTAAATTGTCAATGGTTTGATTGGTAGGGTTGGAAATACAACCCGTAGTGCTATCTTGAACTAGGATGGAATAATTACCCGGAAGTAATCCTGAAAAAACAGGACTTTCTTGAAAAGCACCACCATTTATAGCATAATTGAAAGTATTTCCAACTGGAGATTGTACTTGAATGGAACCCAAAGGCTGAAAACAACTAGGCTGTTGAGCACTCACTACAGGAGCATTCGGATTAGCTGGAATTGAATTTATTAGAACATTCACAGCGGTTGAAACGCATCCGGAAACGGCATCAAGAACAGTTAAAGAATAATTCCCGGAAGGAAGACCGGCAAAAGTGACAGAAGATTGATAGTTAATCCCATCTAATGCATATTGATAGTTGACACCTATAGGTGAAAGTACTTCGATAGTTCCTGTTGGTATTATACAATTCGGTTGAGCAAGCACTGAAAATGTTGCCTCCGGAACAACTGCTATTGGGTCAATAACAATCGTAATGCTATTGGAAACACATCCTGTTGTGGTATCAAGTACCGTAACGGGATAAGTTCCCGGTGGTAATCCTACAAAAATGGGACTAGTTTGATAAGTCACACCATCAATACTGTATTCATAAGCAGATGTTAAAAACTGATAAGCACCTATATTTGAATAATCTTGTGGATCAATTGCCAACCAATCAGAAGGATTCCAAATTAAACTTGGCGGATTAGAATTGCTTAACCTTCTGTAAGTATAGCCCGGAAGATTTGATGGTGTAAAAGCAACACCATCGGTTCTACCCCATAAATCTATCTCAACATCAGTATTTGTTGTTAATCTGATATTATCGTTATTATTGATGCCCGAACAAGATGCGACAACCAAATTAGGGATCACTCCTCCTTGATTAACAACAGAACCTACTGAAACAACATACACACTATTATTCGCTAAAATACCTGACAGTGGAATCTCACACGAAAAAAATGCATTGCCGTTATTATATATTTTGATTTTATAGTTAGCTAAATTAACCGGATTGCCGGTGCCATTAAAAATTTCTACATAAGTTAAAGCACCAACATCTTCATCAGTTACTTCAGAAATAAATAAGTTAGTTGGAGGTGGCGTTGCTGACAAAGGACTTACTACTTCAATTGACCCAACAGTTGTAACACAATTTGGTTGCGAGGTAACAATAACATCAGGTGTTGGAGGGGTGGGACTAATTTCAATAAAGAAAGAAGAACTGGCCCCATTCAAACAACCATTAGCCGTTATTAAATATACTACTTCATAAGTTCCCGGAGTGCTCAATGACGGTGAAATTGCTCCGGTCAAGGAATTAATTGCCAATCCACTTGGTGAAGCTGAAAATTGACCCCCTTCGGTAAAACCGGTAGCTAGGTTTGGCACTAACGTTGTTGAATTACTAGTGCAAACCGGAGTGGTATAATTAAATGCAGTTATTGGATCTGCGGTGGTTACTGTAACGGTTACATTTTCAGATAAAACACAGGTTACTGTAGAAGTAAAAGTAATATCATCTATAGCAAAATCATTTCCGTTTACTGTTGTAATTCTATCATATATGCAAATTTCTGCAGTGGTATTGGCTCCTGAATTCCATGTATAGCTCCGTTGCACCCAACCACAGGTTGTGGAAGGAGCAAATGCAATCCCCACTGAAAAGCCATTTATCAACACTTCAATATTAGCGGGATTTGGCATTGCAATGGTTTGTACCCAATAACTAAATGTGTAATTTTGTCCGGGCTGAACGGAAACCGTTTGACACCAAACTTTATCATTCCCTCCGTTAGAAGTTGAACCATCAACTATCATCATGTTACCTGAACCCGTTGTATGATCGAAACAATTCGAAAAAGGAGAAAACCAAGCTTGTGAATTGGTGGCAATGGTATATATTTTTTGACCTCCAGATGGGTTTGAAGGCGTATACAAATAGTCAGTAGTAAAACCAGTATTTCCTTGTGAAAAATCACCATTAAAAATTAAATTTTGGGTGGTTGATGTGCTGGAAGTAACCGTATATGTTGTTGTTTGAGTGGGTGAAACTGTTGGCGAATCGCTTGTTGGAGTCGTCAAAGAAGGGTCAGCAGGAGATGCTGTCCAATTATAAACATTTCCTCCGCTGACATTTAATGTTATGAAATCACTCAAACAAATTTCCGCATCAGGAGATACCGTTAATCCATTTGGTTGTGTAAGCACAACATTGGATAAACTCACTACGGATGGCGGAGTATTACTATCAGTAACTGACAAGGTATAAGTTCCGGGTAATAAATTATTGAAAACTCCTGTGCTGTTTGTTGCATTTACAGGACCACTTATGGAATAGGAAACATAAGGCTGCAGACCTCCGTTTCCGGAAACAATTAGTGAGGCATCATTTGCATTAAAGCAAGAAGAGTTTGTAGAAGTATAGGTTATTGAAAGCGGTTGTAACGGAGCTAGTACTGCAAAGTCATCCACAGCAAAATCATTACCAACTGCATTCGTATTATTGTTGAACAATTCTATATTAACACAAGCATTTAAAGGCACAAAACTATACACAACTTGTTGCCATCCTGCCGCCGGCAAAGGGGCCAAAGCTGAACCGGAAATTAAAGAGAAAGTACTAATATTACTAAATTGAACACCAATATCCGCTCTTGTTCCATTATCTACAACTGTTGTCGCAACCGATTTTATCCAATAACGAAAGGTATAAGTGGCTCCAATTGTCAATCCGCAAACACCACCACCTGAGTTTCCGGCTCTCCAAAATCGTTGTTGACCACCTGTGGTGTTACCGTCAATCACCATCATATTTCCGGTTCCGGTAGTGTGATCGCCACCACTAATAAAAAATGCAGTATTTAATGGTTGTGGGTTGGTTGTGAATGCATAATTTCCCGCTGTAGTAGTTCCTGAATATGGAGGCGTTAATAAAGTGTAACCCGCCCCATTTAAATTAAAGCCAACACCATTTCCACCACTTTCAAAATTGCCATTAAACAATAAATTTTGCGAAAAAGCAGGTATTGAAAAAAGTAAAAAAAGTAAAAGAATAAAATTTACTAGGGCTTTAAATGTATTATTCACGATTCTTTGAATTATTTTGAATTTTAAGACCCTTAAATTATGAAACTTCTAAATAAATAGTCTTAAAATTATTATTTTTAACCCTTTTAGCAAAAATACTTTTCAACTAAAACGTTTGCGTGACTTTTTAATTAAGTAATTACTTACGCTATTTAAATAAAAAAAATCCTGAGTTCTATAACTCAGGATTTGATATAAAATGTGAAGTATAAAAATTAATTATAACTTCGATTTTGCATGTAAGTTAAACTCCTGAAACAACTCGAGTAAGTTCATAGTCGCTTTTATTAAATCATTCGATTCTAATAGCAACGCAAAATATAACTTACTGTTTTTAGGGCTTGTCTCTACAGTTCTGATTCGTTCAATTTGTTTTTGAATCAAGTTAGAAACATGCATGTGAATTTCAGCTTTTTGTTTGATAACACCATCAAGCTTGTCAAATGTATTCTGATCAAATATGACTTGAATATCATCAAAAAGTTTTTGCAATTCTATATCAACACTTTTTAAATCTCTTATTTGATTGAATTTGAGCTGTTTGTGGTTGTTATTAACATGAGAATGACTGTTTTGAGTTATAAACCCTAACGATTGAATCATGTCTTGTAAATAACCCAATATCATGATATAAAACTTACTGGCTTCTACTGAGGTTTCGTCAAGATTTTTGATGAAATAATACACATTACTCTTAAGTTCATCAACTTCTTTTTCGAGTTTCTTAAGTGCTTTTTTATTTTCTTTTAATTTACCTAAATCTTGTAAACCTAAATTATCAATAACATCACTATAAATCTTGTTTGTAGTTCCAATTACTCTTGAAATTTGATCAGAACACTCACTTATAATTTCATTAATAGTAACAATGTCTTCTCGTTTCAATTTCAACAATTCTTCTTCTTCTTTCTTCTTCTTAGTGTGTCTTCTCGCACTTCTATAAAGCAATAAGGCTAGAGTTATTAATAACGCTATAAATGCAAACACTTCACCTATTTTTAAGAAATAGGCAACAACAAATGCAGAAACAAAAGCCACCAAAGCAGTCACAAACCATCCACCAATAACGTTAAAAACACCGGCAACTCTATAAACAGCACTCTCTCTATCCCAAGCTCTATCAGCAAAAGAAGAACCCATGGCTACCATAAAAGTTACATAGGTTGTAGATAACGGTAATTTTAATGATGTTCCTATTGAAATCAAAATACTGGCAACCATTAAGTTTACAGAAGCACGAACCATATCAAAAGCAGGTTCGTCTTTTTTCTTTTTACCTTTAACAACCGGTTTTTCAAACTGTTTATCAATTTTTAATTGCACAGATTGAGGTAAAAAATAGTTAATTCCTTGACCTAAATAAATCCCCGAACGAACTATAAATCTAGATAAAATATTTGGCGAAAAACGCTCTACACCATCACCTTGTCTTGATAAATTAACTCCTGTGTCAATAACACTTCTTGCTTTTTTTGAAGTCCATAATGTAACTACCATCACCAATCCGGCAAACAATAGAAAATAAAACGGAGCAACAATTGCCTCATCAGCCAAACCTCCCATCATGAAAGAATCTCCTGAAACACCTGAACCATTGAAAATTTGATAGGAATTAAAAGCAGCTATAGGGACACCAATAAAGTTGACTAAATCATTACCGGCAAAAGCAAGAGCCAAAGCAAATGTGCCAATAATAATAATAACTCTCAGAATATTTACCTTAAAAACACCTATTAACAATTGAGAAAGCAACGTGAAGAATAGAAAGTTAATCCCGATTATAACCCACTGATTGTCAACTATCATTTGATAATTTTCTTTTGAAATAAAAGAAACACCTTTTAATCCTTTAATCAAAATGAAAAAAGTTATGGCTGTAATGGCTAAGCCCCCAAAAATAGCCCCAATATATTTAACCCTCTTTTCATATTGAAAAGTAAATATCAGTCTGGAAATATATTGAACTAAACTACCGAGGGTAAACGATAACACAACTGACAAAAGGATACTGGTGACAATTTCTGTTGCCTTTTTGGTATTGATATAAGCACTTAAATTATCAAAAGTATCGTCTGTAGTATAAATTTTATAAAGAGCCAAACACACAGCAGCTCCTAACAATTCAAAAATAATGGATACTGTTGTAGAAGTTGGCAATCCCATTGAATTGAAAACGTCCAGAAGTAAAATATCCGAAATCATTACCGCCAGAAAAATGATCATAACGTCATTAAAACTGAACATGGAAGGGACAAAAATGCCACTTCTGGCAATTTCCATCATTCCACTTGAGAACAAAGCCCCAACCAAAACGCCTAGGCTGGCAACAATCATTATAGTTTTAAAGGAAACCGCTTTTGAACCAATTGCGGAATTAAGAAAATTAACAGCGTCATTACTAACACCTACAACTAAATCTGTAATAGCTAAGATGCCCAAAACAACAAGCATCACAATATAAATTTGTTCCATTATAATGGTTAAATAAGTTGTGCAAAATTCAGCTAACTATTTCAATTTAATGTTAAGTGAATGTTATCAATTAAAATTGAAATGATTTTATAAATTTAATAAAAAATAGCATACTAAAATCTCTAAATTATATAATTATGAACCTGTTGCAAGTCATCGAAGTCTTTGAGAGTTAGAAAATGAGTTAGAAAAAGACCACTCGAACAGCGGATATTAAGGCGACAAAATCCAAAAAAAACAATAGTTCTGCTAATGTGCAATAACAAAGTGCCGTTTTTAAAAAAGATCACTTCTATAAAACCTTTTCTAAATCTAAAGATCACTTTTGAATTAGAATAATCAATTAAAATTGTACTTTTAAGCATTCTCAAAAAGAACGCTTTTTTATAAAACCATGTCAAACGAACTACACAAAGAAACAAGTCCTTACCTACTCCAACACGCTACTAATCCTGTGCATTGGAAAGCTTGGGCACCGGAAATTTTCAAAACTGCCAAAGAAAAAAACAAACTCATATTGGTTAGTATTGGTTATTCAACCTGTCATTGGTGCCATGTGATGGAACATGAAAGCTTTGAAAATGTTGAGGTGGCAGAACTAATGAATCAAAAATTTATTGCCGTAAAAGTAGACCGTGAAGAACGCCCCGATGTGGATGCTATCTACATGAAAGCCGTTCAATTGATGACCGGTAGAGGCGGCTGGCCACTTAATGTAGTATGTCTTCCGGATGGGAAACCGGTTTGGGGGGGCACCTACTTCAGAAAAAACGATTGGACAAATACACTAGAACAACTTTACGAACTTTATGAAAACCAACCTGAAAAAATGTTGGACTACTCCGAAAAATTACACGACGGAATTGAAAATTTCGGATTAGTAGAGCAGCAATTGGCTTCAGAAGACATTGATCTTGATAAAATAAAAGACTTTATTGCCAAATGGGAAAAAAGTTTTGATTGGGAATTTGGAGGTTATACCCGTGCACCAAAGTTCATGATGCCTACCAACTACCAATTTCTACTTCAATATGGTTATTTAACAAAAAAGGAACGATTGCTTGATTATGTAAATTTGACGCTCACAAAAATGGCATTTGGGGGTATTTTTGATACAGTAGCCGGAGGTTTCTCCAGGTATTCGGTGGATTTAAAATGGCATGTGCCGCATTTTGAAAAAATGGCTTACGACAACGGTCAACTGTTATCACTCTATGCCGATGCCTATAAAATGAATAGAAACCCAATCTATAAAGAAGTAATAGAAAAAACAATTTCATTTATTGAACGCGAATGGCTTAACGAAAAAGGTGGCTTTTATTCCGCTTTAGATGCTGATAGCCTGAATACAGAAAATCATTTAGAAGAAGGTGTTTTTTATGTTTGGACTAAAGAGGAGTTGCATCACATTTTGAAAGACGATTTTGAATTGTTTAGTCAAGTTTTTAACGTAAATGAATTGGGTCATTGGGAAAACGAAAATTATGTTTTAATCCAAACGAAAACCCTTGAAGAACTGGCCAGTCAGAATAATTTAACACTAGAGGAACTTCAAGAAAAAAAGAGAAAGTGGGAAAAAAGCTTGTATTTAGAAAGAGAAAAAAGACCAAAACCAAGATTAGACGATAAATGCATAACCTCATGGAATGCTATTTTATCCAAAGGATATATTGACAGCAGTACAGCTTTAGAAAATGAAAACTATTTGAATATTGCCATCAAAAACACAAACTTCATTTTAAATCATTTAATGTCAGAATCAGGGAGTTTATTTCATACTTACAAAGGCGAAAAAGCAACCATCAATGGGTTCTTAGAAGATTATGCCTTTGTGATTGATACCTTAATAGCTCTTTATGAAACTACTTTTGATGACAATTGGCTTTCTCAAGCAAAAAATTTAACCAATTACTGCATGGATCATTTTTATGATAATGATAAAAAGTTTTTCAGATTTACTTCAAATTTAGATGCTGCTTTAATTTCAAATCATTATGAATTAGAAGACAATGTGATACCGGCTTCCAATTCAGTAATGGCATCCAACTTATTTAAATTAAGTATTTATTATGAAAACACTTTTTATGAAGCTATTGCCAAGCAAATGACAGCAAGTATTTTTGCCTCTATCGATTATCCTTCTGCTTTTTCAAATTGGCTCTCTGTTGCACTACATTTTTCGGGTTATCAAAAAGAATTAGCTATTTGTGGTGAAAATCATATTGACTTTTTAAAGGAAATAAACGCTAATTACTATCCAAAAGTTGTACTTGCAGGTTGTGATAAAAACAGTGACTTACCCTTTTTAAAAAATCGATATACCGGACCAAAAAACACATTTTATCTATGCCAAAATAAAAGTTGCTTGGCTCCAACAAACAGCATTGAACAAGTTTACAAAGATTTAAATTACTTATAATAAAATCGTTAGCTTTTTTTCGTAGATTTGACATTCACCAAAAAAATAAACACAATGGGATTAGGTAATTTTTTTAAGAATTTATTTGGCTCTGCCAAAGAAACAGCATCTGAAGTAACCGATAAAGCAGAAGCGGTTTTAGACCAAGCGAAAGAAAAAGCTTCGGAATATGCTGCCAAAGCAGAGGATTACATTGAAAAAACAGTTGAGAATGCTAAAGAGTCCTATCCTGAAGTTAAAGAGAAAGTAACAGATTTTGCCGAAAAAGCAAGAGAATCTGTAACTGATTTTGCTGAAAAAGCAGAAGAAAAGTTGGGTAATTTAGCAGATGATGTTAAGGAAAAAATCCACATCTACACGGCACCTGCTGCCGAAAAAACCGAAGAGGCTGTTTCTAAGTTTGCGGAAGAGGCGGAAGAAGTTGCAGAAGAAGTAAGAGAAAAAACAGACGAAGTAACGGAAGATTTAGAAGAAAAAATTGAAGAAGTTAGAAGAGCTGCAGATGAAAATGCGGACTAAATTTTAATCTTTTTTTAAAATAAAATAAACTTTAAAATAGTATATTGCACTCTCAAATTAAAGTTTTTGAGAGTTTTTTTTATGGATTTAATTACAGTAAACGCCGACCTTGTCACCAATTATTGGGATTATTTTACTAAAACTTTAATGGAGTATTCGCCTAGATTAATTTCTGCAGCCATCATTTTTTTTATAGGTTGGACTGTGATTAAATTAATCAAAAAATTAATCATGAGCGTCATGGTAAAACGTGAAATGGAACCAACCCTTTCAAAGTTTTTGGCTGATATTTTAATTTGGACTTTAAAAATATTATTGTTTGTAACGGTAATTTCCAGGTTGGGTGTTGAGAATTCTTCGTTTGTAGCTATTATTGGTGCTGCAGGTTTAGCAATTGGCTTGTCATTACAAGGCTCGTTAGCAAACTTTGCAGGTGGTGTTTTAATCATCATGTTCAAACCTTTTAAAGTTGGGGATTTTATTGAAGCTCAAGGCGTAATGGGAACAGTGAAACAAATTCAAATATTTGTGACGCAATTGTCAACAACAGACAATCAAACCATATTTATACCTAATGGAGCCTTATCCAACGGAACGATAATCAATTACACTTTTGCCACTACGCGTAGAGCAGATTTAACCATAGGAATAAGTTATAGTTCAAACATAAAATTAGCAAAAGAATTAGCACTAGAAGTAATGCTGAATCACCCTAAAGTTCTGGAGGATCCAAAACCAATAGTTTTAGTTCGTGATTTGGCAGACAGTTCAATAGATTTGGCCGTTAGACCGTGGTCAAAAATTGAAGACTTTTTTGAAATGCGTTCTGATATATTGGAGCAAATAAAACTTAAATTTGATGAAAATGGAATAAGCATTCCATTCCCTCAAAGAGATGTACATATCAAACAAAGCTAGCCTTTTGAAGTGTAAAACTCTTTTAAATAAAAAGGCTCAAAATAAGCTATATCAACAAATTCATTTTTCTTGAAACTAGCATAACTCAAATTACCCATTTGCAATGCAGATGGGTAATTTGCATTAGTAAATATTGTAAATTTTGGCTGATTTAAAATTCCTTCACACTTCATGGCTCCATCACCCAAAAGGGTTACTTTTCCATCTTTATTTTTATAAAAATCTTCAGAAATAATTTCCGCTTTTGTGGGACCTATTTTAATGTAATCTTTATCAAAAGTTGCCGTATACACCTCCATTCTTCTCGCATCAATCATTGGTACAATTACTCCTTCGCCTACTTGAATTTGACGTGCTAGTATTTCCATCGTATCAACAGCTATTAGTGGAATATTCGCAGCATAGGACAAGCCTTTGGCAGCTGCAACTCCAATACGTAATCCCGTATAAGACCCAGGACCCGAACTAATGGCTACAGCACTTAAATCAGAAACTTGAATAGTATGTTCTGCTAAAACTTCTGAGATAAACACATGCAATTTCTCAGCATGAGAATAACCCAAATCAGCCACTTCTCTACTGCTTATAATTTCGCCATGCAAAGCCAAAGAAACTGAACAGTTCTTTGTGGATGTTTCGATATTTAAAATATAGCACATACGTTCAATAAAGTCACAAAGATACTATAAAATAAAAAGGATTTAAAACCGAAACTTTAAATCCTTTTTTATATTAAACTCTAAAAAATTATTTTTTCTTTTTTTCTTTTTCCTCTTCCCCTTTTACAAAAACCTTATCTCCTGAATTCAACTCTTTAGTAACCATGGTATAGGAACCCACTATAATTACTTCATCCTTTTTCAAACCTTCTAAAACTTCTATATAAGTATCATCTTGAATGCCCGTTTTTATAACTCTGATTTTAGCTACATCACCAACTTTTACAAAAACGCATTCCATTTTCTTGTCTAATTTAGATGTGCCTTTAGTTTCGTCGGCTATTTCATATTTTTTTCCTCCCGTGGTATCTGTTTTTACAACTACCGAACTAATCGGAACAGCCAATACATTTTCTTTTCGTTTGGTAATAATATCAACTGTAGCTGTCATTCCGGGTCTGAAAGGCGAAAAATTTTCAGGCTTACCTTCTGTTAAATCAGCATACGATTCTTTTAAAATTCTAACTTTCACTTTAAAGTTAGTCACCTGATCAGCTGTTACAGCATTGCTGGCCGAGTTAGAAATACTAGTAACAACACCTTTAAATTGCTTTTTCAAATAAGCATCCACCTCAATATTGGTCGAATCGCCAATGTTTATTTTGACAATGTCATTTTCATTGACATCTACTTCCACCTCCATATTATTCAAATTAGCCACACGAAGAATTTCGGTTCCTGCCATTTGTTGGGTTCCAACAACGCGTTCTCCAAGTTCTGCATCTAATTTTGAAATAGTTCCGTCAACCGGAGCAAAAATGGTAGTTCTTCCTAAGTTTTCTCTGGCTTCAGTTACTGTTGCGGAAGCACTTTGAACCATATAATAAGCAGCATCTTTTGCAGCTTTAGACGATTCGAATGCAGCAACAAAACGATCCCATTCTGATTTTGAAATAACGCCTTTTTCAAAAAGTGTTTTGTTTCTTGAATAATTGGCCTGTGCTTCTCTAAATTGAGCTTCAGCCTGACTTAATCCGGCTTTTGTGTTAGACAAACTAGCAACAGAACGATTAAGTCCTGAAGTATAAAGATCTGGATTTACTCGAACTAACAACTGACCTTTTTTAACCACATCGCCTTCTTTTACAGCTAATTCAATAATCTCGCCCGAAACTTCAGAAGAAATTTTGATTTCTGATTCCGGTTGAATTTTTCCGGTAGCTGAAACAGTTTCAATTAGCGTAATGGATGTTACTTTGCTAATTTCCACTTCTTTTCCTTGGTCTTTTTTGCCTATTATACCCGCTTTTGACAACACAATTAAAAGAACAATCAACACTACAAAAACAGCAATAACTCTATATAATACCTTTTTTGACATAATTTATTTATTTTGAATAATTGGAATTCCGAAGTAAAACTCTAAAATTTTGGTTCTGAAAATATAATCATATTTGGTTCGCAACACTTCTGACTGAGCGTTTGCCAACAACGTTTGTGATTGATTAAAATCGAAAGCATTCATTAATCCCACATCAAAACGTTCTTTTGCATATAGAAACGATTCTTCTCTGGCTTCTAAAGTGGTCAACGCTGCTTCATGAGCATTTAAAGCTCCTTTAGCATCAGTAAAAGCGGTAAAGACATTTCGTTCTAAAGTTAACTCTTCTTGCTCATAAAAAATTTTACTTCGCTCTAAAGCCACTTTTGAACGTTGCACATTAGTTCTCACAGAGAATCCATTTAAAATTGGAATGGTTAATTGAAATCCAAAATTTTGTCCTTTGTTGTTTTCAAATTGATCTAATATGGGAAGAGCTCTACCTAAAACCGGATTAAAATTAGGTTGCACCACATTTTGTGAAGTGTCTTCAACAAATCCAATAACACTAGTTGGATTGGTAGGGTTTAATGCAATTCCTGTAACTCGCTCTAAACTGGTTGCCCTGGTACTAAAGCTATAAAAACCTTGCAATCTTGGTTGATAAGCTCCTCTTGACATGGCCAAATCACGCTGTGCAATTTCCAGATTTGTTTTTGCTATTTTTAATTCGGTTCTGTTTTCTTTAGCTTTTTCATAAATTGATTCAGGCGTTTGTAGCAACAATGGACTTTGCACCACATCATATTCCTGATCAATAATGTCGAAAGTTTTAAAATCTTCTAATTGTAAAAGTTGAGCCAAACTTAATTTAGATAGTAATAAAGCATTTTCAGCCAAAATAACACGTTGTTCATCTGAAGCAACGGTTGCTTTCATATCTAACAAGTCACCCCTTGGAATAACACCTGCATCAAGCAATTGTTCGGAACGGTTCAATTGTTTTTGATTATTGGCTAACTGTTCTTTTTGAACTTTAAGGTTCTCTTTGTTGAATAAAATTTGCAAAAACGAGTTGGCTACATTCAATGCGATATCTTCCTGCATTTTGGTCAACTGATACTGAGATGCTATTCTTGAAAGATTGGCTCTTCGCAATCTATTTTGATTCGCTAGACCATTATAAATATCTACTCCCACATTAAATCCGGCAGAGGTAAATTGTGTGGTTTGATTTTCTAACAAACCTGTTGTGATATTTTGATTTAATCCAATGTTCCAACTATGTGAAGAAGAGGCATTGGCCGAAGGTAGAAAGTTTCCAATTGCTCCTTTCTTTTCTATTTCAGCCAAATCGGTATCTAAAACAGAACTTTTTATAGAAATATTGTTCTCTAGAGCATAGTTAACACATTCTTGAAGCGTCCATTTTTTATTTTCCTGAGCTGAAATAATCGAAAAAGAAATCAGAAATAAAGCTAAAACTATATTTTTTATATTCATGTAAATTCTTTTCTAGTAATCTATTTAAAAATTATCTTGTCAACGTTGATTTGACGCATAAAAATTATTTGTGTTACAGATATATGGAAAATATTTCAAATAAAATTTACATTTACACAAAATTACTTATGTCAAATGAAACTACTTTTAATTATAGCTCTCTTTTTTTTAGTTCTTTTTGGGTTTATTAGTTGCTCCACTTTACAAAAAATTGAAACGTTAAAACCCGAACCCGATGAAGCCAAATCTGTAGCTGTTGAAAGTGAAACATCCTTTATAAATGTTCCGGTTACCATAAAAATTAAAGATATCGAATCTCAAATGAATAAGTATTTAACAGGCCTTATTTATAATGACAGTATTTTGTCTGATGACAATTTAGAAATGAAAATTTGGAAACAAGCTCCCATTAAAATTTCATCAGTAGTTGATGGAAAAACCACCAAAATTAAAACGGTATTACCACTAAAAGTTCAAGCAAAATACCGTTATGGCTTTGACAAAATGGGAATTCGACTCTATGACTATAAAGAATTCAATCTTAACGGAATTGTTACTGTTCTGAGTGATGTAGGATTAACAAATTGGCAATTAAAAACCAACACAACGCTTCAATCCTTAGAATGGAGCGAGAGTCCAAGTATTGTAATTGCAGGAAAAAATATTCCGATTACGTATATTATTAATCCAACTATTAGAATTTTCAAATCCAAAATTGAAAAAACAATAGACACTTCCATCAAAGAATCGCTAAACTTCAAACCACAAGTGCTTGACGCCTTAGACCAACTTGCTACTCCTTTTGAAATGAGCGAAACCTACGAAAGTTGGCTGCGATTAGTGCCAATTGAAGTCTACAGCAAAGAAGCAACAATTGATGCACAAGCAATTCAGATTGAAATGGGATTAAAATGTTTGATGGAAACCTTTGTTGGCAATAAACCCGAAAAAAAGTTTGAAAAAAACAAAGTGGTTCTAAAACCTGTCTCTTCAATGCCGGACAAAATTACGGCCAACATTATTGCCGTTTCAACTTATGCCGACGCTTCAAAAATTATGACTAAAAATTTTAACGGTCAAACCTTTGGTGATGGGAGTCGAAAAGTAAAAGTCACTAAGGTAAACTTATGGCATAAAAAAGGCAAAATGATTATTGCTTTAGACATGAGCGGCTCTATAAACGGAACCATTTATTTATCCGGATTTCCGCAATATAATGAAGCAACCAAAGAAATTTATTTTGATCAACTTGATTATGTTTTGGACACAAAAGGCGTTTTGACACGAACAGCAAATTGGTTGGCTCAAGGATATGTTTTAAGAAAAATTCAAGAAAGCTGTCGCTATTCCATCAAACCCAATTTGGAAGAAGGCAAACAAAATGTTTTGAATTATTTGAACAACTATTCCCCCATGAAAGGTGTCTTTTTAAATGGAAATTTGGATGATTTTGAATTTAAAAAAATACAATTAACAAACGAGGCGATTATTGCCTATTTGAAAACAAGAGGTCAATTGAATATTACAATTGATGGGATGGAATAAAGAAATTTAAATTTCTTTATTGGTTTTGTATTTCATTTTATACACCACATAAAACACAATAGCTACCATCACATAAGGAAAAATCATCAGGTAAACTATTCCGTCATTGACTGCTTCAGCTTTAACTCCACCTTCTTCACTTTCCAAAACTGCTCTACACATAGCACATTGAGCGGCTGTTGAAGCGGAGTATAAGAATAGTGAAATTCCGAGTAAGTATTTTACAAATTTATGAAACATAATACGGAGCAATCATCAAATATACCACAACACCTGTAATGGCAACATAAAGCCAAATAGGGAAAGTAATTTTTGCTATTTTTTTATGTTTATCAAATCGCTCTGCTAAAGCTTTCACATAAGTAATCAAAACCAATGGAATTACAGCTATAGACAAAAGTATGTGCGATAGTAAAATAAAAAAATACACATATCTAATAGCTCCTTCTCCACCATAAGGTGTGCTGTCAGATGTCATATGATAAGCAACATACATCACTAAAAATAAAACAGAAAGCATAATGGCGGATTTCATAAAGCGTTCGTGTGTTTTTCTGTTACCTTTCTTAATTGCCATTACTCCAAGTATTAGAAACAAGGCGGTAAAACCGTTTATTGTAGCATAAATTGGAGGCAAAAATGATAAGGGCTCTACATTGATTCCGTAATCTTTCAATTTTACTGTAAAAAGCAGTGCGACCACTACTGGGATAAGTATAGAAACTATAATTATCAATTTATTGAACTTGTTTTCTACTGAATAGTTTTGATCCATATTATTTTTCTTCTAATAAAACTTTGATATCTTGTTTTAGTGCTTCAATTCCAGGTTTAAATGGTCCTGAAAAATCTTCTTCAAATCCTTCAGCATCCAAATAATTTAATCCTGAATAATAAATTATCGGATTACCGAAATTATCTTTTCGGGAACGCATTTTCCCATTTTTATCAATTAATGCAAAAAATCCTGAATGTTCAAATCCACCATCGATTGTTTTATTTTCGGCGGCATATAAATTGAATCCTTTATTTGCAATGGAATAAATATAATCTTTCTCTCCGGTTAAAAAATGCCACTTTGGAGAAGTAACCCCTAAGTGTTCTGCATGTGATTTTAAAACCTCTTTGGTGTCATAATCCGGATTAATAGTTACAGAGACAATGCTAAAGTTAGGGTGACCCTTAAAATGATTTTGAAGTAAAACCATATTTTGATTCATAACCGGACAAATGGTTGGACAGGTGGAAAAGAAAAATTCAACTACATAAACATCGCCTAATAGTTTTTCATTAGTTATAATTTCTCCATTTTGATTGGTTAGCGAGAATTTTGGAACGCTTGCAATAGTCTGAAGCAAATCTTTGGAAGTTTCGGCTTGACCGGAAACATTCAAGCGATCGTTTTCTTTTATGGTATTGTTAGAAATCCGATCAATAATTCGAGGAATGAATATAATCCCAAAAATTAAAATGATAAACGATATTCCGATGTAAGATTTATTTTTCACGGTTTGCTGAATTTTTTTTCAATGCCAAACGATACTCGGCTAAAATAACTTTGATATCATCTGCCATTTCATTGTGTAAATCTGCGGCTGAAATAGTGTTGTAACCTTCTTTATATTCTTCTTCCCCTTTTTTGTTTTTACCTTTTCTGCCTCTCAGACTTAATTTTTTATCAATAATATAAACATTAGGTGTCCCTAAATTTTCGTCAAGTGTTTCTTGTAACTGCAATTGATAATGAAATTCTTTTAGAACCTCAGTTTGAATAGCAACATAATGCCACCGTGACAAATCAGAAACTTGACTTAATTCTTTTGTTAATTGATGAGCTTGTTCTTCCGTTCCTTCAGGAATTAGCATCACTAGTTGGAAGTCTTTAAAATCTTTTACTTTATCGTAAATTTTTTGACTCAAATTGAATGCATTGCCTTTGTTAAGCAACAATTGCGTCCCCGGAAAACCAACAACAGTAATCTTTTCTGAAAAAGAAATTGGATTGCCATCAATATCTTGAATATTATTAAGCTCTGCAATGTTTTCAGTAATAGTAGGAAGTTTTACAAAATTGTTGACGCCACTTGCAAAAAAAAGATAAGCAACAATTGGTAAAACAAACAGCACAAATAGAACAATATTTTTTTTCATAAGGCAGAGCCAATTTGGTTTTACAAAAATAAAAAAAGGTACGCATTGCGTACCCTTAATCACTGTAAAATATTATGTTAAAAATTCCACTTGATTGTAGAAGATTTATAAACTTCATAAATATAATCACCTTCAATTAAAAATATTAAAGCGATATACAATGCTAAAAATACAAATGTCCAAACAACAGCTCTTCTTAGGCTTGAACGCTCATCTCTCATGTGCATGAAATCCCAAGTAATGTAATAGGCTTTTACTATGGTTAACACTAAGAAAATTAAATTTAATGGTATCAGAAAAACCAAAGGAGAAAGTATAATATTCATCAATGTAGCTCCAAAACCTCCTTCAAAAGGAGTGATGAAAGGCTTCATTAAAAAACCAGGTTTGATAATTCCTAAGACTACTTCTACTATAGTTACTATAGAAAGAAAGATAAATACACCCCAAATTTTATGTTCGTTTGATTTAAATTTGAGTTTGCCTCTAAATATTGCAAGATTATGATCGTGTGCCATTATTATAAATCGTTACTGATTAAACAAGATAGAAGAAAGTAAATACAAATACCCAAACTAAGTCAACAAAGTGCCAATACAATCCCACTTTTTCAACCATTTCATAACTTCTTCTTTTTTCGTAAGTTCCTAAAATTACATTTAGGAAAATAATAAAATTAATTACTACTCCTGAAAAAACGTGGAATCCGTGGAATCCTGTAATGAAGAAGAAAAAGTTGGCAAATTGTTTATTTCCGTATTCATTTCTAACTAAGCTAGCACCTTCAACTACGTGAGCTGCTTGGCTTAAACGCTCTAAAGAAGCTTCTCTGGTTAAAATTGTTTTGTGTTTTTCTTTATTCAAACTAGGATGTAAATCATCACCGGTATGACTGGTATGATATAAAGTTTCTGTTCTGATTAACAAATCAGGATTTGCTTTAAAACCTTCTACTACTTCAGCTATTGAATAAGAGGGTAATGAACCTTCGCTTGCAAACCAAATTCCTTTACTACTTTCATGATGAGCTCTATCTCCGGGAATCGAAGCTGCAAACTTATCAAGTGCAATTCGTTTTCCGTCTTTATCAACAAACTGGATGATACTTCCGCCTCTAGTTTCTATAGCTCCATATTCCCCTTTGATAAAGTTTTTCCATTCCCAAGCTTGAGAACCAACGAAAATCAAACCTCCAATAATAGTTAAAAACATGTAAAAAGCAACTTTTCCTTTTTTCATATGATGTCCTGCATCAACCGCAAGCACCATGGTTACCGAAGAAAAAATTAAAATAAAAGTCATCAATGCCACATAATACATTGGAGCATCTACTCCATGCATAAACGGAAAGTGATTGAAAACTTCGTCGGCAATTGGCCAACTCTCAATGAATTTAAATCTTGAAAATCCATAAGCTGCAAGAAAACCGGTAAAAGTTAAAGCATCTGATAATATGAAAAACCACATCATCATTTTTCCATAACTAGAACCCATTGGCTCGTTGCCGCCTCCCCAGATTTTTTCTTCAGTTGTAGTAACTGTCGCTCCCATAAATATAGTCTATTTTAAAAAGTGTCCAAATTTACATTTTTTTTCTATTAATAGAAATAGAAAAATAAAAACAATAAAATCCACAAAATTCCTAAAAAATGCCAAAACATCTCACCTAGTTCAATTCCAAGGGGTTGAGAAGCATTGTACTTTTGTTTAAAATGATTATAAATTATAACCAATAATGCAATCAAGCCTCCAAACAAGTGAGCCATATGCAAAATGGTTACAATATACAAAAATGAGGTTGTAATTGTACTCTCACTTCCGGTGAAAAAATAACCATCTGCTATAATTTGCCCGAAACCAACAAATTGTAACACTACAAAAGTAACACTTAAAAACAATGTTGCCAATAACCACAAGGAAGTTATTTTGTGTGCATTAACTTTTATAGCCTTTTTTGCCAAATAAAAAGTCACGCTACTTAAAATAATTACCAAGGTGCTGATAAAAAAAGCAGTTGGCATTTTGAAATCCTTCAACCAATCAGCTCTCGATGAACTTACTACATAAGCACTGGTTAATCCGGCAAACATCATAACCATACTTATCATTGCAAACCACAACAACAATTTATACGATTGTGATTTCCGTAAATTGTGTTCTTGAATTGACATTTCCATAATTATCTTAAAAATTTATCTGCTACAAATACAATTTGCAACAAGGTGATATAAAATACACTTACTATCATTAAACTCTTTGCCGCTTTTGCATCTCGCTTTTTATAGAGCTTAAAAGCATAAACCAACATCCAAATACCTAATGCAAATACCAAAACTGCTGCTATCGGCGACAGATACAATCGGCTTCCCACAATTCCTATGTGAGGAAAAATAGCAGGTAACAAAGAGGCTACAAGCAACCAAACCGTATATAAAATTATTTGAAGTGCTGTTGCGGCATCTCTTTTTCCGGTGGGCAACATAAAAAATCCGGCTTTTTTATAATCCTCAAACAAAAACCATCCAATAGCCCAAAAATGTGGAAACTGCCAAAAAAATTGAATTAAAAAAAGTGTTCCGGCTTCTAAACTAAAATCATTTGTTGCTGCAACCCAACCTAACATAAACGGTATGGCTCCGGGAATGGCTCCAACAAAAACAGAGAGTGGCGTTAGGGTTTTTAGTGGCGTATAAACACTTGTATACAAAAAAATCGAAATAGCCCCAAACATAGCGGTTTTAGGATTGATGCTATATAAAACCACCAAACCGATTAATGTCAAAATGATAGCTATTACCAATGTTGCTGAAACCGAAATTCTACCAGCTGGCAATGGCCTGTTCTTAGTTCGGTCCATCAGAGCATCCAAATCTCGCTCAATAATTTGATTGTAAGCATTGGAAGCTCCAACCATGCAATAACCACCAATAGCTAATAGGGCTATAATTTTCAAACTATCCAAAGAAAAATCAACAACCCCCAACAAATAGCCCGCAAGAGATGAAAAAACAACACTAATGGATAATCCCGCTTTAGTGATTTCTTTAAAATCTGTAAAAAGAGCTTTTGTAGAAATGGAATTTTGAGTTACGTTCAATGCGGTTTTCATTAATTTTTTAAAAACTTCGGCAAAGATACAAATTAGAAATTTGAAATCGAATTGAACAATTTAGAAAAAAGATTAAATTTTGAAATTCTGATTTAAAATTTAATAATCAAAATACCAATTAAACAAATCGGCTCTAATTCCAACAGAAAACCAAGTAGTAGTATCCTTAGAAGCAGTTAGTGTATTTTGAGACGGATTGAAATTGCGATAAATTAAATTTCCGAAAAGTTTTAAATTGGATGTTGGATTCACTAAATATCCGGCTTGTAAATCTGCAATAAAAATAGTTGTTGCATTTCCTTGACCAATTGCAACTCCGGTATCAAAAGGTCGGTCTTCGTTATAATTTTTATAAATATTGCCGCCATAGTTAAAACCATCTTCCTCCGTGTCAAAATCAAATCCTCTTTTACCAACAGTCAATTTTGCATCACCAAACCATCTTCCTTTAAAGTATCGGGCAATAGCAATAAATTCCCTAAAATTTCCACCCCATTGATGGCCTAAACTTTGGTTGTTGTGAGCATAATTAGTTAGTGGGTTGCTATGTGCATAAACATAAGGTCGCACTTGATTGTACTCAACTTGAAGCAATAAGTTTTCTATTTTGAAGGCATTAAAGTATTTGGCTCCAATTTGATAGCCAAATTTATTTCGCCAACTTTTATTGTTTTCTTGCACATCACCAAGAGCGAATTCATCCAATATAAATTGTCCGTAAAGATTAATTTGATTGTTCCATTTGTATTTTGAAGTCAACCCAATGACAGCATTACCACTTTTTGAAGAAGAAGAAAATTCTACAGCTCTATAAAAAATAATAGGATTTACAAAATTCACATCAAATCCACGGTCATTGGTGTTAGCCCAAACAACAGATTCAAACAATCCAATATTTAAACGTTTGGAAACATTCCAACTCAAATAATGGTTGGCCATATATTTTGTAGCATAAGTTCCTTCATTCGTAACATCCTCTCGAACGTCTTTTAACCACATATAAGTGTTGGTATATTTGATTTTCCAAAACGAGGTGTTTATTTTAAAATAGGGATACGGACTGGTTCCATCACCCATCAACAAGGAACGATAACCATCACCAATAAAATTTCGGTTATACCCGAGCTGTAAATTGATAAACTGGCTTGGCGTGTAAGTCAAATTGGCTTCCGCTAAAGGAAAATCATATGAATCTGTTTTGAACTCTTTTGCAATTCCAACTCCGGGAATGATGGCCGGATTCCCACCGGAAGGACGAATACTCTCAGCATATTGATTAAAATATGGAGCAAATCTTCCTTGACTTTCATATATTGTTGATGTGAAATTAAGTTGACTTCCTAAACCACCTTGAATTTGAACGCCTCTTGTGTTTTGATACGTATAACTCGCAGCACTCGGATCACTTTTCCCAATTCGCAAATCAACAATCGGGTTTAGCGTAAACCAATACTCTTCACCTTGAATGGCAACCATGTGTTCATTCCAAAGTTTTTTTCCCCACCAACCGGATTTGTCTTTCAGAATTTTTTGATTGGCTGCTTCAAAATCATAATATTTTGCCACTTCAGCATAAGTCAATGGTTTGGAAGCCGTATGATTATTTGTTCCCACTTGATTCATCTGACTATCAAACTGTGAATAGAACTGATGTGAAAATGGAATGTTTAAATTGCTTTTAAATTGAGGATTAGAAAAAGCAGCATATTTGATATCATCAAATTCTGTTAACTCTTTTTGTTCCCTAATTACTTTTTCAGGTTTTGTTTTTACCAAAGTTGGTGATGGCAAAATTTCATCTCGAGAACCGTCCAAAGGGATAAAGATTTTAATGGTATACCTAGAATACGTTGGTTTTCCGGCATAAGTTGGTGGTCCAATTGCCGGCAATTCTTCAATAACTCTTTTACTTTCTGCAACCAACTCAGCATCTGTTGCATCAACGTATTGTACTTTAAATTTTCCCTCTTGATTGACTTCAAACAAAACTGTAATTGTTCCTTTGTAATTAGATTTTATACTACTTTCGGGCACAACAAACGATCTGTAAACCACGCTTTGCAACTGAGCATTGAAACATTGCTCCAGTTCTTTATTAGATTTTCCGGCACAATCCGGAAAAACAGGATGTTGTTCTAACGTTTCACTGGTACTTTGTGCAAACAAAGCAAAAGAAAACAGTAAAAAAAGGGTTTTTAAAAATGTGCTCATTTGAAGTTGAAGGCATTAATAAGAATTAGTCGCATTATAACCGGCTGCAATGGCTTTGGCGGAAGAAGTACCGATTCGTTTTACTCCAAGTTTTATCATTTCTATCGCTTCATTATAATTTTTAACACCGCCGGCCGCTTTTATCGGTAAAGGCGAAGCATTTTCTAACATCAAAATGATGGAAGGCACAGTAGCTCCATTTGGCAATCCGTCTGTGGTTTTATAAAAACCGGTAGATGATTTCACAAAAACACTTGAATAGCAATCTTCTTTAAAATTAGAAATAACTATATTTTTGATTAAGGCAGCTAATTGTATAATTTGTTGATCGGTTAGAGCAGCAACTTCAATAATCCATTTAACTGTTTTATTGTGTTTTAACCCTAAGCTTGTTCCTTGTAATATTTCATTTTTTAATAAAGCAACCTTTCCATCAATAAAAGCTTGATAATTACAAACAAAGTCCAAATCGTCTGCACCATCATCAATTGCTTTTTGGGCTTCAACTAATTTGTCTTCAATTGATGCAATCCCTTCAGGAAAACCAATCACGGTTCCAACAAGCACTTTAGATTGAGCTTCCACAATCATTTTTTTTGCCATAGCAACCATGTTTGGTCTAATCATAATTAATTTGAATCCTTCATGTATTGCTTCTTGAACATAGCTTTGTACAACTATTTTATTTTCATCTGCAGACAAACCTGCATGAGTCGCTGTTTTTAAATAGGTTGAATCGAGATAAGGTTTTATATTCATGGTATAAAAATAAAAAAAAACCACGCATTGCATGGTAGTTTCTGAATAATATTTATTAATTGGGTATTTTAAAAGAAATAGGAATGGTATATCTCACATTTACTGTTTCATTTCCTTGCTTTCCCGGTGCCATTTTTGGAAGTTTAGACACCACTCGCAAAGCCTCTTTCTCAAGATCTTTATTACTGGTATTTATAGTTTTAACATTGGTTATAGCCCCGTTTTTATCTATGACAAATTGAACCGCAATGCTACCTTCAATACCTCTATCTAAAGCTTTAGCTGGATAATTCAAATTACTTAAAAGAAATTTTTTTAATTGCTCGTTAAAACACTTATCTCGTTCAATTCCTTTTAACTTAGCACAAATCATGAAAGTAGGTGATTCTTCTACCACTCCTCTTTCAAAAACATCAGGCTTTGTTGGTATTGGCAATGGAACACTTTCAACAGGTTCTGCAGGTTTATCAGTTGTAGGTTCAGCTGCTGGCATTGTTGTCTCTATAGGCTCTTTTTCATCAGGTTTGGTTTGTTCAACAGGCTTTACTTTGTTTACAAATTTTGGCTTACTTTTTTCTACAATTGGCTCTATTACCTTCAGTTTTTCAACGATAAACTTTTGATTGTACACCTCTGTAATATCAACTTCTTTATTTCTAATCACGTTATTTTCATTAATGGTTTGAAATTCAATCTCAATAAACAGATAAGCTACTATCAAACTTAATGTTAATCCTACTTGAAAATAGAGTGAACTATTTTCAATTCTTTTTTGGTCATTTGCATTCATGGTTTGTGGTTTTAAGGTTATAGTAACTTGAAACCAAAATACATGCCAAAAAAAAGCTACGCAATTGCGTAGCTTTTTATATGTCGAAATAAAATTAATCTAATTTAAAAGTAATAGGAATACTAAAAGGAACACGTACTGCTTTACCTCTTTGTTTACCCGGCGTCAACTTAGGAATTTTGTTGATAATTCTTGCTGCTTCTTTTTCAAGGACAGGATAAGGGCCTCTTAAATTAGCAATGGTAATAGAACCATCTTTTTCAATAACAAAGTTTACGAATACTCTTCCTTGTTGCCCTGCATCCATTGCTGCTTCAGGGTATTGGAAATTCTTTTTAATGTGCTGATTAATCTTTTCATTAAAACAATCTCTTCTTTTATCTTTTGGTACATTTTCACAACCAGGGAAAATTGGAACATCTTCGATAATTGCAAAAGGAACGTCTACTTCAGGTTCTTCTTCAATCACTTTTACAGTTTCTACTTTAACAACTTCTTCACGTTGGTTGGTTTCTGTAGATTCTATGATTGTTTCTTTAATGTCTTTTTTGTCTTCAACAATCTTAATAATTTCAGGTGCAGGCGGTGGCGGTGGCGGTGGCGGTGGCGGAACATTTAATTGTTGCGTCATTGGTACTTCTTCGTCTAAAAAACTATCATCCACTTTTTTTGTCAATCCAGACAAATCTTTTTCATACGTTTTTAATTCAATAGCAACATAGGATAAAACTACCATAGCCATTAAACCTAAACTGAAATAGAGGAAACTATTTCTTCGGGGATCAACATTAGGATTCTTTTTTGGTTCCATTATTTATAATTTTTGAGATGCTAATATATGTATTTATCGAAAACAATCGAAATTATTTTAAAAATTTAACCCTAGGGAGCAAAAAACAAATAACTAGTACAGCTAATAAGCTTCCTAAAGTATTGGCAAAAACATCCAATATTTCAGGTTGTCTTTTGGCAGTTACAACCCCTTGTAACACCTCAATTATTATGCCATAAATAACTGAAAATGAAAAACTAAACAAAAGCTTAAACCTTAAACTTAATCTTTGTTTAGGCAAGGCTAAAAACAAAAAAAAAGTAAGCAAAAAGTAAAAAACAAAGTGCCCAAATTTATCTGAATTTTTCACCTCAAAACTAGGTAATTTATCTGTTTCTACTAAACTTAATAAAGTAATAGCAATAATCCAGAGTATAAAAACGACTTGAAATATCTTTTGTTTATAATCCAATTAATTCTTTATAGGAATCACTATCTAATAAATCTGCCACTTCAGAAGGATTCGAAATTCGCATTTGAATCATCCATCCATCACCATAGGGATCATTGTTTACTTTCTCTGGATCTGCTTCCAAAAGTTCATTAAAAGCAATAATTTCTCCTGAAACAGGTAAAAATAAATCTGACACTGTTTTAACGGCTTCAACCGTACCGAAAACTTCATCTCTATCTAATGTTTGGTCTAGCGTTTCTACTTCAACATAAACAATGTCTCCAAGTTCTTTTTGAGCAAAATCAGTAATTCCAACAGTAGCTATATCACCATCAATTTTAATCCATTCATGGTCTTTGGTGTACTTTAAATCAGCTGGTATATTCATATCTTAATTTGTTTTAGCAAATGTAATTTTTAGTCGCTTAATTATAAAATCTTTTTTGAACTATTTCTACTTAATTTCCAAAATTATATCGAACAGTAAATCCGGTTCTAATATTAGTCATTGGAAATGAAGTAGATATTACCGCTTTAGAAAACATATGATCATAATAAAAAATTACAGTCAATTCTTTACTAAAAGAATAATCGGCAGTTAATTTTGCTGACCAAAGATTTTGTCCGCCTGCTAATTGATTGTTATCATAATCTAAATAACGAACAATTGTTGTATTATCTCTAAAAGACAAATCGGTTCTAATGTTGATATCACTTTTAATTACACCTGTTGGATTATCGGCTAATGTGGATGAAAAAATAACATCTTTAATTCGATAACCTAAACCAACAATATATTCAACTCCTTTTTGTTCTGTCAATAAATTATTGTCAAAACTTAAAGAAAGAGCTCTGTCTTTTTTCATTTCGGCCAATATCTTAAAGGAATTCTTCATCTCCATATCTACTCGAATCAAAGGATTGAATTGTTCTACCAAATTGATATTTCCAATTAAAGTCTTGTTATAATAATTACCACTAACCGGATCTATTGTGTTAGGATTTAAATCATATTCAAAATTAGATCGGAAAGAGTTTATAGTATAAGAAGCTCTATAGCCGTGTTGCAAAGAAAATCTTCTGAATTTATCTTTAAAAAATTGATAACGCATCAAACCACTATATTTAACCGTCCAATTAGGAATTGGTACATTTCTGAATGGACTTAAGGAAACATCAGAAGCATCTTTGCCTGTGTAAGCGGATAAAAATGCAGGTATCAAAACAGCTTGATTATTTTTTCCATAGCCAATTGGGTAGCCTTCCGAATCTAAATTGGATGGATCAGAGATATCAATTCCTCTTTGAACCGCTAATCTGTTGGCTATTTGCAACCTGTTTTGTCTAAACTCATCAAAAGGTGCAGAACCATTTTCATCACTACGGCTAAATGAAGTTTTAATCATTGAGGTAGTTATAGAAAAGTTACCGAAAGTATATGGAGATCTTGAATTGTAAACTCCATCTATCACATCATATTGCTCTGAGAAATTTTCCATATAATTTCTGTCTGCAACCAAATCAATAGTAAAATCTGGAAATAAATCAACTTTGGCTGTCAAATTAAGCTGCTTGGTAACTACTTGCGTAAAACTTTGATTGAAATCAGGATAGTTGGTTAACCAACCGTTTTTTGCAGCTTCATATCGCACCTCATCCTGTGCTCCCATAACGAATGCCATAGAAGGACGAGAAGACCCAAAGAAACCAATTGTTGGCAAATAACCCGGAAGCATTGCCCCTGTGTTATGTGTATAATTTGCCTGAATATTTTTTACACTGGTTGCAAATCCTATTAAACCATCTAAAAATACATTACTTTCTTGTGGAACCGGCTGTCTGGTACTTACAATTTTTTCACCAGGTTTAGGAGGAGCAGGTCTAGGGGTTTGAGCCGGTTTTTTTGGTCCTTTTGTCAATCCAACATACTTATAAAACATGTCCATATTCAGTGTCGCATTTATTCTGTGTGATCCTGAATTTTGAATGGTGTTTCCTAGATTATAGGAGTTGCCATCTTCGGCTACATAAGTAGCCAAGGCCAACGAAGCTCGCTGCCAATTGTAAGTACCCGTATAGGAATAATTAGATTTTAAGAAACTTAAAAACGGTATTTTATTTAATGGCAATTCATAATTTAAAACTAATTGTTGGTTGTGTTGGTTTGGTGTTCCAATACTCCAATAATCATCCCAAATGGTATTGGTATTGTCCGGAACATTTTCTTCATCCATATAATTTCTAACAATATTACTGGTTGAAGCAGTATAGTTTAATTTTAATGATTTTGTTAGATTAAAATTAAATCCATATTGGTAATTAAACAAATAATTTCTTCTGTATAAAGCATCCAATGGAATTCCGGTTACCTCTACTTGTCTGAATTGTTGCCTGTTGTATTGTCTTAAAATATTTGAACTAAAATTAATAGACGATGGTAAATAATTAAAATTAAAATCACTCAATAGTTTCCAGTATTGTGATTTTTTCATAGTAGCATTGTTTTTCAATGGCTCTATTGGTTTATTTTGAAAGGCATAAGCATAGTCAACACCGGTTCTTGTTTGCTTATCAATATAATCTTCAATTTCAAAATCATGACGTTCAACTTGATTGAAAGAATGCGAAAGCGTTATATTTTCAACATCGTAAACTCTTGGTTTTTGTTCTGGTGAACGATCTTTTCTAACACCAATAAAATTAATGCTTTTTCTTTTGGTATAATCAATTGCTCTATTTCTTATATTTTCTCTCTCAGCCGCATCAGCGGTAACATTTAATAATTGATCCAATCGAATATCTTGATTGAAAGGGTCATATTCCGGTGTAATAATTTGTTCGCCAATTGCATAATTGAAAGGGAAATTCAAACCCCATTTATTAGGCAAAAATTTTCCAAAGTTAACATTGGTTACAATATCATATTGCTTCATGTCTTCACGACTTCTCTCATTTGCTCCTTGTTCTAAAGAACCAAATCCAATGGTGCTCATTCTTCCTACTGCAGAAACCGATACGATATCGGCCATATTAGAATCCATGTTCAAAATGGCTGCCATACCTCCTTGGTTATTCATGTCTGACACACGAAGTTCATTAAACCAAACCTCCCCTCGAATATCTCGTTCCATGGAATGCACTTCTTGATTGGTTGTACCATTTTTTAGACCAATCATAATCGTTCTCACCAAACCAAAATTTGGATTTCCTTTTATCCCCAAACGAAGTTTTGCAGTTTCTTTATTTGCCATTGAAGGATCTAACTCTGTTTCATCAACAAAACTAATTCCAAAAGCGTCAGGAGCAGGAGCTGTTCCGTTAATGTTTAAAACTTTCAGTTTAGTCAACAAGGCCATGGTTAATTCCATTTCATTTTCTTTGGGCCAAATATCTTGAGGTGAAGCACTAAAATGAGGTGTTACTTTTAAAGGTACTTCAACTTGATAGAAATTTTCAGTAAAGTCATTTCCAAAACGAATAAAAGCAATCATTTCATCGTCTTTCAAACCATTGGCATCATTACCTTCTGTTGGCAGGGCTTCAGCATGTAAAAACATTCTCAGTTTATTAAACTGTCTGAAATCCATTTCAATGTTTTTAAAAACCGCTCTTGCATCACCCGGCTCTAATCCTCCTAATCCCGGTTCTGATGGTGTTTTTTTAGAAATACGCAGCGAAAGAGATTGTTCATTTTGATTTACAACTGTATTTTGATTGTAAAGTTGCTCACGTTGAACCCCGGGAGGCAACACATAATTTATCGGTTGCCTGTTACTGTTTTCTAAAATATTTACAGAAAGTACATCTAAAGCAGTATCATCTTCATCGTTTACTTGAGTTGTTTCATTTGGATCTAATGATCGTTCAAAACGTCGCCATTCTCCTCGTACTAATTCTAAAACACCAAAACGCATGGTAACTTCCTCTGTAAATTCAGTTAAAAACATACGCATAAAACGAATGGATCTAAAATCGGAAATGTTGCCAATAATATTTTCAGGTTGGGTCACCGGAATTTTGAATTGAATCCAACGAGCATCTGTTGTTTGGTTACCAGGACCAGGTATAACTGGCGTAGTTTCAACAATATCTGTAATGTAATTTTCTCCCACTTGCATTCCCGGTCTTACATCAATGCTATATTCATAATAGGCATTAATCGTATTCATGGTATTGTCACGATTGATGTCTTCGGTATCAGGAAGTGTGGTATTTCCTCTATTATTATCGGTAACCGTTACCGGAGAATTTCCTTGAACCCCGTTATAATTTTTATATCGCTCTATAATGTTGCCTTGCGAATTTAAGTAGAATTGATAATTATCTCCTGCCGGATCGGGAAGGCCTGCAAAAGCAGGAAATTGTAAAGCTTCTTCATCATCTGTTAGACCATCCAATCCTACATCTTGCGAAGCTCTATTGGCACCATCAGCATCAAAAGCATAAATCAACGATTGTGATGCAGGAACCTTACCCCAAATGGTTGGAATAGTGGGTTGGGATGAACCCGCATTTGGCAATCCGTTTTCATACATCTTTCTACCGTCTTTTAAAACGTCTTCAGAGATTTCTCCTAAGTTAAAATATATTTTTCCTTGATTTGATATATCAACTGCTCCTGCTCCAACATAAGGATCTAAAATCCAAAACTGAATGTATTCAACGTTTCCTTGTTCAAAGTTGGTTGAATTTATGGCACGCATAATTCCCCCAAAATTGGTCTCCGGATTTGGTAAGGTATTGCTTCCGTTTGCAGCAGTATTGAAATTATAGGGTCCTCTTTCCCTAGGGTAATACGTTAAATCTAACGTGTTGATTACAGTAGTTTGACCTTGAACAATATCAGTTACAGGAAACAATTCATTGATAAATACACGTCTTGTTTTATTAGTTGCTAAATCAGCATCAGAAATTGCAGAAGGGCGTTGTGAGGTATAAAATATTGGATCAATACTATACCAAGATAATTTGGCTCGCTTGAAACCATATTCCAAAGGAATTTCTGAGTTTTCTAAAAAATTGTAGGTGCTGGCTGCATTTCTTGCAGGCACACTCGCTAAACTCCAAGCAAAAGGAGAACGCATATCAATTGTGGTTTGCGAACCTTCAAAATCATCAACATAGAGTGTCGCTTCTCCATTAAAATTATCTGCTTTTGGCGAATCCGGTTTTAAGAAAGCAATTTCTCCACGAAGTGATAACATAGAAGGCACATCAGTATCAACAAAAGGAAGCTTATTTGCTAATCGAGTCAAAAAGGGTAATTCCGATGAATAATTGGCATTTACACCATAAATAGTATTGTTAACCGACTCCTGTCCAAACGTTGATTTTTGTGTAAAAGGTCTCTCGGTCATACGAAGAAACGTACCCCCAACTTGGAAGTTTTCGGAAATTTGATGCTCAACATTAACCCCAAAAAATCGACGGGTTTGTTGACCAAAAACGGCATTATTTTCTACGGAAACTTCAATAGGTGTATTTGATAACGATGGGTCTAAAATTCGTACTCTTCCCAATTGGTAATTGACGGTATAATCTACTCCTTCAATTAAAACCCTTCCTCCAGCAGTAACCACTACTGAACCTTGTGGAATATTAAATCCTCCAATTGCAATACCATCACCTCCGGTAGATTTATAACGTCCTTTTAATTGGAATTTATTCTTATCACTGTCTTGTAAAGCGGCCGCTTGTGTACTCCTATACATGCTTTGAAACACATATTTATTTTGATTTGTATTATAGGTGCTTGGAACATCATAATCTTGTGCTCCGTCAATCAATTTATTAAATAAGGTTCTTCCGAATGGCTCAACAGTTGTAAATATAATTCTACCATTTTGAGTATCTACTGTTAAACCGGGAATAAAGTCAAAGAAACCATCTCCTCCTACTTGTGGATCATTGTTGTAATTCAATCGATCAACATTAAACACTTTCAAAAGTGGTGTTTCTGCTACTTCATTTCCTAAAGTTGGATTTGGTGGAAAATTGCTTCCCGGAACCGGAGTAATATAATTTAAAGGTGAAGGGTCGGTATATAAAATGTTAAACCTAAAATCATCCTGACTCAATTGAAAAGCTCCTTGAATTTGATAGATATTTTTCATCATCAAATTCCAAATCGGTTGATTCACGTTAGTTAAATTACTTTTCAATAATTTTAACACCAAACTTTGTGTTGAAGGCACACCATCAGGATCAACAACGGTAGACTCAACTCCGTCATTACCAAACTCCCCAACTTGATACACTTCGTCACCTATCGTATATTGATAGGCAACAGCTAACACTTCGTCATTGGTGAGTCGTTGTTGTAACGAAATATAACCCAATTGCGGATGATAAGTAAATTCATTTGACGTTAATTTTCTGGCATTCTCCAACTTGGAATAATCCCTTCCTTCACTAACGGTTGTTGGCGGTAAATTAAAACCAAAATCTGTAGTTACAATTTCACGAATCTCAGGACGCAACAAACCTTGTGGATCACCAATTAATCTTGGGTCAAAAAAGTTATTGGAGTTTTTAGACGGCGTATTTGCTTGTATCAATGGATTAAAAACAACTGCAGGATCCAATCCAACAACTTGATTGTCAGGAATACCTAAAAGTCTGGCTTCACCTAAATCCTGTAAAGCCACAATATTTCTTAAATTATTTCCTTCCTGGCCTGGTGTAACGCGGTTTTGACGATTAGTTATCCAAACTTCAATTCGGGTAATTTGAACTCTACTATCAATGAACGGATAATTTCGTAACGACGCATCATAACGACTTCTGAAATATTGCGAAAGAAAAAAGTGTCTGTCAGCATCATAATCTAAAGCGAAAAGCTCAAAATCCTGAAGCGTTCCTCCTCCTTGTGCTGTTACGGAACGTGTTTGCGATTTTTGTTCAGAAAAAATACCGGTAATAGTTGTTTTCCCAAATTGGAATTGGGCTTTTGCTCCAAACAAACTTTGTGCACCTCTAATCAAAGTATTATTAAGTGGCATACTTACATTACCAACTTCCAGCTTTTGAAGAATAGCATCCTCATCAGGAGTATATTCTAATTTTATTAAATTTTGAAAAGCAAAGGTAGATTGCGTATCATAGTTAGCATTTACGTTTAATCGTGTTCCTACTTTACCCGTCAAACTCATACTGATTCTTTGATCAAAATCAAAGGTAGTATTGGTTCGGTTTCTTGGTGAAAATGATGGATTATCTTGTTTGGTATAGCGAACGCCTAAATCCATTTCAACGGAACCTCGCGGTTGCACATCAATGGTGTTACTACCAAAAATGGTTTCAAAAAAACCGGAGTTAACATAATATCTTGGTAGTAAATCTTTTTTTGCCGCTTCGCTACCGGCTTTTTTCCCTTCAATAGCATCTAATTTTTGCTTGAAATAATTACGCATCGCTTCTTTTTGAACCAAATCATGATATTCTTTTGGGGTCAAAATTAAAGGATAGGTAATGTTATATTCACCAATAGAATTGTTGTAAATATAGCGATCAGTGATAGGGTCATAAGTATAAGCAGCCAGGATACTGTTTGGATTGTTTAACAAAATTTTTCCAACAGAAAAACCTGTTGAATCCTGTGGGGTTTGCGTGTCTTCATCAACCTGAGAAAAACCAATAAAACCAGAACAAAAAACCAACAAAAGCAGTATGATTCTTTTTACAAAATGTATTCGATTATGAGTAACCTTTTTCAAGAGTTATAAGTTTTTTAAAGCTTGTTTTATAATTGTTTCAATTGTTGCGTCTGGATTTTCTTTGACCATTCTATCTACTACTTTTTCTGCTAATTTTTTGTTAAATCCTAAAACCTCCAAAGCAGATAACGCCTCATCTTTATTTGTATTGTTTGTAACGGTAGAAACTTCGTTTAAGTCGTAAATTTTTATCACTTTTTCTTTCAAATCCAAAATGACTCTTTGAGCTGTTTTGGTTCCAATTCCTTTAATGGATTGAATGGAATTCACATCAGCAGTTGCAATGGCTTGAATGATTTGTTTGGGATGCAGGGAAGACAACATGGTTCGTGCAATGGAGGCTCCAATTCCGGAAACAGACAACAAAAGTTTGAAAAGTTCTTTTTCAGACTTCTCTACAAATCCAAATAAAGTATGGGAATCCTCTTTTACTTGAAGGAAAGTAAATAACTTTATGCTTTCGGAATCGGGAAGCAGCGAATACGTATGCAAAGAAATGTTGATATCATAGCCAACCCCATTGCAGTCAATGACTACAGAAGTTGGTGTTTTTTCTGCTAATCTCCCTTGAATATACGCTATCATTTACCGGCTTAGTTACTTTCAAAAGTAACAAAAAACTTTAATTTACAAACAAATAACATCAGAAACACAAAAAAACTTTACAAACTGACTTTAGTTGACTTAAATCGTTTCTCTTTTTCTTGTGCATCAACTACGGCAACTGCCGCCATGTTGACCATTTCTTCAACACTTGCTCCCAATTGAAATATATGAACCGGTTTGTCTAATCCCAACATAATTGGGCCTATGGAGTCTACACTATAAAGCTCTTTCAGCATTTTATAATTGATATTTGCCGCTTCTAAATTTGGGAAGATTAAGGTGTTTACTTTTTTTCCTGCTAATTTTGAAAACGGAAATTTATCTTTAAGCAGTTCTGAATTCAATGCAAAATCCGTTTGAATTTCTCCATCCACAATTAAATCAGGATAGTATTTGTGCAAATAAGCAACAGCTTCTCTTACTTTTACCGCACTTGCATATTGTGAAGAACCAAAATTAGAATAGGAAACCATTGCGATAACCGGTTCCACTCCAAACATGCGAGCCGTTCGAGCGGTCATCAAAGCAATTTTTGCTAAGTCATCTGCACTAGGATCAACATTGATGGCCGTATCCGATAAAAACATTGGACCGCGTTTGGTCATCATCAAATTAGTGGTTGCAATTCGAGTCACACCCGGAGCTTTATCAATCAACTGCATGATTGGCTTCACTACTGACGGATAACTTCGTGAATAACCGGTTATCAAAGCATCTGCTTCGCCTTCATTCACCATCATTGCGGCAAAATAATTGCGTTCCCGCATCCACTTTTGAGCATCTAACAATGTTATTCCTCTTCGTTTTCTGCTTTCCCAAAAGGTTGCGGCATATTGCAACCTTTTTTCGTCGCATTCACTGGTTTTAGGATCTAGAATTGGCACATCGGCAAAGAAACCAATCTCTTCTTTTAACTCTAAAATAATTTCTTTATTCCCTAATAATATTGGACTCCCAATGCCTTCTTCTAAAACAATTTGAGCGGCTTTTAACACATCTAAATGATCGGCTTCGGCAAAAATGATTCGCTTTGGATCCGTTTTAGCTCGGTTGGCCAACAAACGAACCATTTTATTATCAGAGCCCAAACGCTCTGCCAATTCTTCTTCATATTTTTCCCAATCTAAAATGGGATGTTGTGCCACACCTGAATCCATTGCTGCTTTTGCAACAGCAGGAGCCACAATCGTAATCAACCTTGGATCAAATGGTTTTGGGATAATATAATCTCGACCAAAATTCAACTTGGTTTCACCATAAGCAATATTCACTTGTTCGGGAACAGGCATTTTTGCCAAATGGGCTAATGCATGAACGGCAGCCATTTTCATCGCTTCATTTATTTTAGTAGCTCTAACATCCAATGCTCCTCTAAAAATATAAGGAAATCCGAGTACATTATTTACTTGATTCGGATGGTCAGAACGACCGGTTGCCATGATAATATCTTTTCGGGTATTAATTGCCACATTATAATCGATTTCAGGTATGGGGTTTGCCATGGCAAAAACAATAGGATCATTGGCCATTCCTAAAAGCATTTCGGGCGTAAGAATGTTTCCGGCTGATAAGCCAAGAAACACATCGGCATTAATCAAGGCCGTTTTCAAATCAGTCCCCTTTTTTCCGAAAGTATAGTTGCGTTGTAAGGGCGATAAGTCGGTTCTTTCTACATGAAGGACTCCTTCTTTGTCAAACATCACAATGTTTTCTGCTTTTACGCCTAACAATAAATACAAATTCGCACAAGCCAAAGCCGCTGAACCGGCACCGGAAACCACTATTTTGATTTCTTCTGCTTTTTTACCCGCCAATTCTAAAGCATTTAATAATGCCGCCGAAGAAATAATTGCCGTACCGTGTTGGTCGTCGTGCATCACAGGGATGTTTAATTCTTCTACCAATCGGCGTTCGATTTCAAAGGATTCGGGTGCTTTAATATCTTCTAAATTTATTCCTCCAAAAGTAGGAGCGATATTTTTTACGGTTTCGATAAAAGCATCAATATCTTTAGTACCAACTTCAATATCAAACACATCAATATCGGCAAATATTTTAAACAACAAAGCCTTTCCTTCCATCACGGGTTTTGAGGCTTCCGGACCAATATCGCCTAACCCTAAAACTGCCGTACCATTGGTAATAACGGCAACCAGATTCCCTTTTGCGGTATATTTATAAACGTTATTGACATCTTTGGCAATTTCCAAACAAGGTTCTGCTACTCCGGGCGAATAGGCTAACGACAAGTCACGTTGGGTAGCATATTTTTTGGTGGGTACCACTTGAATTTTACCGGGAGTCGGTTTGGCGTGATACAATAAGGCTTCTCTTCTTTTACTATCTTTATGCATGGTTAAAGGTATTCTTCGAAATGACTTACAAAGGTAAAAGAGTTATGGGAATAAGGAAATTTTATCGGAATTCTTTTGGTGTTAAATTTTGAAATAAAATGTATTAGAAAACAAATTATTTGGTTTGCATTTTAAAGAAGAGTTATTTGGTTAAAAATTAGAAATTGTTGATTTATGATATTTGATTTATGATATTTGATTTATTTCAAAAATAGTAAAAACTTTGCAAGTAATTGTTAAGTTTGTGGCTACATGAAAGGATTCGGCTACGGGGTTTATAATAAAAAACAATCAGCTCTAAATTAAAAACTTATGAAATTAAAATTTCTAATATTATTAATATTTATAACCGTAAGTTCTTTTAGTCAGAATTCTAAATTAAGTTTAGAATTAAATTACCCAATACCATTTGACCATAATTATATTGCAGATAATTATAAAAGCATTATAGATGTTGGTGAAAATACAGATTCATTACTTCCAAAGTTATAAACGTGGGAGTTGCATTAAACGCTGGTGTTTTATATTTTAATAATGATCAGCGTTATTTTCAAGATTATAGTGTAACCAATTACATGATTCAACCAAAAATATTTGGAGAGTTTAATATTCAAAAAGTTAATCCTTTTTTTGGAATTGGTTACACATCAATGATCTTTGATCATTCAGGTAATAATAATCGTTATACTATTATTAAGGAGAGTGTAACTCAAAGTGGAATTGACTTAAATTTAGGTATAAAATATCAGACATTAAAAAACATTTTTGTTCAAATACAATATGACTACATTATACTTGACGTAGGCGATGAAATTCAAAGAATCAAATACAACACGAATGTCAATTTATTTAAAATAGGAGTTGGATATAATTTTAATTAAAACACAGTGCTATTTTTAGAAGGTACAGTTTTATTGAGAGTGAATAATCTATAACATCTTAAAAAAAGACCTTTATTAAATTAAAATGCTTTTGTATATTCACGAGTAATTGTGATATTTGTTTTTATCCATCTTTGATTTACAGCATCATAAATTGTTGGATATAATGAATTTGTCACTTTAATTAATTTATCTCCTACAAGTGTGTATTCCTCTTCAACAGGACCTGTACCTCCAACTACAAGTACATTATGGTATTTAAATTTTATTTTATTACTAGCTATCATTTTGTAATCTCCTATCATAGGAAACGTTGGAATCAACTCTTCTTCTTCAATACAACTGAAATTAAAAACGACAAATTCATTATCTATATATTCTCCTTCTATGTTCAATCCTGAATTAAAATATCTAACCAAACTGGGAGGAATGAAACTATATCCTTCATTTCTCATACATTCAAATTCCAATACCATATCTGTAGATGCAATCCCATCTTGGTTAAGATCAATAGGAACACTTGTTATAAAAGAATTTAATTTCCATTCATAATTTGTTATTGGTGAAGAGTCAATTTCATCACTTTCACTTGCACACGAAATCATTATAAAAAAGAAAAGTAGACTTAAAAATGTTGTTCTCATGATTTAGATTTGGATTTTAATAAAAAAGGAATTGTTTAAAAAATCTATTTAATTTCATCAAATGTATTGAATTTTAAATTTATAATAATATGATTCTTTTATTTTATTGAGGCTATTAATTTACTTTAAAAACGCCACATTCCTCCTCAACCCTTCCAACTTCGTTCGTTTCACAGCAGAATTTCTAAAAACTTCTTTAAAAACTTCTTCGGTGATTTCTTCCCAATCTTTTTTGGTGAAAGAAAGCAATTCAGGACTTGCTTGAAAAAGCGGTTCGTTATGCGATTTTGAAAAACGATTCCAAGGACAAACATCTTGGCAGACATCACAACCAAAAACCCAATCATCAAATTTGCCTTTCATTTCCGTTGGGATATTTTCTTTTAACTCAATGGTAAAATAGGAGATGCATTTACTTCCGTCAACAACATAAGGAGCAACTATGGCTTCTGTTGGGCAAGCATCAATACAAGCAGTACACGAACCGCAATGATCGGTGGTTGGGGTGTCGTATTCTAATTGTAAATCAACAATCAATTCGGCAATAAAATAAAAAGAACCCACTTTTTGAGTAATCAAATTGGTGTTTTTTCCCATCCAACCCAAACCACTTTTGGCAGCCCAAGCTTTGTCTAACACCGGAGCCGAATCAACAAAAGCTCGTCCGGAAACTTCACCAATTTCGGTTTGAATAAAATGCAGTAATTCTTTGAGTTTTTCTTTTATGACAAAATGATAATCTTGTCCGTAAGCATATTTGGAAATTTTATAGCTGTCTTCGTTTTGAAATTCAGAAGGATAGTAATTCAGCAACAATGAAATGACGCTCTTAGCTCCATCAACTAACAAAGTCGGATTCAAACGTTTGTCAAAATGGTTTTCCATATAGCTCATTTGACCGTTCATGTTATTGTTGAGCCATTTTTCTAAACGCGGAGCTTCTTCTTCTAAAAATCCGGCTTTGGAAATACCGCATGAGAGAAAACCGAGCCTAATCGCTTCTTGTTTTATGAGTTTTGTATGGTTCTCTTTCGCATTCATGTTCTGCTCTTAAATTCCAAAATAGCGTTATGCGGTTTCAACGTAATTAATGGTTTTATTTGAATGGGCTCCTTCTTTTCTACAATTTCAAATTGTTCAACCAAGGCAATCATGGCTAAAATCATTTCGTACATTGCAAAATTATTCCCAATACACATTCGTGGTCCTGCCCCAAAAGGAAAATAATTTTTTGAAAACTTGGTGTTCTCATCCAGAAAACGTTCCGGAATAAATGCTTCAGGGTCTTTCCAAAAGTTGGGATGGCGATGAATTTCATAAACTGAAAACAACAATGTGGAGCCTTTTGGTAAAACCATTCCATCAATAGTATCTTCCTCTATATTCACCCGATCAATAAAATAGGCCGGAGGATACAATCGCATGGACTCTTCGATAACTAACTTGGTATAAGCAACATTTTTTATCCAATGCATGATGTCATCCGACTCACTTTTAATTTGAAGTATTTCTTCTAAAATTTTGGCTTGAGCTTCAGGGTTTCTAGCTAATAGTTCCGTTGTAAAAGTTAATGCATTGGAAGTGGTTTCATGACCGGCAGCAAATAAAATTAAAATTTCATCTACCAACTGATTTTCTTCCATGCTCGAACCGTCTTCGTATTTTGCACTTAAAAGCATATCCAACAAATCATCATGCTTTGTGTTGCTTTGCTTTCGTTCTTCAACTAATCGTCTAAGAATGGTTCTAGAATTTTGGGTCAAATCTAAGTGCTTTTTAGTTTTTCCTGATAAATTAAACCACCAAACCAGAAAAGGTTGTCGCAGTTCCTGCACTAACATTTGTTGCGTTGCTTCGGTAGTATGTTGCAACGAAGCAATATCAGCATCAGAAATAGCAATATTAAAAATGGATTTGACTACAGTTTGAAAGGCCAAATCATTGAAAACCGGAAAAACATCCATTGGTTTTCCCGTTTTGATATTTTTTAATTCCTCTAAAATCGTATGTTGAATAGTATCCAACAACAAAACCAGCTGACTTTTATGAAAAGCCGGTTGGATTAATTTGCGTTGTTTTTGCCAATGTTCTCCTTCTGCTGTTAACAATCCTTTTCCAATATATTTGGCTACATCTTTTGTTTGAATATAGGATTTGGTATAATTTTTTTGATTCTTTTGAAGTGCATGTTGCAACAATCCGGCATCTCTACAAAACAAAACCGATTTCCCCAATCCGATATTTAAACGAAAAATATCCCCTAGATTTTCAAAATTTGCCGCATGAAAAGGTAATGGGTTTTTTAAAATGTTGTTGGCATGATTAAGAAACCTAAAAAAAGAAACTTCAGGGATTGAACTGGGTAAACTCATAGTTTTTTTTATTGCATTTCGCTATTCGAACAATCCGCCTTGAATATTTGTTCTAATTTTTCCCAAGTGTTTGTATGCTTTGTCTGTTACTTCTCTTCCTCTAGGCGTTCTCATAATAAAACCTTCTTGAATCAAAAACGGTTCATAGACTTCTTCAATAGTTTCGCCACTTTCTGAGACAGCCGTTGCCAAAGTTGACAACCCAACCGGACCTCCTTTGAATTTATCAATGATGGTGGTTAAGATTTTATTATCCATTTCATCCAAACCGTGTGCATCAACATGCAATGCTTTCAAAGCATAACGTGCAATTTCGATATCAATTTTTCCATTGCCTTTTATTTGAGCAAAATCTCGAACTCTACGTAATAAAGCATTAGCAATACGTGGTGTTCCACGACTTCTACCCGCAATTTCAATTGCAGCTTCCATTGAAATGGGAACTTTAAGAATAGAGGAACTTCGTTGAACAATGGTAGTTAATAATTCTGTGTTGTAATATTGTAACCGACTTTGTATCCCGAAACGAGCTCTCATAGGTGCAGTTAACAAACCCGAGCGAGTAGTAGCACCAACTAATGTAAACTGATTGAGATTAAGTTGAACCGTTCTCGCATTGGGACCTGATTCAATCATGATATCAATTTTGAAATCCTCCATGGCAGAATATAGATATTCCTCCACAATTGGACTCAATCTGTGAATCTCATCAATAAAAAGCACATCTCTGTCTTCAAGATTGGTAAGCAAACCCGCTAAATCACCTGGTTTATCCAATACCGGACCTGAAGTGATTTTTATACCAACACCTAATTCATTTGCTAAAATATTTGCTAAAGTAGTTTTTCCTAAACCCGGAGGTCCATGAAACAGGGTATGATCTAGAGCTTCTTCTCTTTGATTAGCGGCTTCCACAAAAACTTTTAAGTTTTCAAGCACTTGATCTTGTCCTGAAAAATCATCAAAAGACAGCGGTCTCAACTTTTTTTCTAAGTCAAGTTCGTCAGGATTGTAGCCTTTATTAGTGGGATCTAAATAATCATTCATAAAAACAAAGATAGAAAATGTTTTGGCTTTTGATAAGGTTAGAAAATGATATAAATAAAAAAACCTTTCCAAAAAGGAAAGGTTCTTTAAATGAATTAATAATACTTATATATTAGTGATGTAATTGCTCTTCATCTTTACCCATTGGTACAGTTTGAGGCACAAAATCTTCATCATGACCGGGCTTACTATAATCATAAGGCCATCTGTGTACTTCTGGAAGAGCTCCAGGCCAGTTTCCATGTATGTGTTCTACAGGAGCGGTCCATTCTAAAGTGTTAGATCTCCATGGGTTCATTTCAGCTTTCTTACCATAGAACATACTATGGAAGAAGTTCCAAATAAAAACCAACTGGAAAGCACCACCAATTAAAGCAAACATGGTAATGATAACATTTACATTTTGTAAATCATCAAACAATGGGAATGCGGTGTTGGTGTAATAACGTCTCGGTAAACCTGCCATTCCGATAAAGTGCATAGGGAAGAAGACACCATATGCAGAAATCGCCGTAACCCAAAAGTGAACATAACCTAAATTTTTATTTAACATTCTTCCGAACATTCTTGGATACCAATGGTAAATTCCGGCAAACATTCCGTAAAGAGCAGAAATACCCATTACTAAGTGGAAGTGAGCAACAACAAAATACGTATCGTGAACATTAATATCAAGTGTACTGTCTCCTAAAATGATTCCTGTTAAACCACCGGTGATAAACGTTGAAACCAATCCAATTGAAAATAGCATAGCTGGATTCAATTGTAGGTTACCTTTCCACAAAGTTGTGATATAGTTAAATGCTTTTACTGCCGAAGGAATTGCAATCAATAACGTTGTAAAGGTGAACACAGAACCTAAGAATGGATTCATTCCTGAGATAAACATGTGGTGACCCCATACAATCGTAGATAAAAAGGCAATAGCTATAATGGAAGCAATCATCGCACGGTATCCAAAAATTGGTTTACGTGCATTGGTTGCAATAATTTCTGAGGTAATACCTAGTGCAGGTAATAATACAATGTATACTTCAGGGTGACCCAAGAACCAGAATAAGTGTTCAAAAAGTACAGGGGAACCACCTTGATAATGTAAAACTTCACCTGCAATAAAAATATCTGACAAGAAGAAAGAGGTTCCAAAACTTCTGTCAAAAATCAACAACAATGCTGCTGATAATAAAACCGGGAACGAAACGATACCAATAATAGCTGTAATAAAGAAAGCCCAAATAGTTAAAGGTAATCTTGTCATTGACATTCCTTTTGTTCTAAGATTGATAACGGTTACAACATAATTCAAAGATCCCATTAAAGAAGATGCAATAAAAATTGCCATAGAAACCAACCACAGCGTCATTCCTGTTCCTGAACCTGGTATAGCTTGTGGTAAAGCACTTAAAGGAGGATAGATGGTCCAACCCGCTGAAGCAGGCCCTGACTCAACAAACAAAGAGCAAATCATTACAACACTTGACAAAAAGAACAACCAGTAAGAAATCATATTTAGAAATCCGGATGCCATATCGCGTGCTCCAATTTGCAACGGAATTAATAAGTTACTGAAAGTTCCACTCAAACCGGCTGTTAATACAAAGAATACCATAATGGTACCATGTATGGTAACAAGTGCTAAATAAATATCGTTTTTCATCACACCGTTTGGAGCATAGTTATCTCCTAAAAGTATGTTGAATATTTGAAACGATTCTTCCGGCCAGGCTAACTGCATTCTAAACAAAAGAGACATACCTACACCAATAATACCCATAATCAACCCTGTGATTAGGTATTGCTTCGCAATCATTTTATGATCGATACTAAAAATATACTTTGTAATAAAAGTATCTTTATGGTGGTGTTCATGCTCGTGATCGTGATCGTGTGCGTGATCGTGTGCTGACATAGTTCGAATTTTTATTTTTTAATAGCTAATTTTATCGTAATACTTGTGCTAATGAAGATGAATCAGATACCTGAGCATCAATTACTTCCTCTGTCTTAACTTCTTCTGGTTGCTGTTGAGCTTTTAAAACTTGTCCAAAAGTTTGTTTTTCTTTCAACCAAGCTTTGAATTCATTTGGTTCGGAAACTACAATCTTCATTTGCATGTTATAGTGCGAGCTTCCACAAATTTTATTACACAACAACAAATAATCAAAAGTATAAGGATCTAAACCTTCTTCATTTTTTGCGTTTAATGCTTTGCTTTTCTCTGCTCTGATTCTATTGATTTCAGCAACTTTCTCTACCATTTCTTTAGAGTTTCGCATCTCCTCAGTAGTTTTATTAGGCGTAAAAGCAAATTGTGTAACCATTCCAGGAACACAGTTCATTTGGGCTCTGAAATGCGGCATATAAGCAGAATGCAATACATCTTGAGATCTGAATTTGAATAGTATCTTTTTTCCTTTCGGTAAATGCAATTCATTAGCTTGAATATCATCTTGTGCATTAGGGTCTGCAGCATCAACACCTAAGGTATTTATTCCTTCAATGTATCGAACATTTGCTTTTCCTAAAACATTATCCTCTCCGGCATAACGCACTTCCCAGCCAAATTGCTTCGCATAAACTTCAACAATTAACAAATCCTCATTTTCTTCATCAACAAACATAATGTTTGTCCATGCATAAAGACCGTAAAGAATTAATCCGGCAAGTGTAATGGCGGGAATAATACTCCAAATCATTTCCAACTTATTGTTGTCAGCAAAGTATAAAGCAGTATTTCCTTTTTTCCCTCTGTATTTAAAAGAAAAATAATGTAGTAACGCTTGCGTAATGGTTTGAACAAAGAAAATTAAAATCATTGAAATCCACATCAAACGATCTACGTCGGCACCATGTTCTGCCGCAGAATTTGACATTAAAGGAAAGTGACCATATTGAACCACACAAAAAATGGTAGTTAAATAAATGAAAATCAAAAATGCGAACATCAAATAACCATTCACATTATTATCATTGTCATTTGCCACTTGGGAGTTATCTACATTACTTCCCACTTGAGTTAAATCAAATATTTTGGTCAACTGCCAAATTGCAATTGAAACTAAGGCTATAACAACTAGAACTAACAAACTTGTCATCTGTTTAAATCTTTAAATATTAATAATGAAAATGTTTACTTTCTTCAATAAATGGATTTCTCTTAGGCACCAAAGGCGATTTAGTTAAAGCTGAGAATACAACAAATATAAACAACCCTAAGAAGAAAGCTAACGCTCCTAATTCAGCCGCACCAATAAACCATTGATCACCAACAGTTGCAGGCATAATCATATTGAAGAAATCGATATAATGTCCAAACAAAATAACAATTCCGGCCATAACTAAAATCCATGTAATCCTCTTGAAATCTGTGTTGATTAAAATTAAGAAAGGGAAAATGAAGTTCATGGCTAACATTCCGAAAAATGGCAAATTATATTGTTCGATTCGTGTGATAAAATAAGTCACCTCTTCTGGTATATTTGAATACCAAATCAACATAAATTGAGAGAACCATAAATACGTCCAGAAAATACTAATCCCAAACATAAATTTCGCTAAATCATGAATATGACTTGTATTTACATGCTCTAAATAACCTCTTGATTTTAAATACAATGTAGTTAATGCAATAACTGTAATTCCGCTAACAAAGAACGAAGCAAAAACATACCATCCAAATAAAGTAGAGAACCAGTGTGGATCTACAGACATAATCCAATCCCATGACATGATTGATTCTGTTACTATAAAGAAAACTAAGAATCCTGCAGAAATATTGAAGTTCTTTTTAAAGAAAGTATTGTCAGATGCTTCATCTTGAGCCAAACAATTTCTTCTTGAAAAATAACGATATAAATTCCATCCAATTAAGAAAATGGCAGCTCTGATTAACCAAGCATACTCGTTCAAATAACCTGATTTATTAGCAATAAGCTTATCGAATTTTGGACTTTCAGGATTGATTAAATCAGCATCCATCCAAACAAATAAATGGTTGAAATGAAAAGCAGATAAAACCAATAAGATAAAAAAGATAACAGAACCTACAGGCAAATAAGCCGTAATTCCTTGCATAACTCGAAACAAGATGGGAGACCAACCGGCTTGAGCCACATTTTGAATGGCATAAAACGCCAAAACACCAAGGGAAATTAACATAAAGAATAAAGCAGAAACATATACCGCTGCCCAAGGTTTATTTTGCAATTGGTGCAAAACATGCTCCAGATGCTCTTGATGTTCTGCTTCATGAGCAGCATGATCATGACCTTCTGCTTCTGAAGGATGTGCATCCGCATGAGCATCATGTCCATGATGTTGAGCCTCAAGTATTTTTTCAACTTGCTCTGTGTTTTTTGGGGCTGTGAAAAAACCATAACCAATTCCTAACAAACCAACGGCCATTAGAACAAAGGATACTATTTTTAATTTACTGGAAAAGGTATACATATCTAAATATAATCTAGTTGTCAATATTATAATTTACTTTTTAATTGAAGCACGTAATCAGTAACTAACCAACGTTCATGTTGCGAAAGTTGATTAGCATGTGAACCCATAGCATTTAATCCATGAGTGATAACATGGTAAACACTACCTTCCGTAACCGGACGATCGGCATAACTTGGTACACCAAGGAATTTTTCTCTTTCTACTAATTTACCAACTCCATTTCCGGAATCGCCATGGCAAATGGCACAATAAATTCCATATAATTCTTTACCTTTTTTTAAATCCTTTTCAGAAATTGAATCTAAAGGTGATTTTAAATTTGCTTTAGCCAATTCATAACCCGCTGTTGAGTTTTCATAATCATAAATTTCGAAACCTCTTTTAACGGTACCTGCAGGTGGTTCTTGAGCGGTTTGTCCTTGTAACTGATTATCTCCGTTAAAGGCTGCAGATTCAGCATAGGTTTCATAACCAACTGACTCATACATATTAGGAAAAAATTGATAATTTGGACTCTTCTTATCAAAGCAAGAACTAACCGAAACGGCTAAACCAAATAAAAGTGATATTTTTAAAACGCTTTTCATATCTATAAATTAGTGTTTTTCAACAACTTTAATTTCAACTGCACCTGTATTTTTCAAAAATGAAGTTAGTTCTTCCTCGTTATTATTAACTGCTACTTCCATTAAAAAATGGTCATCGGTTGTTCTAACATCAGGATTTTCTGCTTGTTTGAATGGCCACAATTTACTTCTCATGTAAAAAGTAATAACCATTAAGTGAGCAGCAAAAAACACCGTTAATTCAAACATAATGGGAACAAAAGCCGGCATGTTTTCAATATAACTAAAACTTGGTTTACCTCCTATATCTTGTGGCCAATCTTGAATCATGATAAAATTCATCATCCAAGTAGCAACTGCTAATCCAACAGCTCCATACATAAAGGAGGCAATGGCTAAACGAGTGGGAGCTAATCCCATAGCTTTGTCCAATCCGTGAACCGGAAAAGGAGTATAAACTTCTTCAATATGATGATGAGCTTTGCGTGTTTCTTTCACGGCATCCATCAGGATGTCATCATCATTATATAGTGCATGTATTACTTTAGTACTCATAATTTCTTACTACTAATTATCTTAATGATTGTGATGTCCTTCTTCTTCTCTTTTCTTTTTATAAAACTCACCTGAAGACTTCAAGATTGTTTTTACTTCTGCTTGAGCAATCACAGGGAAAGATCTAGCATATAAAAGGAATAATACAAAGAAGAATCCAATTGTTCCAATAAAAATTCCGATATCTACAAACGTTGGAGAGAACATAGTCCATGATGATGGAAGATAATCTCTGTGTAATGAGGTTACGATAATTACGAAACGCTCAAACCACATTCCAATATTTACAACAATCGAGATAATGAATGAGAACATGATGCTGGTTCTTAATTTCTTGAACCACATGAACTGAGGTGAAAACACGTTACAAGTCATCATCGCCCAATAAGCCCAAGCATAAGGTCCGGTTGCTCTATTCAAAAAAGCATACTGTTCATATTCTACTCCCGAATACCAAGCTACGAATAACTCAGTAATATAAGCAACCCCCACAATAGAACCTGTAATCATAATTACAATGTTCATTAATTCAATATGTTGAATTGTGATGTATGCTTCTAATTTAGATACTTTTCTCATGATAATCAACAACGTATTTACCATAGCAAATCCTGAGAAAACCGCTCCTGCAACGAAGTAAGGCGGAAAAATGGTTGTATGCCAACCCGGAATTACAGAAGTAGCAAAGTCAAAAGATACAATAGTGTGAACAGAAAGTACAAGTGGTGTTGCTAAACCTGCTAAAACTAATGACACTTCTTCAAAACGTTGCCAGTCTTTAGCTCTACCGCTCCATCCAAAAGATAAAGTGGAGTATATTTTCTTTGTAAAAGGAGTAATCGCTCTATCTCTAAGCATTGCAAAATCAGGAAGTAAACCTGTCCACCAGAAAACCAAGGAAACAGAAAGGTACGTTGAAATTGCAAATACGTCCCAAAGCAATGGCGAGTTAAAATTTACCCACAACGAACCAAATTGATTTGGAATTGGCAATACCCAGTATCCTAACCATGGACGACCCATGTGAATAATCGGAAATAAACCCGCTTGCATTACAGAAAAGATGGTCATTGCTTCTGCAGAACGGTTAATGGCCATTCTCCATTTTTGACGGAATAATAAAAGTACCGCTGAAATCAAAGTTCCGGCGTGACCGATACCAACCCACCAAACGAAGTTAGTGATATCCCAAGCCCATCCAACAGTTTTGTTTAATCCCCATGTTCCGATACCGGTAGAAATGGTATAAATCATACAACCAACTCCCCAAAGAAAAGCGGCTAATGCGATTGAAAAGACAATCCACCATTGTTTATTTGCTCTTCCTTCAACAGGAGCAGCTACATCTACTGTTACATCGTGATAAGATTTATCACCTATAACTAAAGGTTTTCTAATGGGTGCTTCGTAGTGAGACGACATAATCCTTTATAGTATTTCTTATTAATTTAATTTTAACTAGGTATTTCTAACTTTTACGTGATAGAATACGTTTGGTTTTGTACCAACATGCTCTAATAAATGATACATTCGATCATCTTCAGCCAATTTAGCAACTTCACTTTCTTTGTCATTTACATCTCCAAAAGCTAAAGCTCCTGTTGAACAAGCATTTGAACAAGCTGTTTGGAATTCGTCATCGTTTACCGGTCGACCTTCTTTTTTAGCTTTTAAGATAGTGGCTTGTGTCATTTGAATACACATAGAACATTTTTCCATAACCCCTCTTGAACGAACATTTACGTCTGGGTTTAATACCATACGTCCTAAATCATCATTCATGTGGTAATCGAATTCACTGTTTTTGTTATACAAGAACCAGTTGAAACGACGCACTTTATAAGGACAGTTGTTTGCACAATAACGTGTTCCAACACATCTGTTGTACGCCATATGGTTTTGACCTTGACGGCTGTGAGAAGTCGCTGCAACCGGACAAACTGTTTCACACGGTGCGTGATTACAGTGTTGACACATTACCGGTTGGAAAGCTACTTGTGGATTATCCGCAGGGTCTTCCATTTCGCCAAATCCTCCTAATGAACCTTTATCTCCAAATAAACCATCAAAATTGTCTTTTTTCTCGTTGTCTTGAGCAAAAGTATCCTCAGAAGAATAATATCTGTCAATACGCAACCAGTGCATATCTCTACTTCTTCTTACTTCAGATTTTCCAACTACAGGCACGTTATTTTCTGCGTGACATGCTATTACACAAGCACCGCAACCAGTACATGAATTTAAATCAATCGATAGATTAAAATGATGTCCAACGGTTCTATCAAAACTAGTCCAAAGATCAATTTTATTCGCTTCAATAGGCTTGTGATCAATAGAAACCATGGCCGGTGGATTCCAAACTTTAGAATCTTTTTCATTTTTGAAAACATCTAAAGTAGTTTCCTTAATGATATCTCCACGACCCATTAATGTTTTTTGCAACTGAACACATGCAAATTCATGCTCTCCGGCTTGTTTTGAAACAGTAACTGTTTGAACTGAATTTGAATTAGTATATAAAGTGTAAGCATTAACACCTACTTGCATTTCTTGTTTTAAAGCAGCTTTTTTTCCATATCCGAGAGCCAAACCTAAAGTACCTTTAGCTTGACCCGGCTGAATAATAACAGGTACGTTTTCTAACTTAGCATTACCAACGGTTAAGGTAACATAACTTCCGTTAAGTCCACCATTAGCAACATTTCGGTTAATTAATTCTAATTGTTCAGCATCTGCTTTTGAAACCGTAACATAGTTATCCCAAGACACTCTTGTGATTGGATCCGGAAACTCTTGTAACCATGGGTTGTTTGCTTGTTGTCCGTCACCCATTCCGGTTTTGGTATACAAATGCAATTCTAACCCTGTTGATTTTGCTTGAACTAATGCATTGGCAGCAGCAGAAAAATCAGCAGAACCTGCACTGTTTGAAGAAGTAGTTCCAGATACAAAAACACCATCATGAATAGTTTGATTCCATGTTTTACCCGAAAGTATTCCTGACCAATTTTGTTTTAAATAATCATAATATGTTCCTTCAACACCATTCCATACCATTAAAGCTTCTTCAAACTGTCTGGTATTAAATAAAGGACGGATTGTAGGTTGAGTCAAACCATAATTACCTTTTACAATTTGTACATCTCCCCAACTTTCTAGGTAATGCGGAGTTGCAGCGGCTATGGTAGTTAAAGTAGCGGTTTCATCTTCTTTCATCGAAAAAGAAACACTAAACTTAACTTTTGACAATCCATCAGTAAAGTCTTTACTGTTTGCTAGCGTGTAAACAGGATTAACACCACTCATAATTAAAGTGTGAACATTCCCTGCTTTCATATCTGAAATTAATTCTGCTACTTTTTGAGCAGAACCTTTACGGATTTGTCTGGTTTGATTTGTATTGAAAGCTTCGCTGTTTAAATTAGCATTAATGGCTAAAACTAACAACTGAGCATTGATATCATCTAATCCTGAAACAAGAACACCTTTTGAACCGGCTGCTTTTAATTGCTCAGCTGCTTTCACAACTTCAGCCTCATTAGCAAGTTTTCCGGTTGCAACAGAAGCACCTGTAACTATATTGTAAATTTTTACTAAAGCTTGTTTCTGATCAGCAGCAGTCATTGGAACACGCTTGTCTGCAGCAGCTCCTGATAACGACAGGTTAGCTTCAAACTGAACATGTTTGGACATTTTGCCTTGTTTTGGCACTCTGCCTTGAGCATAAGCCGCATCATAACCCCCACCTTGCCAATCACCAAGGAAATCAGCACCTACTGAAACAATTGTTGAAGCTTTTGCAAAATCATAGTCTGCCAAAGCTCTTTCGCCATAAACAGCCTCAAAAGCATCTAAAGCAGTTGATGAAGAAACTGCATCATATACAACATGAGAACTTCCCGGATTTTTAGCTAAAAACTCAGCAACTAATTTCTCAGCTGATGGACTAGCCAAAGTTCCTGTTAAAAGAACAGTTTTCTTTCCTGTTGCTTGAGCTTCTGTCAATGCTGCTTTTACTTTACCATCAACATCGCTCCAAGTCGCGTCTTTTTTATCAATTTTAGGTTGTTTCAAACGCAAGTTATCATACATTGACAATACCGAAGCATGTACTCTTGCATTTGCATAAAATTTAGAACCTTCAATGGTATTATTTTCTATTTTAATAGGACGACCTTCTCTTGTTTTCACTAATAAGTGAGCAAAATCAAAACCGTCAAACATAGTTGTTGCATAATAATCAGCAACCCCCGGAATAATTTGCTCCGGCTGAACCACATAAGGAATTGATTTAA
>NZ_DIVJ01000012.1 GCF_002428305.1 Flavobacterium sp. UBA6135 | reverse complement strand
GTTCGTGAAAAATCAAAATCTGTAGAAGCTATCAATAGTTCTTTAGCAAATGCTAGTAAAGTTTACGAGTGGATCACTTGGAATAATGATACTAAAGAAGGTACTTTTGTAACTGTTCCACAACGTTTACAAATTCCAGAAAATATCAAAGAACAACTAATCGTTGAGTTATACAACAAATAAAAATTGACAGAAGTCTAAATTATGGCAATATTTAATTTTCAAAAACCAGATAAAGTTATCATGATCGATTCAACCGATTTTGAAGGTAAGTTTGAATTCAGACCTTTAGAACCTGGTTACGGATTGACAGTTGGTAATGCACTTAGAAGAGTTTTACTTTCAGCCCTTGAAGGTTATGCAATAACTTCTGTTCGTATTGAAGGTGTTGATCACGAATTTTCTACGATTTCTGGTGTAGTTGAAGATGTTACTGAAATCATTCTAAGCTTAAAACAAGTTAGACTTAAACGTCAAATTGAAGAAGTTGATAATGAGACTGTAACAATTTCACTTTCCGGTAAAGAACAAATTACTGCTGGTGATTTTCAGAAATTTATTTCTGGATTTCAAGTGTTAAACCCAGAATTAATTATCTGTAACCTTGATTCAAAAGTTAATTTGAACATCGAATTAACCATTGAAAAAGGAAGAGGATACGTTCCTGCTGAAGAGAATAAAAAACAAAATGCAGCAATTGGAACTATATTTATTGATTCTATTTTTACACCTGTAAAGAATGTAAAATATGGAATTGAAAACTTCCGTGTTGAGCAAAAAACAGATTATGAAAAATTGGTTTTTGAAATAAAAACTGATGGTTCAATCAATCCAAAAGATGCTTTAACAGAAGCTGCAAAAGTTTTAATTCACCACTTTATGTTGTTCTCAGATGAGAGAATAACACTTGAAGCTGACGAAATTGCACAAACAGAATCCTATGATGAAGAATCATTACACATGAGACAATTGCTTAAAACTAAGCTTGTTGATATGGATCTTTCTGTAAGAGCATTAAATTGTTTGAAAGCTGCAGAAGTTGAAACGCTTGGTGATTTAGTATCATTCAACAAAAACGACTTGATGAAATTCCGTAATTTCGGTAAGAAATCATTGACCGAGCTTGATGAGCTTGTGGCAATCAAAAACTTACATTTCGGAATGGATTTGTCAAAATATAAACTAGATAAAGAATAAATTTACTTCATATTTTGCTCTCCAAAGCGGATAGATGCAAGATGAAGGTTTAAAAAACACGTCATGAGACACGGAAAAAAATTCAACCATTTAAGCAGACAACAAGGTCATAGAAGATCAATGTTGGCTAACATGGCTTGTTCATTAATTGAGCACAAAAGAATCAATACAACAGTTGCCAAAGCAAAAGCTTTGAAACAATTCGTTGAACCATTGATCACAAAATCAAAAGAAGATACTACGCACAACAGACGTATTGTATTTGCTTACTTGAGAAACAAATATGCAGTTACAGAACTTTTTAGAGAAGTAGCAGCAAAAGTGGGTGACCGTCCAGGTGGTTACACACGTATCATCAAGTTAGGAAATCGTTTGGGAGATAACGCTGATATGGCGATGATCGAGCTAGTAGATTTCAACGAACTATACAACGGAGGTAAAAAAGAAGAGAAAAAAGCAAAAAGCCGTCGTGGTGGAAAAGCTAAAAAAGCAGAAACTACTGCTCCTGAAGCTAAGGCACCGGAAGCTCCAGCTGCTGATTCAACTCCAACAACCGAAGCTGCTGAATAATGAAATTCATTTTCAAATAATAAAAAAGGATAAACTTTCGAGTTTGTCCTTTTTTTTTGATTTTTTCAGAAGCGAATGGCTCGGACTTTTTCAGGAAACTATGTTCCCGCTTTCCGCTATATCTTTTGTTCCACAAGCTACACAAAAGGATATCGCTGCAATCGGGGCTAAAAAGTAAGCCATAAAACGAAAGTGCCAAGAAAAAAAACAATAAATTAAGAACTTACGATTACACCTGACAGGTTTCAAAAACCTGTCAGGTGTAAAAACGAAGAAATTAAAAGCATAATGTAACTTAATCTCTTATTGGTTCAAAAAAATAAAATCTTTTATGCCTTATATGGTTAAAAAAATGTCAACCATACAAAACTCAGCATCTCAGCAACTCAGAAAAAAAACTTTCCCAAATTCAGAATTTAAACTAAATTTGCAAAACAACACACAACAATGAACTACACTACACGACAACCCGCCATTCTTTTACTCGCAGATGGCACTATTTTTCACGGAAAATCAATCGGAATCAGCGGAAAAACCTTCGGGGAAGTCTGCTTCAACACCGGAATGACAGGCTATCAGGAAATCTTTACCGATCCTTCTTATTTTGGTCAAATCATGGTAGCCACTAATGCACATATTGGAAATTACGGTGTAAACGACCAAGAAGTAGAGTCTGATTCTATTAAAATAGCTGGATTAGTGTGTAAAAATTTCAGCTTCAATTATTCAAGAGATGATGCTTCCGGAAGTTTATACGATTATTTCGAAAAACAAAACCTAATTGCCATTTCTGATGTCGATACGCGAGCTTTGGTAAGTTACATCCGTGACCACGGAGCACAAAATGCCGTAATTTGCACCGATGGAACCCATATTGACGAACTGAAACATCAATTGGCCAACGTTCCAGACATGAAAGGATTGGAGTTAGCTTCCACCGTTTCAACCAAAGAACCTTATTTCTTTGGAGATGAAAACGCAACGTATAAAATTTCTGCTTTAGATTTAGGTATTAAAACCAATATCCTTCGCAATTTAGCCAAGAGAGATTGTTATATCAAAGTATTTCCATACAACGCTTCGTATGCCGATTTACAAAGTTTCAATCCTGATGGTTACTTTTTGTCCAACGGTCCCGGCGATCCGGAACCATTGGCCGGCGTAATCGAGGTTGCAAAACAAATCATAGCCGACAATAAACCATTATTCGGAATTTGTCTAGGTCATCAAATCATTGGTTTGGCCAACGGTATTTCAACTTATAAAATGTTCAACGGACATCGCGGAATCAATCATCCCGTAAAAAATCTCATCACCGGAAAAGGAGAAATTACTTCTCAAAACCACGGATTTGCTGTTGTTCGCGAAGAACTTGAAAAACATCCCGATTTAGAAATCACCCACGAACACCTTAACGACGGAACCGTAGCCGGAATGCGAATGAAATCTAAGAATTGTTTCTCGGTGCAATACCATCCCGAAGCAAGTCCAGGTCCACACGATTCATCTTATTTGTTTGATGATTTCATTTCCAACATTAAAAAAGCAACTTTACAAGAAGTTTAAATAGAAAGACCTGACAGTTTGTGTAATTGTCAGGTCTCTTTTTACTAAAACGTTTGCGTTTATAACTTTGATTAAATTATATAAAAATCAAAATTTAGAATCCGTAAATTTGTGTATCATCAAAATAAATAACTAAAAAATAGTAAATAAATAAACCATGAGTATTATTATCAAAGTACATGCAAGACAAATCCTTGATTCAAGAGGTAATCCAACAGTTGAAGTAGATGTCATTACAGAAAACGGAATTTTAGGAAGAGCTGCTGTTCCATCAGGAGCTTCAACCGGAGAACACGAAGCCGTAGAATTACGTGACGGTGGAAAATCATATATGGGAAAAGGCGTGTTGAAAGCAGTAGATAACGTAAATACTAACATTGCCAATGAAATAGTGGGTATGTCCGTTTTTGAACAAAATCAAATCGACAAAACCATGATTGAATTGGATGGAACTCCAAATAAATCAAATTTAGGTGCCAATGCTATTCTTGGTGTTTCATTAGCCGTTGCCAAAGCTGCTGCTAACGAATTGGGAATGCCTTTATATCGTTATGTGGGTGGTGTTTCTGCCAATACATTACCAGTTCCAATGATGAATATCATTAACGGAGGTTCACATTCTGATGCTCCAATTGCATTTCAGGAATTTATGATTATGCCAGTAAAAGCTAAAAATTTCACGCATGCCATGCAAATGGGAACGGAGATTTTTCACAACTTGAAGAAAGTATTGCACGATCGTCATTTGTCAACTGCAGTTGGTGACGAAGGTGGTTTTGCACCGAACTTACCCGGCGGAACAGAAGACGCGTTAGATTCTATCAAATTGGCCGTTGAAAATGCAGGTTATACGTTTGGGGATGATGTGATGATTGCTTTAGACTGTGCTGCTGCCGAATTTTATGTAAATGGAAATTACGATTACAAAAAATTTGAAGGTGAAACCGGAAAAATCAGAACTTCTGCTGAACAAGCTGAATATTTATCTGAATTAGCTTCAAAATATCCAATCATTTCTATAGAAGACGGAATGGATGAAAACGACTGGGACGGATGGAAATATTTAACAGACCTTATCGGTAACAAAACACAATTGGTTGGAGACGATTTATTTGTAACCAATGTGCAACGTTTAAAAACCGGAATTGATAAAGGAATTGCCAATTCTATTTTGATTAAAGTAAACCAAATTGGTACATTAACAGAAACTATTGCAGCTGTAAACATGGCTCACAATGCAGGTTATACTTCTGTAATGTCTCACCGTTCGGGAGAAACAGAAGACAATACTATTGCAGATTTAGCCGTAGCTTTAAACTGTGGTCAAATTAAAACCGGTTCGGCTTCGCGTTCCGATCGTATGGCAAAATACAATCAATTGCTTCGAATTGAAGAAGAATTAGGGGAGGTGGCTTACTTTCCCGGATTGAATGCTTTCAAACAGAAATAGTTTTTTTAAAGACTTTATAAAGAAACCCTTTCAATGAATTTGAAAGGGTTTTTCTTTTTCATATTCTAAATCAAAACCACATTATACTCATTTGTAAACTTTAGATATCAATCGAAAAACTATATTTGTTTATCAATTGATTGTTATGAGGAAGTTATTAGTACTGCTACTTATATTTTTATCCAGTTTTTCGAATCTTTTAAGTCAAAATGCTGTCGCAGATAGTTTGTTGACTGCATTGGAAAAGTCTAAAAATGAAATTGAAAAGACTCAAATTCTGAATGCCATTTCGGATTTTTATAAAAGTAGTGACCCGAAAAAGATGAAAGAGTATGCTCAAAAAGCATTGCAACTTTCTCAGAAAATACGTTTTAAGTCTGAAGAAGGAAATGCTTTTTTGAACCTTGGAATCTCAACTATTATTACTGGAGAATACTCAAAAGCCTTGGATTATTTTTCTAAAGCAAAATTGATTTTTGAAAACGAATTGTCAATTGGCTCCAAAGAGGATTTTAAAAACAAAAGTGGTTTAGCACGAACGTTTGGTAGTATGGGCGTTGTATTTTCGGAACAAAGTAATTATGCAAAAGCCCTTCAATTTCATTTAAAAGCAGTTGCAATTTATGAGGAATTGCAAGATGAAGAAAAAGTAGCTAGAGTTTTTAATAACATAGGAGTAGTTTACAGAGCACAAAACGAAGATTTTAAAGCACTTGAATATTTTATCAAAGCACAAAAATTACAAGAAAAAACAGGTGATAAAACCGTTGGAATTACTTGTACTAACATAGGTAATTTGCATCTGAAACAAAAAAACTTTCAAAAAGCAGAGGAATACTATACAAAAGCCAAATATTTTTTTGAAAAATATCCAAATCCAAGAGGTTTGGGTGAATTATATAATAATTTAGGACTTTATTTTAAAGAGATAAATAACCCGAATAAAGTTTTGGAAAGTTGGGATTTAGCTTTAAATAGTCTTGATGTAATTGGTGATAAATTCGGAAAGTCTGATACTTATCTTTTTTTGGGGCAATGGTTTTATGAAAAAAAGAATTATAAAGAAGCTCTAAAATATGCTCAACAATCGGCTAATTTATCTAAGGAGTTAAATGTCATAGAAGGTGCCGCTTTGGCTGAAAAATTATTGAGTTCAATCTATGAAAAATTAAATGATACTGAAAAAGCACTCGTGCATTTTAAATTATTTAAAGCGGCTCAAGATAGCTTGATGAATCATGAAAATATTAGAAGAAGTGTCCAAGCGGAAATGAATTATGAGTTTGAGAAAAAAGAAGCTTTACAAAAAAAGGAACTTGAAAAAAGGGAATTAGTGCTTTCAGAAAAATCAAAACGACAAACATTAATAAGCTTATTTATTGCTTTGTTGACTTTGCTTATCATTGGAATTGCATTTTTATTTTATAACAGATTTCAGTTAAAGAAAACATTGACCTTACAAAAAGAGTTGGCTGAATATGAACAAAAAGCCCTGCATCTTCAAATGAATCCACATTTTGTGTTTAATTGTTTGGGTTCTATTTCCAGTTTTATAGTTCAGAATGGAACCGATTCAGCTATCAAATATTTGTCTAAATTTTCCAAGTTAATGCGTTTGACTTTAGAGTATTCCAAAGAATCATTGATTCCAATTGATAAAGAAATGGAGAGTTTACAAAATTATCTGGAATTAGAACAATTGCGATTTAATAATGTTTTTGATTTTAAAATCACAAAGAGTTCTGATATTGAAGACGATATGGCTATTCCACCATTGTTATTACAACCGTTTGTAGAAAATGCAATTATTCACGGTTTGATTCCCAAAAAAGAAAACGGAACTATTTCCATAGACTTCTCACTAGATAAAGAAAATTTGATTTGTACTATTTTAGATGACGGAATTGGATTTGAAAAATCGAAAGAAATAAAAGAAAATTTGGTAGCTATTCACAAATCAATGGCTTTAGATATTACAAAAAAGCGATTGGAAATGATGGAAGCTTCTACAGCTCAAAAAGCTAAAGTAGAAATCAAAGAAATGAAGGACAATGAAGGAGAAATTCAAGGAACAAAAGTAGTACTGAATTTGCCGATACAATATATAAAATAGTAATTTACGGATTGGGAGGCAAACCGCACTCGAAATCCGCAACCTGAAATTAAAAAATGACAACAGCAATTTTAATAGATGACGATGCTAACTTAAGAGCAGGAATGCGAAAGCTGCTTTTGCGTTATGCACCTGAAATACAAATTATTGGTGAAGCAGATAGTGTATTATCCGGAGTGGAAGCAATGAGCCAATTGCAACCGCAGGTTTTGTTTTTAGATATTCAACTCACTGATGGAACCGGTTTTGATTTATTGGAACAACTCGCGTCAAAGAACGGTAAAATTACATCGCAAGTAGTGTTCATTACCGCTCATGAGCAATATGCTATTAAAGCCTTTCGATTTAGTGCTTTAGATTTTTTATTAAAACCCGTTGATCCGGATGAATTACAAAAAGTAATTGAAAAGATAAAGCACGTTTTATCTCAAAGCGACAATTATGCTCATATTGATTTATTATTAGAAAATATCAGAAAAAAAGTTGACAATTTTAAACGCATTGCTTTGTCAACATCAGATGGTATCCATTTGTTTGAGATTAGTGACATTATCAGATGTGAAAGCGAAGACAATTATACCAAGTTTTATATCAAGAACAATAAACCGATACTGATTTCAAAAACATTAAAAGAATATGAAGAATTGTTAATGGAACATGGTTTTGAACGCATTCATCAATCGCATTTAATCAATTTGGCTTATTTGAAATCATATATAAAAAAAGACGGGGGATATGTAGTGATGACAGATAATAGTAATATCCCAATTTCACAACGAAAAAAGGAACGGTTACAGGAATTATTGAAATCGTTATAAATTCTAATTCAAAACCATTGTTTACTCATTAATCATTTATAAATCAAACCAACTGAATTACCTTTAAAAAAATAAATTGCTATGAAAAAGATTTTACTTTTATTTATTTTACTAACAGGCTCACTTTATGCACAACCCCCAATTGGGCAGCCAAATAATTTGGCGATTTGTGATCAAAATAGTGATGGATTTGAAGCCTTTGATTTGACAGTGACTATTCCTGAAATTTTAAACGGTTTAAATCCATCACTTTATACAATAACTTTTTATACTTCTCTTGCCGATGCTCAAAATGAGATGGCTCCAATCGCAAATCCTAGTTCTTATTTAAATACTTTTAATCCTCACACAATATTTGTCCGAGTTTTAGAAAATGCAAACCCAACAAATTTTGCGATTACAAGTTTTGATTTGATTGTATATCCGTTACCATCTATTGTGCAACCATCAAATTTAGTTATCTATCAATCGCCTTTTGTTGGAACGGCAACTTTTGATTTATCTACACAAAATGCTTTTTTAATTAATGGGAATTCATCAGCTTTTGTTAGTTATTATGCAACAGAAACAAATGCAGTTTCAGGTTCATCAATGATAGTTTCTACGACTGCTTTTTCAAATGTTTCCAATCCTCAAACAATTTACGCTAGAGTTGAAAATACAGAAACAGGTTGTTTTTCAATAACAAGCTTTGATTTAATAGTAGCTGAAGATGGAATTGTTTTTATTCCTGATGTGAATTTTAAAGCACGATTGCTTTCTGCTTCACCTACAGTTCAAGTGGCTCAAAACGGATTTAATAATTGGATAACAATTGATGCCAATGATGATGGAGAAATTCAACTCAGTGAAGCTCTTGAGGTGACTTACTTTAGGTTAAATAGTTTTTTATTTGATGATAATGAGAAGATTAATTCTCTTGAAGGTATAAATTCATTCTTAAATCTAACATATTTGGATTGTAATTTTAATTTGCTTTCAGATATAAATATTAATTTGTTAGCCAATTTAGTATATTTTGAATGTGCTGGTAATAATTTGTCAACATTAACGCTTCAGAATTTTTCAAATTTGATCGAAATTAAATGTGGAATTAATCCACTTACAAGTTTAAATCTTCAATCAATACCGAACTTACAATATTTAGCCTGTAATGATACTTTATTAACCGAATTGGATGTTACACAATTTACAAATTTGTCAGGGTTAGATTGTAATTCTTCACAATTGACCTCTTTAACTGTTAACAATTTGCCAAACCTTGGAGCAATAAATTGCCCAAATAACCAACTTTCAACAATCAACTTAGAAGGTTTAACATCGTTATATGCTTTAAATGCAAACGATAATCTGTTGACTAGTTTAGATGTGCAACAAATTCCATTAGTATCTCAAATCCAAGTGAATAACAATCAGTTGACAACTTTAAATGTTGATGGGTTAAATAATTTACTTACTTTGAGGTGTAACAATAACCTATTTACAACTTTAAATATTGAAAATTTACCATCAATTCAAGAGTTTAGATGCAGTGAGAACAGTCTTCTTGAAACTTTATTTATAAAAAATGGGATTGATGAATTTATTTGGGCAGTGAATTGTCCAAACCTTATATACATTTGTGCTGATGAAACCCAAATTCAAAGTATTCAGTCATTGGGTTCTGCTGGTAATCCAGATGACTATGTGATTAATTCATACTGTACTTTTTTACCTGGAGGAAATTACAATTCTATTACCGGAAAAATTATTATGGATGGTAATTCTAATGGATGCGACATACAAGATATACCACAGCCCAACATTAGAGTAGATATTAACGACGGTATGCTTGAAGGAGCTAGTTTTACAAACAATTTGGGAGAGTACGCATTTTATACACAAGCAGGAAGTTTTGTTTTGACACCTAATATTGAAAATCCCAGTTGGTTTAATTTTTCACCGCCAACAATTACAATTCCTTTTTTGAATAATGATAATAATAGCATAATACAAAATTTTTGTATTACTCCAAATGGTTTTCATCCTGATGTAGAAATTGTTGTATCACCTATTTTTCCGGCACGTCCGGGTTATGAAGCCGTTTATCAAATAGTTTTTAAAAATAAAGGCAATCAAACCTTATCACAAGCTAATGGTATTAGTTTTAGTTACAATACAAATTTTATGAATTTTGTGTCTGCCTCTACTGCACCAACAACAATGGACGCGGGGGTGATTTCTTGGAGTTATGTCAATCTGATTCCATTTGAAAGTAGAAACATCTATATTACATTCAACATAAATTCATCAACGGATACAAATCCGGTGAATAGTGGTGATGTTTTGCAATTTACATCTACAATTGTACCAATTATTGGCGATGAAACTCCTGCAGATAATACGTTTGTTTTTAATCAAGTTGTTGTTGACTCTTATGTTACAAATAGCATAACATGTGTGGAAGGTAATTTAGCCTCTACCTCTCAAATAGGGGAGTACTTACATTACATAATCAATTTTGAAAATACCGGTACTGCTTCTGCTGAAAATATAATAATAAGTTTAAGCATAAATGAAAATGATTTTGACAGTAATACATTGCAGATATTAAAAGCATCTCATGAAGTTGATGCAAGAATCAAAGGAGATAAAGTAGAATTTATTTTTCAAAATATTCTTTTAGAATCTGGTGGTCATGGTAACATTTTATTGAAAATGAAAACACATGACACTATGCAAAGTGGCAACTATGTTCAGAAAAAAGCAACTATTTATTATAATTATAATTTGCCAATTGAAACCAACATGGCAGTAACTCTGTTTCAAGAGTTAAGTGTTGATAATCCCCTTTTAGATAGTTTGATAACTCTTTATCCTAATCCGTCTTCAGATAGAGTGAATATTCAAAGTGACGATAGTAACACAATAAAAACGGTTGAATTATATGATATTCAAGGGAGATTATTGCAAACAACAATTGTAAATAATATTTCTACAGAAATAAATTTGCTTCAAAGAACAAACGGAATGTATTTTGTGAAAATAAATACAATGATTGGGAGCAAAGTGGTAAAATTGATTAAGAATTAATCAGTTAATTTTGAATTTTGAATTGAAAACTCACGGATTTTATTCGTGAGTTTTTTTATTATGATGTTTTGATGTATACAAACTTTACAATATTTATACTAAATTTAACGAAAACGATAGAGATAAAATTTTAACATTCCTCTAAAATTCCGTAATTTCGCAACAAACATTGTTTATACATACAAATTACACACATAATCATGTCAAAAACTGCAATATTAAAATTCGATGGCAAAGAATATGAGTTTCCAATTATAGTTGGAAGTGAAAATGAAGCCGCTATCGATATCGAGCAATTACGTGCCTTAACCGGTGCCATTACATTAGATCCGGGATATAAAAACTCAGGTTCTTGTAAAAGTGAAATTACTTTTTTAGATGGAGAAGAAGGAATTCTTCGCTACAGAGGTTATTCTATTGAAGATTTAGCATCAAAGGCAAACTTTTTGGAAGTTTCTTATTTACTTATTTTTGGAGAATTACCAACAAAAGCTGAATTAGAGAAATTTGAAAATGGTATTCGCAAATATACCTTAGTCAATGAAGAAATGAAAAACATTATTGATGGGTTTCCAAAAACAGCTCACCCAATGGGAGTTTTAGCTTCTTTGACAAGTGCATTAACGGCTTTCAATCCGAAATCGGTTAATCCTCACAACGAAAAAGAAATGTATGAAGCGGTATGTAAAACCATGGGTAAATTTTTGGTTATCGCTACTTGGACTTTCCGCAAATCAATGGGGTATCCGTTAAATTATTATGATAATACAAAAGGATATGTTGAAAATTTCATGCATTTGATGTATGAGTTGCCAACAGGACCTTATAAAATTGATCCAATTGTTGTTAAAGCTTTAGACAAATTGTTTATACTTCATGCAGATCATGAACAAAACTGTTCCACTTCAACAGTACGAATTGTAGGTTCTTCTCATGCCGGGTTATTTGCATCTATCGCATCAGGTGTTTCTGCACTTTGGGGACCCCTTCACGGTGGTGCTAACCAAGCTGTTTTAGAAATGCTAGAAGAAATTCACAAAAACGGTGGCGATGTGGCCAAGTTTGTCTTAAAAGCAAAAGACAAAGACGATCCGTTCCGTTTAATGGGATTCGGACACAGAGTTTATAAAAACTTTGACCCACGTGCTACCATCATTAAAAAAGCTGCTGATGATGTTTTAGCTTCTTTAGGCGTTGATGATCCGTTATTGGATATTGCAAAACAATTAGAAAAAGTGGCTTTAGAAGACGAATACTTCAAAGCAAGAAACTTATATCCGAATGTTGATTTCTATTCCGGAATTATATACCGTGCCTTAGGAATCCCAACCGAAATGTTTACCGTAATGTTCGCCATTGGTCGTTTACCGGGTTGGATTGCTCAATGGAAAGAAATGCGAATCAACAAAGAACCAATCGGAAGACCACGTCAAGTTTATGTGGGTCATCCCTTGAGAGAGTTCAAATCAATGGATAAAAGATAGTAGGATCAAGTCTTGACTTGTCCATGCCAAATAAGAAAGCCTTCCTTTTAGGAGGGCTTTCTTATTTTATCAAATCTTTAAAATATAGTTTCATAAATTATTAATACCACAAATATATTGCTTTTGGAAAGCCTTTTTTTATCTTTGTCAAAAGCCAAAAGCGACTTTATGTTACCATTACACATACAAAACGAAACTTCCCGATTGAGGGCCGTGGTCTTAGGAACTGCGGTAAGCAATGGGCCAACGCCAACTGCCGAAGAAGCCTATGACCCTAAATCACTCGAACACATTTTAGCCGGAACCTATCCCATAGAAGCCGATATGATTGATGAAATGGAAGCTTTCAACCAAGTGTTTAAAAAATACGACGTAGAAGTTTTTAGACCGGATATTATTCCGAATTATAACCAAATTTTTAGTCGCGACATTGGTTTTGTAATTGATGATATTTTCATCAAAGCCAATATTCTTCCCGATAGAGAAAAAGAACTCGATGCCATTCAATATGTTATTGACCACATTGACCCAAAAAAAGTAGTGCGTCCACCGGAAGAAGTACATATCGAAGGAGGTGACGTAATGTTGTGGAATGATTATATTTTCATTGGTACGTATAAAGGTTCTGATTATAAAGATTACATCACAGCACGAACCAATTGGCAAGGAGTGGAATATATCAAACAACTATTTCCACACAAAAAAGTAAAAGATTTCGATTTGGTGAAATCAAAGATTGAAGCTCGTGACAATGCGTTGCATCTTGATTGTTGTTTTCAACCCGTTGGAACAAACAAAGGAATCATCTACAAAAGTGGATTTCGTGAAGAAGCTGATTATATGTTTTTAGTGAACCTTTTCGGAAAAGAAAATCTATTTCACATTACACGAGACGAAATGTATCATATGAATTCCAACGTGTTTTCCATCGCACCGGATGTTGTGGTTTCAGAACGAAATTTCTCGAGACTGAACAATTGGCTTCGTGAAAATGGTTTCACCGTCGAAGAAATTCCATACGCTGAAATTGCTAAACAAGAAGGATTGTTGCGATGTTCAACATTACCATTAGTAAGAGATAAATAGTTGTCGGTTGTCAGTTATCTGTTATCCGATAACTGAAATCGGTAAATTAGTACCAAATATAAACCAATAAAATTTAATTATAAGCCATGAAGAGTTATAACGATTTAGACATTTACCAATTGAGTTTAGACTTATTTTTTAGGGTTCATCCAGCCTCATTATTATTACCAAAGTATGAATTATATGAGTTAGGAAGCCAAGTAAGAAGATCATCCGATTCCGTAGTTTCAAACATCGTTGAGGGCTATGGACGAAAAAGATACAAAGCAGAATTTATCCGATTTTTAGTCTTTAGTCACGGCAGTTGCCTAGAAACAAAAAACCACCTTTTTAAAATTAGTCGATTATACAAAGGAGTTGTGCCAAGTATTGACGTTTTTATTGAAGAGTATGATATTTTAGGAGCAAAAATTTTTACTTTTATAAAATATGTAGAAGAAAACTGGAAATAACCAAAGACCGACAACAGACAACCGATAACAGACAACCGATAACAGACAACCGATAACAGACAACCGATAACAGACAACAGAAAAAATGAACCAAACAACAAACACCATCCTCATGATCCGTCCCGTTGCCTTCAGAATGAACGAGCAAACGGCCGTAAATAATTACTATCAAAAAGTACTTGACAATACAACACCGGCTACCGTAAATGCTAAAGCTCAACAAGAGTTTGATGCATTTGTAGAAAAACTTCAAAAAGTAGGAGTGAACGTGATTGTTGTTGATGATACCTTAGATCCCGACACGCCCGACAGTATTTTTCCAAACAATTGGATTTCATTTCATGAAAACGGTGATGTAACTTTATATCCTATGTTTGCCGAAAACCGTCGTTTAGAACGCAGAGAAGACATTTTAGACATCATTGAAGATAAAGGTTTTGTTATAAACGAAATCATGGACTATACTTCCGCAGAAGACGATGGCTATTATTTGGAAGGAACAGGAAGCATACTCTTAGACCGTGACAATGCCAAAGCCTATTGTGCTCTTTCACCACGTGCAGATGAAGAATTATTCATTGAATTTTGTGAAGATTTTGATTTGGCTCCGGTCATTTTTGAAGCCTACCAAACTGTGAATGGTGAGCGAAAACACATTTATCATACCAACGTTATGATGTGTTTAGCCGAAACATTTGCTGTGATTTGTGCAGATTGTATCGATGACAAAAAAGAACGAAAAATGGTCCTTGACAACCTTCGTGCAGACGGAAAAGACATCATTCTAATCACTGAAGAGCAAGTGAACAACTTTGCAGGAAACATGCTGCAAGTCAAAGGAAAAGACAACAAACGTTATTTGGTCATGAGTAATTCAGCTCATCAAAGTTTGACTAAAGCCCAACTTCACAAAATCGAAGAACACTGCGAAATCATTTCTTCCAGTTTAGATACCATTGAAGCTTGTGGTGGTGGAAGTGCTCGTTGTATGATGGCCGAGGTTTTTCTTCCTGTAGCAGAATAGATTTCTTATTTTTAAATTCATATTAAAAAATCCAAATACATCAGGTCTTTGGATTTTTTTGTTAAAATTGCATACAACTACCCAACTCCACACCAATCCCTTTGTTAGGAAATCTTAAGAAAATCAGTCGTAAAACCTTCCTTAATAGCACGAAGCTACTCGAATGTCTCTAATTTGGCATCAAAATACTTCCAATTTAATCAATATTCATTTCATCATGGCAACGCTATTCACTCATGGTCTTTTAAAGCCTTTGTATTACTAGTAAGTAAATTTTCGTCTGCTATAGTCGGAACTTTTTTGGTTCATTATTTAATGGTTTCAATACTAGTTGCTTTGTAGGTGGCTTTTTGATTGTCGGCAAAAGATAATAACTCTTCCATAGATAGTTCATTTTTGACAACCGGATTCCAATAACAGTAACTTTATCTTTTACTTTTATTAATTTGTCTTGAAAAACCTGCTCTAGTGTCATAGCTGTGACGGTTTTTGTCTTATTCGTTTAGGGTATACTTAATTTGTAAAGTAGGCTACCTTCACCAATTTCGCATAAAAAATAAATTTTAAAATCCTTTCCAAAAATATTCTCCTCTCAACGCAAGAGTGTCTATCTTGACGTAAAAACCATCTATAATTACAATTTCATTACAACGTTACTCATTGATAAAAGAGAACTGGAGATGCCGTTAAATAAAACACTTTAACAGAACTAAATCATAAAAATAATTCTAAAAGCACTGAATTACTTCCGTGGGTTAATAAATAAAACTACCTTTGCAAAAATTTTTAATTCATTACAAATGAAACACTTATTTCTTACTTTACTATTGATTACAAGTTATGGTTTCAGCCAAAACATCTCATCTGAAAACATAGATTTTTTGATTTTGAAACAACCCAAAGAAAACATTGATGTTGCCAACCGATTATTGAAAGTAACGGTTACCTCTCCATATAATGTAACTGCTGATGATGTAATTAAAAAATCAAAAGCAGATCATCAGGCAGCTTTAGATAATTATTCAACTGTTCTTGCCAACAGCGAAAAAGAATTTAAACAAAAATTAGTCGACCACGATGAGGAAGTGGTAAAAGCAAAAGAAAAGTTTGAAATGGAATCAGCGGAATTTAAAAAACTTTCCATGCTTGAGCGTTTAACAATGACCGAACAAGGAAAAAACCCAAAATTAGTAAATCCAATCAAGCCGGTATATGTGAAACCAACTCCACCGGTTTATAGAGAACCCAACTTAAACGACCACATTATTGTAAACAATAGTGTTTTGTCTTCGCAAATAAATGTGGAAGGTTTTACAAAAGATGGAAGTTATTTGGATGTAGCAGTTAACATCAGCGAGGTGCAATTTCAAGACAATGCCGGACAAACGTTCGCCAACCAACCTACCACCCTTGTGGTGAAAGTAAATGGTGTAGAAAAAATCAATACCAAGTTCTTCGAGGAGTTTAAATTCATATCTTCTTCGCCTAGCAATAATATCAACAAAGCTTTGGAAGAAAAGAATCACTTGAACAAAGTAGTTGCGTTTTTAAACCAATATTTGAATGATAATTTCGGTTTCCAATCGATGAAAAAAACAATAAAATTGGAAAAAGTAAAAAACAAAGGAGAGTATGATGATTTGGAAAAAGCACATGTTTTTGTAACTACCAATTTGAAAAAATTACAACCTTCAGAACCGGAAAGAACAGCAGCAGCGGTTACTGCAATGCAAAAAGGAATCGATATTTGGTTGGATACACTAACTAAAGTAGATTTTAAAAAAGATTCAAAGTCAGTTTTGAATGCTAAAATTGGAAGATATATTTATTTCAATCTAATCCGTTTAAATTTGGGTATGAACCGCAAGGCAGATGCTGAAAAATACTTGAATGAATTTCAAGAAAACTACATTGGCTTAAAATTGAGCTACGATGAGCAAAATGAGTTGAAAGCATTAGAAAGCGAAATTTATAAAAAGTAAGACATTATGAATATTCGATTACTATTGATATTACTGATTTTTGCAGTGGGAACCACAGTTGCACAAAAAGCTGAATTTGGTGAGAAGTTTGATTATGATACAAAAAGTGAATTAGATCCCAAATTTGTTTTGATAGATAACTACAATTACTATTTGTTGAGTGCAGTAAATAAAACAGGACTAGGATTAGCCAATAATCAAATCATTCTTCGAAAATTTGATCAAAAGAACACACTAGTTGAAACAATTACACATCCTTTTCCGGTTTTGGAGGGAGGCGGAACCTTACATAACTTTATAGGGTCATTTGCTATTGGCTCAGAGAAAGCAGTAGTTTTTACACAAAGTTATTCTGGAAAATCGAAAAGAGATGAGGTCTACCAACACGTTTATGATAAAACTACTAAAAAGTTTACCAGTACATTAATTATGGGTTTTCCCATAACTTCAGTTTTTAAATCAGGTAATGTGAAAGTAGTTAAGTCTGAAAACGGAGCTTTTTTCTTTGTAAATTACATGACAGGTTTGTCAAGAAAAGAACCGGAAGTAAATCAATTAATGGTGTTAAATGGAAGTAGTTTAACTACTGAATGGAAAAAAGAAATAACATTCACTAATGATTTTTTAACGCATCATATAATTGGAACCAATTCCGGTAAAGCAATTTATGTGAGAAATCCAAACAGTCATAAACAGGATAATTATTTGGAAGTCATTTCTGAAAATGAGCAAAATGAATTGAAAATCGGCGAAAATATCAATATCCATGAACCGGTTGCTATTTCAATTGAAACCCAAGATTATTTGTTGGCTTTTAATCATACAACTAAAGGAATTAGACGAGGTGATTTTGGCGACTTACTTCTTTATGATTTGAGTTCAGGTACAATACTACAAAACAACCGAATTGATGGTTTTAATTCTGTTGCTAAAATTAAAGAAGTAAACTTTCGATATATTGTTATGCAAAACAATGAAATAGCAATTTTTACGCAAGCTAAAGTAGATGCTACACCTAAACCCACTCCTGGAACAATGGGTTTTCCTGAGAAGAAATTCACATATGGCCCGTCGTTTTTGATCACTTTAAACTTTGAAGGGGTATTAAAATCAATGAAGTCAATCCCTTCTTCCAGCAACAACGAAGCCGATTTGTATCATGCCTACGGTTTAGTAAATGCAAAAGGACAATGGTATGTTCATACAGGATTTGATAATGGTTTTTACAAATGGGAATACCTTTTTAACAATGAAAAATTAAGCAGTTCAATTGGATTTCATTTCCATGACGATGCCTATTCGGGAAAACGCATACAATATATCAATCAGTTGTTGCATTATTTCCCTGATACAAATAAATTCTTGTTCGCTAAGATTACTACCGCTAATGACAGAACACAAATGGCAGTAGGAACGTTTTCTGATGTAAAATAAGGTCAATAATTTATTAAAAAAACCGATTAAATGTAGTACAAATGCTATATTTAATCGGTTTTTTGCTTACTGATTTAACCCTACTTGCTCTGTTCCATAAGTGAATCAAATCAAATCTTTAACTACTTTATCCGATTTTAGTTTCTTGTGCTAGTAGATTTTAAAAAGCCCAAATATTAGAATAAATTTTATATAGATAAAACGTCGTTTCATTCAAATTGGTCTTGCTTTTTTCGCTTTAGGTAGGTTCATTGGAGAAAATATTTTTAGTAATTTACAATGAAGTTGATTTAAGAATTTAAAAAATCGCTTTTGTTCTGAAATCTATAAATTTTAATGAGTAAACTAATGATTGAAAAAACTAAATATTTTGCATTCATGATTAAATTTCAGGAATTTAAACTGATGATAATCAATAAATAAACCAAATATAAAAACTTTTAATTTCTTACTGTCATTAACCTAGCTTTTTCTTACACATGTCTTCAACAATAGAAACTATTAACGACAGAATCAAAGAACTAAAAAATCAATCACAATAAACTACCTAACAAAATTTGTATTTTTGAATAACTGAACAGAAGAATAAGCTTTTAAAATAGATAAACCCATGACAAAAAATAAAACCCATGAAACAGCAATCAACCCAACTGATTTCATCCACAGTTTCGTAGAAAACGATTCCAAAAAAGAAGACAGTTTTCGATTAATAGAATTGATGCAAGAATGGTCTGGTTTTCCACCTAAAATGTGGGGGCCAAGCATCATTGGTTTTGGTAGTTATCATTACAAATACGCCAGTGGTCATCAAGGTGACGCTCCTTTAATTGGCTTCTCTCCCAGAAAAGCTGCTTTTTCATTATACGTATATACGCCATCAGAACAAAGCACACCTCTTCTTGATAAGCTAGGCAAATATAGAATAACAAAAGGGTGTATTTATATCAAAAAATTATCAGACATTGACCTAATGGTACTCGAAAAATTTTGCATGGAATCGATAGCCTATCTAAATGAACATCATGAATGTGCTTGCCATACAAAATAATATCCAAATAGATATCGTTACACTAAAACAATCAAAACTACCAATCAAATGAGTACTACAAAACAACTAACCCCAAACCAAACCGAGGAATTGATTCTAACCTTATACCAACGTTTTGAAAAAAACAAAAAACGCCACCCAAATCTTGATTGGTTACCTATAAAAGAAAAGCTGAAACAAAATCCCAATAAACTGTGGTCTTTATATCAAATGGAAGAAACCGGGGGCGAGCCCGATGTGATAGCATTTAATCCCGAAACCAATGAATATACTTTTTGCGATTGCTCCTCAGAAAGTCCAAAAGGAAGAAGAAGTGTTTGTTATGACCCGGCGGCATTAGCTTCTCGTAAAGAATACAAACCAAAACACAGTGCTGTTGGGATGGCCAAAGAAATGAATATTACTCTTCTTTCCGAAAAACAATATGCCCAGTTACAACAACTTGAACCCGTTGACCAAAAAACCTCAAGTTGGCTTCTTACGCCGGAACCCATCAGAAAATTAGGAGGAGCCATTTTTGGTGACACCCGATACGGAAGAGTTTTTACGTATCATAACGGAGCCGAATCCTATTATGCAGCAAGAGGTTTCAGAGGAATAGTAATTGTATAGTAATGTCATCTAATAGACGATAAGAAAACGCAGAACACTGCAAAAAATAGCATAAAAACCATGCAAATCCTAGCAAAAACAATAATCATCAGTTTCGGACTTCTTTTTATCTTTAGCGGTTTTGTCATGCTCATAAAACCTACTCTTTTCCGAAGATGGATTGCCTTGGCCGGAAGTACAAACGCAATCAACTATACAGAAATTACTTTGAGAATGGTTCCTGCAGCTGCTATGATTTATCTCGCAGCTACATCAAAATATCCCATAGCGTTTCAGGTAATAGGTAGTTTTATGATTGCCACTTCCTTGGTGTTATATTGTATTCCGAGACAAAAACACCACGAACTTTCACGCAACTTTGCCAAAACTTTAAAGCCAATATACCTTCGTTTACTAGCTCCGCTAGCTTTCACCCTCGGAATTCTACTAATTGATGCACTATTTTAGAGTAGCAATAAGAACCATTTAACTTCCTGCAAAACGAGTTCCAAAAACGCCAACAGCCAATTCAGCCCAGACCAAAAAGAGAATTATAAGCAACACACCACACAACACCACCCTATGTTTAGTTGAGCGAACCAGTCTTAAAACCAATTCACACAACAAACCCGTTCCTAAAAGCAATACACCTGCTGCGATAAAGTCAAATGCATCCCATTTTACTCCATCTGTAAACTGCATCGCTACAAACGGAACCAATAACAGCACTCCAACCAATCCGACAATTATCGCAAGTCTTTGGTTTGGCGTAATTTTAATTAATTTGTTTTCCATTTTTTTTATGATTTTTTAAATTTACAAGGACAGATGATTGATATCCAACTTCAACAACGATTCAAATATACAAAAGTACTTTGAATTACAAAGTGAAAACAATTATTTTTTTATTTCTATCTAAAAAAATATCATAATGAACAATCCCAAAATTTAAAGCAGTTCCAAAACAGAAAGATTTTCAAACCGCAACCTAAAATTTGAAACCAAAAAACTTACCTCCCAATATTCCGAATCATCCCACCAAAAATAAAATAATGAAACGGGACCAAACTAAACCAATACAACCTACCCAAAAGTCCTTTCGGTCTGAATGTGGCAATCTGATGTAGCACGTTATCCTCGTCAATTCTAAATTCAAGCCAAGCTTCGCCGGGCAAACGCATTTCTGCAAAGAGCAATAGTCGCTTTTCCTCTTTGTTTGCCAACAAAACCCTCCAGAAATCCAACGAGTCACCGCTTTCCAGATGAAAGGGATGCGTTCTGCCTCTTCGTAAACCCACACCACCAAACAACTTATCCATAAAACCACGAATTTGCCACATCCAATTTCCATAATACCAACCTTTGGCACCACCAATCGTCCATATGTTGTCTAGTACCTTTTCCGGATTATCGATTTTCATCTTCTTTTCATCCTTCAAACAACCAAACGTGGGCACTTGAATAAATTCAGATAAATTATGTTCAAACCTACCACTTACTAAACTATCTTTCCAGCTAGATATCACTAAGTTCTGTTCAATTTTAATAAAAGCCAACCGAATGGCATCTGCATACGAAATCGGTTTGATGCCTAAAAGTTGCTGCAAACGGTTGTCGTTACAAACCACTTCCATTTTCATACTGTCCACCAAATTCATAGCCAACTTATAGGAAGTTGAAGTCACAAAATACAACCAATACGAGGAGAGTTTAGGCGTCATCACCGGAACTGTATAAATCCAGTTTCTAAAACCTCTGGTCTTGGCATATAATTGCATCATTTGCTTATACGTCAATACATTTGGGCCGCCAATATCAAAAGAATCATTATAACAATCTTCCCGAAGCAAAACTCCCATTAGATATTGAATGACATCTCGGATTGCAATGGGTTGTGTTTTGGTCAACACCCATTTTGGCGTAATCATAAACGGAAGTTTTTCACACAAATCTCTAATAATTTCAAAAGAAGAACTTCCGGAACCCACAATAATTCCGGCACGAAGCACCGTAACGTTAAAGTTGCCTTGGTATAGAATGTCCTCTACGTTTTTTCGCGATTGCAAATGTTTGGAAAGCGTATTGTTATTTACAATGCCACTCAAATACACCACTTGTTTTACACCGATATGGTTCATGTAACGATTGAAATTTTCTGCAGCCTTTGATTCCATCGTATCAAAAACCTCAGTTGATGACGACATGGAATGAATGAGATAGTACGCCACATCAACTCCCTTTGGACATTGATTAAAAGCCACTTCATCCAAAAAATCAACCTCCCAAACGGTAACTGTTTCCAAAGTAACTTTGTCTAAAGCCAAGCGATTTTTATCTCGAACACAACACACAATCTCGTGTCCCGCCGATAAAAGTTCAGGTAACAAACGACGACCAACATAACCGTTGGCTCCGGTAAGAAGAATTTTCATGAACGCTAATTTTCTTAAAGGTATAAAGAAAAGCGATTGAACAATCGTTAAATTGTTTTAAAGATGTTTACGACAGAGCTACTGATATACTGCACCCCGATAGCAATAACTATAAATCCTATAATTCTTGAAATTGCCACAATACCTGACGCTCCCAATATTCGGGAAAGGTAATGAGCACTTTTTAAGACCAAGAAAATAACTAATGCAACACCAAGAATGGCAAGAACAGCAATAATCTTTTCACTGATTTTTGAATAATCCTGATAAAATGCAATCAACAAAGATATAGAACCCGGACCCGCCAACATTGGAATAGCAAGAGGCGTCAAGGCAATTTGGTTACGCGTTTGAGCATCATTTTCTACTTTTTTGTTCACACCTCGGGTTTTGTTAAACTTTCCCGTTAATAGAGAAAAACCGGAACTTACAATGATTAAACCACCGGCAATTCGCAATGCATCAATGCTGATGCCGAAAAATTTCAATACATATTCTCCAATAAAGAACGAGATAATCAAGATGATAAAAACGTTTAAGGCGGTCAATAATGAAACCCTTGAGCGTTCAGATTTGGTATAATCTTGCGTTAACCCAACAAAAATAGGTACAGCACCCAACGGGTTTAATACCGAAAAAAGAGCAGCGAAAATGTAGATAAATAGTTCCATTGTTTTTTTGCAAAATAACGACAACCTCAAATTTCTTAGGTTATCAAATCAATAAAACAAAGTTACTATAAATCGTCAATATAAGTAGGAGAATTTTCAGCTTTAAATTGATTTAATTTTTCCATGAACGCATTTACGCTTTTATTTTTTGGCGGAGCATCAACAGAAATAGTATGATAATCCATATGAAAAGTAAACGAATTGCCCGGTTTGAAAATCACTAATTTATAAAAAGGAATCACCAGCGAAAAAGTCTCCAATAACGACCGAAAGCGAATGATTATTCCTTTTGGTCGCAATTCAATGTTGCAAAAATTACGGTTGTTATCATACGAGAGAAGCGTCGCAATTTCTTCACTTGTTTTGATAATATCCAATCGGGGAGAACCAATTCCGTTGAGCTTGATGTTATCAATTAAACCAAATGGTTTTCCAACCAATTCATTGATAGCCTCGTTAATTTTCTTCTCGTTATAGGAAGTATTGACTAGCATTTTTTGTTTAAAATTACAAAATCATTTGAAAAACAAAACAAATGTTAATATAGCTTTAATAGTTGTTCAATGATTATTAAAGTCTTCAAAAAGAAGTACCTTTGCACAATAGAAGTATAAGATGAAAAAAACACTAGTCATTGGTGCAACCACCAATCCGGAACGATACGCTTACATGGCTGTCAACAGTTTACTTGAAAAAGAACATCCTGTTGTAGCTATTGGCAAAAAAATAGACGAATTAAAAGGCGTTAAAATTCAAGTGAAACAAATCCCTTTTAAAAACATTCACACTGTTACGCTCTACATCAATCCTGTAGCCCAAAGAGACTATTATAACTACATCATTGGCCTGAAACCCAAAAGAGTCATCTTTAACCCCGGCACTGCTAACCCTGAATTTTATGCTTTGTTAGGAATCAACAACATTAAGGTTGAAGAAGCCTGCACGTTGGTTTTACTTTCTACGAATCAGTATTAAAAGTTGTCTTTTTTCGGATTAAGAGTAAACCAAAGAAAGTAAGCATTCCGTTTACAATTAAGATCTCAAATCCAAAAGCAAACCCAAACCAAACGTCACTATACAAGTTCAAAACAATCGAACTCAACACTGCGGTTATAGCTACCAAAGGAACCCATTTGTCTTTGACATTCCACTTGGTAAACAAACCAAAGCTGTAAAGCCCCAATAATGGACCATAAGTGAAACCGGCGAATTTCAACACTTTATCAATCACACTGGCATCTTCCACAAAATATTTAAATCCTAAAATAACAATTACAGAAACCAAGACAAACATCTTGTGAATTTGTTTCCGAATAACCACCTGTTTCAACGTATCATACTTCTTTTCTATTTCTAAAATATCAATACTAAAAGAAGTGGTCAACGAAGTCAATGCACTATCAGCACTTGAATAAGCAGCAGCAATTAATCCTAAGATAAAGAAGAACGCAACCCCAATGCCCAAGTATTCATTCGCCAATATCGGAAACAATTGGTCTTTATGTGCATCAATATTGTATTTCAAAGCATATTCTGTAAATAACAATCCAAGAGCTAAGAACAAAAAGTTTACAAAAGTGAGCACAATCGTAAACCAAAACATATTCTTTTGAGCATCCTTTAAACTTCTACATGTGAGGTTCTTTTGCATCATATCCTGATCCAATCCGGTCATAACGATGGCGATAAAAGTTCCGGATAAAAACTGTTTCCAGAAATAATTTGGCGAGCTCACATCTTCAAAAAAGAAGGTTTTAGAAAAGTCACTTTCCGCAATAAAACCGGAAAGTGTGGAGATGTTCAAACCTAAATCTTGTGAAACAGTCACAATACAAACCACAACAGCAATTAACATAAACAAGGTTTGCAATGTATCCGTCCAAATGATGGTTTTAATTCCTGATTTATTGGTATAGACCCAGATCAAAGCAATGGTAGCAGTAACGGTAAGCCAATAAGGAACATTCAATTTGTCAAATACTAAAGTTTGCAACACATCAGCAACCAACATCAAACGAAGATTTGACCCGACAGTTCTGGAAAGGATAAAAAACCAAGCACCTGTTTTATAAGAATAACGACCAAACCGATCGCCTAAATAGGTATAAATTGAGGTTAGGTTTAGTTTGTAATATAAAGGCAGCAATACCGTTCCAATCACAAAATACCCTACAATGTAACCCAAAACCAACTGAAAATAGACAAATTGAGATGCTTCTACTTTACCCGGAACGGAGATAAAAGTCACTCCTGAAAGCGACGCACCAATCATTCCAAACGCCACCAAATACCATGGGGAGTTTTTGTTAGCTTTAAAAAAAGCATCATTGCCTTCTCCCTTTTTACTTATCAAACTGGAAATTAAGATGAGTAATCCGAAATAACCAAGAATAAGCAATAAAATTGAAGTAGGTTCCATGTGTGTTTATTTGAAAGTGCCAAAATACAAAAAGCAATTGTACGACGTAACTTTTCAAATTAAAATATAGCGATAGTGATTCTAAATCCTCACAAAAAAATGTACTTTTGTGACTATGGAATTTTCATCAAAACTTATTGAACAAGCTGTCAATGAAATGGCACAACTTCCCGGAATTGGAAAACGAACTGCTCTTCGTTTGGTTCTACACATGCTAAAGCAACCAGCTGAGCAAGTCAAGTTTTTATCGGAAGCTTTATTGAAAATGAGAGAGGAAATAAAGTTTTGTAAAAGTTGTCATAACATTTCCGACGAGGAAGTTTGTGACATTTGCAGTAATCCACGACGAAACCAATCCTTAATTTGTGTAGTAGAAGACATCCGTGATGTAATGGCAATTGAAAACACAAGGCAGTTCAATGGAATTTATCATGTGTTAGGCGGAAAAATTGCTCCAATCGAAGGTATCGGACCAAGCCAATTGAACATTAATTCATTAGTAGAAAAAGTAAAGTTAGGCAGGGTGGACGAATTAATTTTTGCCTTGAGCTCAACCATGGAAGGCGATACAACTGTTTTTTACATCTACAAACAATTAAAAGGTGTTGCGGTAAAAATATCTACCATCGCTAGAGGGATTGCTGTTGGAGATGAATTGGAATATGCAGATGAAATAACCTTGGGTAGAAGTATTCTGCAGCGAGTACCTTATGAAAATAGTTTGAAAAGCAGTTAATTACAAGCAAGTTTTTTGATTTTGCTTTGGATAAACTATATTTGTTTGCTAAAACTGAAATTTTACGGCTCTGGGAAAACCTATTCTGTTCTATTTCCATCTTTTAATTGATATTAATACATGCTGTCTAATGAATAAGAGCTTGTTTATTGCATTTCTTTTACCTGTACTTCTTTCCATTTCTTGCGTACCACAAAGTGATTTGACCTATCTACAACAAAAGAATACCCAAACCAATCAAATCGTAAATGAGGTTTCAAAAAAACCATACCGTGTGCAATCAAATGATGTGTTGGTGATTACTATTAAAACCTTAGATCAAAAGTTATCCGAGATGTTCTTAGCTTCAGCTAATACGGGTGGGCAAAGATTACAAAGTGAACAAGCTTTATATTTTGAGGGTTATACCGTTGATGATCATGGTTCGATTCGTGTTCCGGTATTGGGCGAAGTTTTTGTTTTGGGAAGCACAACCGATGAGGTGCGTATTGAAATTGAAAAACGACTTTTAGACGAGTATTTTAAAAAGGAAGCCAACGTTTTTGTTAATGTGAAATTAGGTGGTTTACGATATACAATCAATGGTGAAGTTAATAGTCCGGGAACAAAGCTTTTATTTCAGGAGAAGGCGAATATACTCGAAGCTATTGCTAATGCCGGTGACATAACCATGGTGGGAGACCGGAAAAATGTGTTGTTAGTTCGACAAATGCCTCATGGTACTGAAATGTATTCACTCGATTTAACAGATGCTTCCGTAATGCAATCGCCTTATTATTACATTCAACCAAACGATTATATTCTGGTAAATCCTTTGAAACAAAAATCATGGGGAACGGGAACAACTGGTATTCAATCCATTTCAACATTAATCAGCATATTGTCCTTGGTTACAACGGTAATAATATTAACAAGTAGATAAAAAAAATGCTTGACTCAAAAGACTTTTTGCTTTTTGAAAATCAAAATAAATTTGATTTTAAAGGGTTTCTGATAAAAACACTCAGTTATTGGAAGTGGTTTTTAGCCAGTTGGTTAATTGCTTTTACATTGGCTTATAATGTGAATGTGAGAAAAGAAAAAATTTATGCTCTAGACAATACTATAGCCATAAAAGAAGAAAGCAATCCGCTTTTTACCTCAAATACCAGTTTAATTTTTAATTGGGGAGGCACCTCAGATCAAGTGCAAAATGTAGCCATGACACTTCGTTCACGAACACACAATGAAGATGTGGTCGAGCGTTTGGAATTCTATTTGGATTATCTAAAAAAAGGAAAATACTACATGGAGGATGTTTACGGCAGAACACCTTTTACAGTAGAAGTTACCAAAGACAAAGAACAAATTTTAAATACGCTTATAGACATTACTTTTATAAATGAAAATGAATTTGAATTGGAAATCCCAATTACAAATGAGGAGGTGCGTGTTTACAATTATGCCGCCAGAGAAGCAAGTTTCACGTTTGCTACATTAGGTACTTTAAAAAAGCGATATAAAGTAGGCCAAAAGATCAACTTGCCTTTTTTAAATATAGCAATTCAACTTACGCAAAACCCGGGATTTATTACCGATAAAAAATACCATATCAAATTCAATGATTTTGATAATGTAGTGTCAAAGTACCGATTGATTAAAACCGATATTGAACCTAAGGCTCCATCAATTATTAAACTTACCTTACAAGGCACCAATAAAGCCAGATTGGTAAAATACCTGAATGCAACGGTTGAAATCTTAATCAAGAAACAATTAGATCGCAAAAATAAATTTGCTACAAACACCATCAGTTTTATTGATAGTACCTTAGTGGATATGGGTAATAAACTGAAAGAGAATGAGGATGAAATGAAATCATTCAGCAAAGACAAAGATGTCTTTCAAATTGAATCCGGTGGGCAAGCCTTAAGTCAACGCCTTTTGGAATTTGAACTGCAAAAAGATGCCATTAACAGAAAGATAGCCTACTACAATAACCTTAGAAATTATCTAACTAAGAGTACGGATTATTCAAAATTACCGGCTCCCTCTGTGGCTGGAATCGAAGATCAAAATATTGTTGCTAATGTGTCCAAATTAATTCTGCTTTCAACCGAACGGGAAGAAATGGCCTATACCGTCAAAAATGAAAAGCTGTTCAAAGACTTTGATAAAGACATCGAAGCGTTGAAAAAAGTAATTCTGGAAAATATACAATCAGCCAAATCCGGACTTGATTATGATATGAATCAAGTCAATGCTAAGATGGGACAAATTGATAATGAAATTAAAAAGTTACCGGTTGCTACGCAAGAGTTGATGAAAATCACTAGAAAATTTGATCTCAACAATGTTATTTTTACCAAGTTTCTTGAAAAAAGAAACGAAGCCGACATAGTAAAAGCCGCCAATTTATCTGATTTACATTTCATTGATACGGCCAAAGATATCGGTAAGGGACAAATCGGCCCTAATACCGGAGTGAATTATATCCTCGCTTTTTTACTGGGATTACTAATTCCACTTATCATCATTTTTACCATTTTCTTTTTAGAAAATTCAATTTTGAATACCGAAGAAATCAGTAAACTTACAAAAGTGCCAATCATAGGTGTGGTTGGGATTAAAACAACAGAATCGGATTTGGCTGTTTTTGAAAAACCAAAATCTGCATTGGCAGAATCTTTTAGAGCGATTCGTTCGTCATTACAGTTTTTATACAAAAAGAAAAATATTGAAGGAACAAAAACGTTAATGGTAACGTCATCCATTAGTGGGGAAGGTAAAACCTTTTGTTCTATTAATATTGCAACCGTTTTTGCATTGAGTGAAAAGAGAACGGTTGTTTTAGGTTTGGATTTACGAAAACCAAGGATTTTTGATGACTTTAAAGTTAAAAATGATATTGGAATTGTGAATTATCTGATTGGTCAGAAAAGTTTAGAAGAAATTACTCAAAAAACACATATACCCTATTTGGATGTAATTACTTCCGGACCTATTCCACCAAACCCATCTGAGTTGATTATGGGTGATAGTATGAAGGAAATGATGGACTCGTTGAAAGATAAATATGATTACATTGTTTTAGATACACCGCCTATTGGTTTGGTTGCAGATGCTATTGAGTTGGCACCTTATGCAGATGTGACGCTCTATGTGATGCGTCAAAATTATACCAAAAAAGACATGGTGAATTTATTAAACAACCACAGCGAAAGAGGAGAAATTAATAATGTAAGTGTTATTTTTAATAGTTATGAGTCTAAGGCCAAGTATGGAACAGGATATGGCTACGGTTACGGCTATGGCTATGGCTACGGGTCTTATGCAAGTGGCTATCATGTTAAAGATGAAAATCAAGGCTTTTTGGCTAAACTATACTCGCGGTTCGTTAAGAAGAATAAATCGGGGAGTTAGGAAATAAAACAGGATATAATGAAGATTTTAATTACGGGGGGAGCGGGTTTTATTGGTTCAAACCTAACGGAATATTTTTTGAATAAAGGATATCATGTTACGGTATTGGATAATTTTGCTACCGGTCATCATAAGAATATTGCTCCTTTTTTGGGACTTGAAAATTTTCAATTGATTACGGGAGATATTCGGAATGGTGGGGATTGTGAATTGGCGGTTAAAGGGATAGATTTTGTTTTGCATCAAGCTGCGTTGGGTTCGGTGCCGCGGTCGATTATGGATCCGGTGGTGAGTAATGCCGTAAATGTGAGTGGGTTTTTGAATATGTTGGTGGCTTCACGTGATGCGGGTGTGAAACGATTTATTTATGCGGCTAGTTCGTCTACCTATGGGGATTCGGAGGGGTTGCCTAAAGTGGAGGAGGTGATTGGGAAGCCTTTATCGCCGTATGCAATTACGAAGTATGTTAATGAATTGTATGCTTCCATTTTCAGTTCTACCTATGGGATGGAGACGATTGGGCTGCGGTATTTTAATGTATTTGGCAGACGACAAGATCCGAATGGGGCTTATGCGGCGGTGATTCCGAAGTTTGTAATGCAGTTCATGAATCATGAAAGTCCGGTGATTAATGGAGATGGGAATCATTCTCGTGATTTTACCTATATTGACAATGTGATTCAAATGAATGAGTTGGCCATGCTGACTACTAATCCGGAGGCTTTGAATACGGTTTACAACACGGCTTATGGCGATCGAACGACGTTGACGCAAATGGTGGGGTTGTTAAAAACCTATTTGTCGGAGTTTGATGCTGCTATTGCAGAGGTACCGGTGATTCACGGACCAAATCGTCCGGGAGATATACCGCATTCTTTGGCGAGTATTGCGAAAGCACAACAATTATTAAATTATTCACCTCAATATTCCTTTCAACAGGGTTTACAAGAAGCTGTGAAATGGTATTGGGACAACTTAAAATAAATTACGAATGAAAATTACAAAAATTTGCTGTATTGGAGCCGGATATGTGGGTGGTCCTACCATGGCAGTTATTGCACAGAAATGTCCGGATATTCAAGTTACGGTAGTGGATTTGAATGTGGAACGCATAGCGAAATGGAACGACCCCAACGTGGAAAATATTCCCATTTACGAACCGGGATTGAGTGCCGTGGTGGCCGAAGCCCGAGGTAGGAATTTATTTTTTTCAACGGAAGTGGATCAAGCAATTGCCGAAGCTGAAATGATTTTTATATCGGTGAATACGCCTACCAAAACATATGGTACCGGTAAAGGTTTGGCAGCCGATTTAAAATATATTGAATTGTGTGCCCGACAAATTGCCCGTGTGGCCAAGACCGATAAAATTGTAGTGGAAAAATCAACGTTGCCTGTTCGAACGGCGGAAGCGATTAAGAGTATTTTACACAATACCGGCAATGGGGTGAAATATCAAATTTTATCCAATCCGGAATTTTTAGCGGAAGGTACGGCCGTGGAAGATTTGTTTGCTCCGGACAGGGTGTTGATTGGTGGTGACGCCACTCCGGAAGGGCAACAAGCCATTCAAGCGTTGGTGGATGTGTATGCGAGATGGGTGCCTACTGAACGTATTCTGACTACCAATTTATGGTCTTCGGAATTGTCGAAGTTGGTGGCTAATGCTTTTTTAGCTCAACGGGTTTCGTCGATTAATTCCATTTCGGAATTGTGTGAAAAAACAGGGGCTAATGTAGCGGAAGTGGCAAAAGCCATCGGTATGGACAGTAGAATCGGACCGAAGTTTTTGAAAAGTTCGGTGGGTTTTGGCGGTTCTTGTTTCCAAAAGGACATTTTGAATTTGGTGTATATTGCTAAGTCCTATGGTTTGCACGAAGTGGCCGATTATTGGGAACAAGTGATTTTGATGAATGACCATCAGAAACGACGTTTTGCGAAAAATATCGTGACGACTTTATACAATACGGTGGCCGATAAAAAGATTGCCTTCTTGGGTTGGGCTTTTAAAAAAGATACCAATGATACTCGAGAATCGGCTGCGATTTATGTGGCTGATGATTTGTTGAACGAACATGCCAATGTAGTGGTGTATGATCCTAAAGTTTCTGAAAAACAAATGTTGGATGATTTGGATTATTTGGCTACGCGTTCGGTTTCTGAAAACCATCGTTTGCTTCAAGCGGCTTCGGATCCGTATGCGGCTTGTGAAGGAGCTCATGCTATTGCTGTTTTGACGGAATGGGATGAGTTTAAGACGTATGATTGGCAACGCATTTATGAGAAGATGAACAAACCTGCTTTTGTGTTTGATGGTAGGAATTTGTTGGATGGGAAGGAATTGACGGGGCTTGGGTTTATGTATCAGACGATTGGGGCTTAGGAAAGTTGCGGGTTTGAAAGTTGCGGGTTGCGGGTTGGAACGCTGATGAGGCGGATTTTTCTTGTGGAGTCAGATTTTTTTCTCGCAAAGACGCAGAG
>NZ_DIVJ01000024.1 GCF_002428305.1 Flavobacterium sp. UBA6135 | reverse complement strand
TGAAAGCCGGAATGTTGTGAGCTGGGATTTTAATTGTTGTGTTTTTTGAAATGTTTCTTCCTGTTTTTTCTGCTCTTGTCTTAACAATAAAGCTTCCGAAACCTCTTAAATAAACATTGTCACCTGTTTCCAATGAGTTTTTTACCTCTTCCATAAAAGATTCAACAGTGGCTTGAACGTCACCTTTCTCAAGGCCTAATTTCTCTGAAATCTTTGCTACGATATCTGCTTTCGTCATTTTAATTCTTTTTATATTATTATGTGTAAAATTTTGAGAGTGCAAATATATGAATTAAAAAAACAATAATTCAAGCATAATCGATTAAAATTTAATTACATAATGCTTTACTTTTGTCAACCAATTTAAATTTATGGGTTTTTCTAATTACTTAATTCAATGGTATTTACAAAACAAACGTGAACTTCCGTGGCGAAATTCGCAAAATCCCTACGAAATTTGGCTCTCAGAAATCATATTACAACAAACAAGAGTGGCTCAAGGATTGCCTTATTTTGAGTCTTTTTTAGCTCATTTTCCAACTGTTTTTGATTTGGCTAAAGCCTCCGAAGAACAAGTTTTAAAACTTTGGCAAGGGTTGGGTTATTATTCCAGAGCCAGGAATTTACATCAAACGGCAAAAATCATTGCTTTTGAGAAAGAAGGCCAATTTCCTAAAACATACAATGAATTGTTAGAACTAAAAGGAATTGGTTCTTATACGGCTGCTGCTATTGCTTCCTTTGCTTATGATGAAGCGGTTCCCGTGGTTGATGGAAATGTCTTTAGAGTATTGTCGCGTTATTTTAATGTTGAATCAGATATTTCATCGTCTAAAGCTAAAAATGAATTTACGGCTTTGGCAAAAGAAGTTATGGATTCTAAACAACCGGCCTTGTTTAACCAAGCTATTATGGAATTTGGTGCATTGCAATGCGTGCCAAAAAACCCTGATTGTTCCGTTTGTGTTTTTAATACTAGTTGTGCGGCTTTACAAATGAAAAAAGTACAATCACTTCCCTTAAAATTAAAAAAAACAAAGATTGCGAAACGGTTTTTTAATTATTTAGTTTTTCAAGATGCTAACAATAATAGTGTCGTAAATAAAAGAACTTCAACAGGGATTTGGCATAACTTGTATGAGTTTCCATTGATAGAAACAGAAAATATACGTTCTGAAAAAGAAATAGTACAATTGGTTAAGGGACAAGAAAATTACAATTATAAAATAAACGCAATTGTACCTTTTGATAATTTTGATGTGCTACACAAACTGTCTCATCAACACATAACTATCCGTTTTTGGAGGGTTGAAATTGAAGGAGAATTGGAAAACGGACTGTCGTTTGACACCATAAAAAAATTGCCTTTTCCAATTGTGATTTATAATTTTATTGAAAAGAATTTTTAATCCGTATTAAAATTTGTAATTTTATACATTCCTAAAACAAAATAAATATTATGAACGGTACTTTAAATAAAGTGATGTTAATTGGGCACCTAGGCGATGATGTAAAAATGCACTATTTCGATGGAGGTAATTGCATTGGAAGATTCCCATTGGCAACAAACGAGATTTATATCAACAAAACAACAAACGAAAAGATAACTTCTACCGAATGGCACAATTTGGTAGTGCGAAATAAAGCTGCTGAAATCTGTGAAAAATATCTGTCAAAAGGTGATAAAATTTATGTGGAAGGCCGAATTAAATCCCGTCAATGGCAAACAGAAGATGGGGTGACAAAATATACCACAGAAATTCAAGTCACGGAGTTTACTTTTTTAACCACAAAAAAGGATACCGAACTTAATAAAACAAATGCATCAGGTGTGCCTGATTCGATAAAAAGCAGTAATTTTGACTCTCAAAACGATAGCCATTCTGATGAAGGTATGCCGTTTTAATATTGTTTAACCAAATTTACCATTATTTGGACCCTGAACCTCTCGGTATTTTAGAAAATTTTGATCCAAGTTTGCTTTTTGGATTGATAAGCATTGTTGTTTTACTAATTTGCTCTGCTTTGATTTCAGGAGCAGAAGTGGCTCTTTTTTCACTTTCTCAAAAAGATATTGATGAGATTTCGGAAGAATCAGGAGGCAAAGACCTTACAATTTCTCTATTACTTGAAAAACCAAAAAAATTATTGGCAACCATATTGATTGTCAATAATTTTATCAATATTGCTATAGTTATAGTTTTCTCGTTTATCAAAAACAGTCTTTTTGGTAGTATTCAATCTGAAGCTATTAAATGGATTGTTGAAGTGGGGGTAGTTACTTTTTTAATTTTATTATTTGGTGAGGTTTTGCCAAAGATTTATGCCAACAGGAACAATGTAAAGTTTGCTAAACTAATTGCAAAACCGCTTGCGTTTTTCAATATTCTTTTAACACCGCTGAACATGCCTATGCGGGCGATTACTATTTATTTGGAACAAAAATTAGGTAAGCAAAAATCAAATTTATCAGTCAATCAATTGTCACAAGCCTTGGAGCTTACATCTTCTGAGGAAACATCCGATGAAGAGCAAAAAATTTTGGAAGGTATTGTTTCGTTTGGAAATACCGACGCGAGTCAAGTGATGAGTCCGCGAATTGATGTTTTTGCGTTGGAAGATGATGAAACTTTTGAAGAGATCATGCCTAAAATTGTGAGTAGAGGTTTTTCGCGGATTCCTGTTTATCATGACAATATCGATCAAATTGAAGGTGTTTTGTATGTTAAAGATTTGATTCCACATATTGATACTATTAATTTTGATTGGAAAAGTTTGTTACGTGAGCCTTTTTTTGTGCCGGAAAACAAAAAATTAGATGATTTATTAAAAGACTTTCAAAATAAAAAGAGTCATTTGGCAGTTGTAGTAGATGAATATGGAGGAACTTCTGGTGTGGTAACGCTTGAAGATATTATTGAAGAAATTGTGGGCGATATCAGTGATGAATTTGATGATGAGAACATCAATTATTCACAAATAGATGATCGGAATTTTCTTTTTGAAGGAAAGATTAACCTCAAAGATTTCTATAGAATTGTGGATGTTGACGATGAAGTTTTTGAAGCCAATAAAGGAGAAGCCGAAACCTTGGCCGGATTCATTTTAGAAATCATCGGAAGTTTTCCCAAGAAAGGACAAAGAATAGCTTTTCAAAATGTGGTGTTTACTATAGAAGCGGTTGACAAAAAAAGAGTGAAACAAATCAAAGTTACTTTAGATGCTTAAAAGAAAGGTGTTATTTCTGTTTGGATTAGTGCTACTGGCAAGTTGTAAAGACGACGTAATGCCAAAACCTTTTGCTCATTTGCGATTGGATTATGAAGAAGCTATTTATATGGGCTTTGATAGCCCGTGTCCGTTTGTATTTGATTACAATACGGAAACCAATGTTAAGGTAAAGCAAGACTGTAATGTTACGATTACCTATCCGAGAATGAAAGCTTCTGTTTTTTTGACATACATGCCTGTTTCTTCTAATTTAGAAACCTTGTTGCGAGATGCTCAAAAACTCACATACGAACACGTAATTAAAGCAGATGACATTGTTGAATTACCTTTTATCAATACGAAAGATAAAGTATATGGTATGTTTTATCAAGTGGGAGGTAATGCGGCAACCAACACCCAGTTTTATTTAACAGACAGTCTTAATCATTTTGTGACAGGTTCTGTTTACTTCTATACCAAGCCGAATTTTGACTCTATCATGCCGGCTGCGAGTTATATTAAGGATGATGTGCAAACGTTGATGGAGACGTTGCGGTGGAAGAAGTAAGTAGGGATTTATTAATAATGTTTATTGGTTTATTCTTGAATTTTATTCGTTCGTTAAGGTCGTTATATCTACTTTTAAAATAGTAGCAATCTTCTGCAATCTTTCAAAACTTAAGGTTACTTTTCCATTTTCTATCTTTCCGTATTGACTTTGAGAAATTTCTAATTCGTTAGCCATAAACTCTTGAGACAATGAATTTTCATTTCTAATTTTCCTAATTTTCACTAAAATTTTTTGTAGCATAGTAGTAATTTGTTTAAAACAAATAAGTAATGTTTAAAATCAATAGGTAAATTTGTTTGGATTTTCAAAAATAGATAAAAAAGAAATTACTGACAAACAGTAAGGTAAATTTTAGTCAGAATATAACTAGTTTAGTTATATTATAACTAGGAATAAAAACTTTAACACGTTATTATTGTACGTATTAACTTTTAACTTTTATTTTTATGAAAAAATTTATTTTTTGTGCTGTCGCAATGATGGCGTTTTCGGTGAGTTCAATGGCAAATACTATTGATAATTTAAATTTAGAAAATATTACTATTTGTAATAGTACCAAGGAACTTGAAATGTCAAAATCTGAAATTGAAAATGATGAATGGGGTTGTTTTAATTTTGCCATAACTGTTTATCATGGGTGTATCAATAGAGGAAGAGATGTAGATTGGGCAATTGAACATGCTGAATGGGCTTATAATGTATGTATGGATCCGGAATTACTTAATGAAGAATAAAAGTGAAGGTGAAATCATTTCAATTTATATCAATTATTAGCAATTACAAATTTTGTTTGTTGGTATTTATTTTTTTTTCTACTAGTGCTTTTTCTCAAAACATAATTTGCACATATAGTGTTAAAGTAGATTCAACATATCTCATTGAGAAGAATTTTGATGTAAAAGAAATTTATTATAATTACACTAATTATATTGATGATATAAAGTATAAATTGAAAGTTAGTAATCTAGAGTCGGTTTATGAAATAGATAAGGAATTCACAAAAAAACATGCTGAAAAAAATGTCAAATTTGCACAAAATGTTGGAGGCAGGGGAGTTTATTATAGCAATTTTAAGGATACAGTTTTCTTAAATCAAAAAGATTTTTTTGGAGATATATATTTAATAAAACAAGAAATGCCAGTTTGGAATTTGACATCTGATACAAAAAAGATTGATGGTGTTGAATGCTTTAAAGCATATTCCGTTAAAAAAGTAGATAACGGTAAAAGACAGTTTGACAAGGTTACAACTGTATGGTATGCTCCATCATTTCCTTATTCCTTTGGTCCTATGAATTCTAATGGCTTACCTGGTCTAGTCTTTGAACTTCAAGAAAATGAAGTAATTCTATATCTTACTCAAATTGAGTTTTTTGATACAGAATTTAAAATTGATGTGCCCGAAAAGGGTATTAAAATGACAGAGTCTCAATATCAAAGATATCTAATTGAGAACGGAGAAAATTTATTAAAAAACAAATTTATTAAAAATTAAAATTTATGAAAAATAGTATTATCATTTTATTTTTATTGTTTGCATTTAACGTAAAGGCAAATGATTTGGTTATTCCAAAACTAAATAAGCTAATAGAAGTTGAAAAAATTTATTTTGAATTAGATGATGAAGTGAATTATAGTAATTTGATACTTGAAAATGAAGAGAATTGCGTGAGACAAGCTTTGTGGGATTATCATTATATGATCAATCAAGAGGTGGATCTTGAAACTGCATTACATGTTGCTTATGAAATGATGATGTTTTGCATATTGTATGAAGCATATCGTTAATTTTTTTATTAATTGTTGTGAGAGTGCAGAAATTCTTCAAGATTATTTGACTTCAGTTCTTGGAGTTTCTAGAGAAGTAGCGAATAGAGCACAAGTGTTGTTCTACGATGAATGTATTCAAAATCAACAAAATTAATTATAAAAGTGCCCGATTATAAAGTCGGGCAATTTAATGTTATGAAAAAATATTTTTTAATTTTATTTATATATTCAGCGGTTTATTCACAAAGTAATTCTGTGATTGTTACCTATAAAATTTCAAATGATGAACCATTGATGACTAAATCAGAAAAATCACAAAATCCATCTGTTGTCTCACTTTTTGAAGAAGTTGAGAAAATATTACCCAATATTGAATTTCAATTACATATTTGCAATAATAAATCAAAGTTTTATCAAGTAGAAGCATTAGCAATAAATAATAATACAGATAAAATAGCAAGAACTTTGGTTGACGATACTGAATATTATTTTGATTTTAATTTAAAAAGTTTTGAATGTTTAAGACGATTTCAAAACGAAGAGTTTCGTGTTAAGTTTATACCAATAGATAATTGGCAAATAACTAATGAGTCAAAATACATTGATGGTTTTTTGTGTTATAAAGCAACAACAAAAAGAGTAGAAAAAACTAAATATTCTGATAGATCGTTTGATGTAATTGCTTGGTTTACACCAGAAATACCTATTCAAGCTGGACCCAAACAATTCTATAATTTACCGGGTTTGATATTAGAATTAAAAGACGCTAGAATAACATATTTAGCTGTGTCAATTAAACTTAATGAAGATTTAAAATGCAAGAGTGAACTAATATCAACAAAAGAATTGTTGTCTATTGAGGAATATAAAAATAAAATTGAAAAAAGAGTTGACAATTATAAAGCAACAATTAAAAATTAGATGTATGTTGTGGATTTATTTTTGCTTTTTTTTAATTCTTAAATGAATATAATAAAAAGGATGTTTATGTAAATCTTCCATCTAATAGTCAATTTTACCTGAATTTGTTATGGAATATGATTTTAAGATGTATAAAATTTATTGTGAAAAAATTGATTTTTCACTCTCCAAAGAGGATATAAAAAGTATTCAAAAACTAAAAGGTATAGATATCAGCTAAAATGATTAAAAAAAAATTAAACAAAGCCAAACAGAATTATACAAATTGATAAAATGCTTAGATTTTTTTTACCTTTTTCTCTTTTATTTTTTCAGCTTTCATTCTCCCAAACCTTCTCGGGCGTTGTTACGGATACTTTAAACAAACCCCTCGAAAACGCCAATATTATAGCAAAACCGCTACAAGAAAAAGCCGGAATTAAGTTTTCTATCGTTGAAAATAGTGGAAGATACAAATTGGAGTTAGACAAAGAGTTGCGATATGAAATGAAAGCTTTTTGCATTGGATTTTCAAAAATAGATAAAAAAGAAATTACTGATAAGTTGTAAAATGAATTTTAGTCAGAATATAACTAGTTTAGTTATATTATAACTAGGAATAAAAACTTTAACACGTTATTATTGTACGTATTAACTTTTAACTTTTATTTTATGAAAAAATTTATTTTTAGTGCTATCGCAATGATGGCTTTTTCGGAGAGTTCAATGGCAAATATTAATCAGCCAATAATAGAAAATGTAAATGTACAAAATCATGATAACGCAATTGAATTGTCAAATGATAGAACAACAGTGATTGATTGTTATAATTTTGCTGAAGTTTCTGAAAACTTTCACTATATAATTTCAGGCAATAACGATACTTCTGTAGGATATCAGGTTTTCGCTGATGCTTATGATGATTGTGTAAGTAGATTGAATTGTCCAAGTTGTATTCCAACTTAATAATTTCACAATAGACTTTTAGGATTAAGAAATTAATCCTAAAAGTTTTAAAATTTTAAAATATGAGAGTTAATATATTTTTCTTTTTTCTTGTTATAAATTGTTTTTCACAAACAATTTATAATAATCAAATAAATGTTTCATATAAAGTAATTCCTAATGCTATAGAAATTCAAAATATAGAGAAGGATTTAAAATCAAAAAGCAATAATGAAACTAATATCAATATAATAAATCAAATGACAGCAGCATATGTTGATGTTGAAAGATTAGTAAAATTTAAATTATTGTATAATCAAAATCAAAGTGTTTTTTATAGAGAAGATTTAATGTTAACTGATGACATAAAAGGAACAAAAAAAATTTTCCTAGATAATTTTCATAGTTATTTTTTTTACGTTGACATAGCCAATGAAGAAAGTTATAGGGTTACTAGCTTTAGAGGCATTAATTATTTAGTATTACAAAATAAGATAGAATGGGAGATTACAACTGAAGAGAAAATAATCAATGACTTTGTTTGTTTAAAAGCAAATGGGTTCAATAAAATTCAAAATAAAAATTTTAGTGTTTGGTTTAGTCCTCAAATACCCTTCAATATTGGGCCTGATATGTGTTATGATTTACCAGGTTTAGTCTTAGAATATAATTTAATAACTTATTCGATTGTTTGCGATAAAGTTGAATTTAATCTAACCGAGGAAAATTTAAAAAAAATAATTAAACCAAAAGGTGAAGTAATTAGTCAAGAAAATTTTGATGAATTAATTAGAAAGGCAAGAAATTCGTTTAAAAACTGATTATATACTTTGTAATGCCAAAAATCCTATTATTTTTTATTTTTTTTTCAATTCAGCTTTCATTCTCTCAAACCTTCTCGGGTGTTGTTACGGATACTTTAAACAAACCCCTCGAAAACGCCAATGTTATAGCAAAACCGCTACAAGAAAAAGCAGGAATTAAGTTTTCTATTGCTGACAACAGAGGAAGATACAAATTGGAGTTAGACAAAGAGGTGCGATATGAAATTAAGGTTTCCTATCTTGGTTATCAAGAAGAAATTTTTATTTATGAACCTAATGAAAGCCCAAAGGAGCACCACTTTAAACTAAAAGCTACAGGTATTGCCTTAAATGAAGTAATCATCAACCACAAATATGAACCCATAGTTGTCAAAAAAGATACGCTGGTTTATGATGTCAAGGCATTTACAACCGGAAACGAACGAAAACTCAAAGAACAACTTGAAAAACTACCCGGTGTTGAGGTCGATAAAGACGGAGGCGTAACAGTTCAAGGTAAACGAGTTACTAAATTTTTGGTAGAAAATAAATCATTTTTTGGAGGAGGAACCAAACTAGGGGTTGAAAACATACCGGCGGATGCTGTGGATAAAGTAGAAATTATTGATAATTTTAATGAAGTAGGTTTTTTAAAACAAGTTTCTGATTCCGAAGATTTAGCCATGAATATCAAACTCAAAGAAGACAAAAAGAAGTTTGTTTTTGGCGATGTTGAAGCCGGCATTGGAAACGATTCCTATCATTTCCTACATGCGGCTTTGTTCTATTATGCACCAAAAACCAATTTGAGTTTTATTGGCGATAGTAACAACATTGGAAAGCAAACGTTTACTTTCCAAGATTTAATGCGTTTTCAAGGAGGTGTTAGTAGTTTTATATCTGGCAGAAAATCATTAACCAATCTCTATTCTTTTGCTACAGAGAATAAAGATGTAACAGAGAATAAATCGCAGTTTGCCGCTTTAAATTTTAGTCATGAAGTTTCAAAAAAATTAGATGTTTCCGGCTTTGCCTTATTTTCTAAGTTGTTTACTGCTACTAAAAACGAAACCGCTTTAGAATACCTGCAAACTGAAACACTTGAAACAAGAATTCAAGACGGAAACAATAAAACCATGCTTGGACTTGGAAATGTAAAATTAGATTATACACCAAGCAAAGATGAAAAATGGTATTATAACGCACATTTTCAATCGAGTACAAACGATGTTTTTTCGTTTCTCAATTCTGTGACGTCTGCTAATCAAAATACTTTTGAAACCTTGCGACAAGCCGATAATGCTTCAGCAAAACAATATTTAGAATGGCATAAGTCCATTTCGAAAAACCACACCACAACTTTTGTTGTGAATCATTCCCTTGAAAAAAATATACCACAAAATCAATGGTTAACTAATCAACCTTTTTTAGCAGGTTTAATTCCGATAGAAGATGATGAGTCCTATCAAATCACACAATTGAAAAAGGTAAAGTCAAACGCAGTTGATGTGTTGTTCAAACATTACTGGATTGTGAATAATTTCAATCATTTATATACAAATATTGGCAACAATTTTGGGACTACGACATTACAAACATCCGAACGACAATTGTTAACTGACGGAACCGTAAATGACTTTGCTGAAAATGGTTTTGGAAATGATATTGATTATCGTTTAAATGATGCTTTTGTTGGATTAGAATATAAATTTAAAATAGGAAAGTGGACAAACAAGCCGGGTGTTTATGGTCATTGGTATCAATTAGAAGCTAAGCAGTTTGAATTGCATACAACACATTCAAAATTTTTGATTCAACCACAGTTTACTAGCGAATACGAATTCAACCAATCGGAATCATTAAAGTTGAACTATCGTTTGGTAAATCAATTCCCTGAAGCTTCACAACTGGCGAGTCGATTTACGTTGCAAAGTTATAATTCAGTGTTCAGAGGGAATGCTTTGCTTAACAATGAAAGGTATCATTCAGCCATGATGAATTATGCTAAAATGAGTATGTATCGTGGTTTGATAGTAAATGGTTTTGTCAGTTGGAATAAAAAAGTTAAAACAATCAGAAACACCGTTGCACTCGACGGCATCAATCAGTTTACCACACCTGTTTTAACGGATAATCCCGAAACCAATTACAGAGTTGGAGGTTCTGTTAGTAAAAAGATGTATCGTTTTAATCTGAGGTTAAATACATCACTTTCGTGGTTTGATTATATTCAGGAAGTAAACGGAATTGAAACGGCAAATACAAGAACTAATCAAACTGTAGGTGTTGAGTTGCGAACAGCCTACAAAAAATGGCCTTTTGTAAAAGTAGGTTATACCAAGGGTTTCAATTCATTTAGCGGCATTAGTACTTCTAAATTTGAAACGAATCAATTTTCAGCACAATTTGACCATGAAGTGTTTAAATATGTTTCATTTAAAGCCGACTACGAAGCGTTTACAAATTTGAATTTTACCAATCCGAATACTTTTTTTGAAATAGCTAATGTGTCCTTAACGTATCAAAAGAAAAATAGCCCATTCGGTTTTGAATTTATGGTTTCTAATCTTTTAAATAATGAAACTAAGAATCAAAATACTTTTTCCGACTTTCTGATTAGTGAGCAAACTACCTTTATTTTGCCACGAATTTTTCAATTCATTGTTAGGTATAAATTATAAACTTTTGTCAAATTTCAATAGTTTGATAAAGGTTTAGTAAGAACTTAATCAAGTTCTTGTGGTACATTCTTTTTTTGAAGCTTCTTTTTGCTTTTTTAATCTTTAGGTTAGTAGCAAACAATTGCTATTAAGTCGGATGAAAGGATTCCCGATGTAGCGTTGGGTAGGCAGTAGATTAGGTTATTGAAAATTAGTTCATTTTGAAATTCTTATATTCTATACCCCACCCCAAGTTTGACCAAGTTGATGTTTTGCAAATAAGGGGTTGTGAAATTCCCTGAATTGGAAAGTTTAATAAAATCATAACTGGCATGAAAATACCACTGCTTGCTCACATCAAGTGAAAAACCTGCTGCTGCATTTAATCCATATCGGGTTTCGTTGCCTTGAGGAAAGAAAGTCATAACGTTACCATTGGTGAAAAAGGTTACGGCACTATAACCTATTCCAATAATTGGGTGGAATTGCGGTAGGGTTGGTAAAAATAACACCCCGTAAATACGCGGTTGTAGCGTCCAAATGAGTAAATCAAAATCGGTGGTAGGATCTTGAATACCCTCTTTGTCTTTGAACAAGCCGGTATGTAAAGAAATTCCGATTTTAAAAGAAAGGTTTTCCCAAAATTGATATTTGGTTCCAGCTTCTACGATCCCGTTAAAATTGGCTCCAACAAAATTTTGATCTACTAAAGCAGGATAGCTTAGTTCAACACTCCATGAAGATGTTTGGGCTTGTGCTCCAAACAAACCTAAAAATAAGAAAAAAAAATTCCGCATATAATTTCTTTTTTAGTAGTAACGAGAGTTTTAAGATGTAATTGTAGTAGTTGTGAAAAATGTGTTTGTTAAATAAATAACTGTAATGTACTCTTGAATCTTGCTAATTTAAGTGTTTTAAATTTGCACTAATCACTGCGAATCCACATAGAAACTTGGGCTGCCCTTGCAATAGAACAAATCTAATTCTTGGCATAATTCATAAAAAAACCTTTGATAAAGGGTTACTTTAGCAAAGGTTTAGTGGCATTTTCATTGCGTTATCAGATTACAAAGTCTCCACTTTTTTGGAAGCACAACAAGCTTTTTTTTCTGTGGTACATTCTTTTTTAGCTTCCTCAGTCTCTGTAGTGCTTTCTTTTTTGGAAGCGTCTTTTTTGTTTTTTCTTTTTTTATCTTTTTCAGAATAAAATGCTTTGTCAGCAGAAGAAGTTACATCAGAAATGATGTAGTCTTTTGAAATATTTTCAACGGTTTGTACTAAAATTTCAGGGGTTTGTTTGTTTGCATCATAAGTGATGGTTGCTTTTTTGTTGTCAAAATCAACATCCACTTCTTCAACGCCTTCTAATTTTGCTAATTTCTTTTGGATGGTTCCGGCACATCCAACAGCACAATGCATGCCTTCAATGGTAAAACTTGCTGTTGCTAATTGAGCCGTTGTTTCGTCTGAGATTTCTACAGTAGCTGTGTCGTTTTCGCCTTTTGCATTTTCTTTACAGCTTGTAAATAAAACTCCACAAATTGCTAATGCCAGTAAAGATTGTGTGATTTTCATAGGATATATTTTAAAATTAGTACTTAGGTTAACGCTTTAATTGCTAACGTAGTACAAAAATAACAAATTTTTCACGTATGTTTCGGGAAATTTAACGCAGATTTGTGACGCAATACTTTGTCATGGAAAACAAGAATTTAAAATTTGTATTTTTAATTATTTTGGCCCTTGTTTGGGGTAGTTCGTTTATTTTGATTAAAAGAGGTTTGGTGGGGTTAAATCCCTTTCAATTGGGTTCACTTCGAATGGTTTTTGCTGCTCTTTTTCTCTTAATCATCGGGTTTAACAGTATTAAACACATTCAATTACGCCATTGGAAATATATTGCACTCACAGCTATTATGGGCACTTTTATTCCGGTTTTTTTATTTTCTGTGGCTCAAACGCAAATAAGCAGTTCCGTTAGTGCTATTCTGAATTCGCTAACACCATTGAATACCTTAGTTTTAGGAATTATTCTTTTTAAAATTGATTTTCAACGACGTCAAATTTTTGGTGTTTTTATCGGTTTAGCGGGCAGTGCGTTGCTCATTATGAACGGTGCCTTGAATAACCCGGATCAAAACTATTATTACGCGATTTTGTTGGTGATTGCATCCATTTGTTATGCTTTAAACGTGAACATCATCAAGACGTATTTGTCTGATTTGAACCCGTTGAGTATTACTACGGGGAATTTTGTGGTGATTTTATTTCCGGCTTTGGCAGTGCTTTATTTTTCTGATTTCTTTACTGCTGTACAAACGGAAGCTACTCAAAATGTGCTAGTTTACATTCTTATTTTAGGAGTAGTTGGAACCGCATTGGCCAATATTTTATTTTTTAAATTGATTAAAATATCGTCGCCTGTTTTTGCTTCATCAGTTACGTATTTAATTCCTGTTGTTGCTTTTTTATGGGGTATGGTGGATCATGAAACCCTTACTTTTGTGCAGTTAATTGGAGCTTCAATTATTTTATTGGGGGTTTATCTTTCAGCGAAGAAATGATATTAAGTAAAAATTGTAAGAGTTAAAATTATGTTAATTTAATAAGAAAAGTTGTGACTGTTTTTTTTGCAATTTTATATCGGTTAACCATAAAATAATTTTAACTTTAAATTTTAAAAGATGAAAAAAACAACATTAAAATTAGCATTAGTATTATCATTTGTTTTGGGTTATTCTTGCTCTAATCAAAGCGAAATTGATAATCAGAAATTTGGGCAAGATTTGATGGCTAGAGGCTTGCCAGATAACGTAGAAATTGATAATCGTGTATACTTTATGGATGGAGAATTTGCGGTTAATGAATTAGTTGACGGAATATTAGAGTCTTACTTTCTACTATCTGAAAATAATATTCAAACAGAATTAATTGATGAAAATACAAGTGATGACTTTATTATCTCAAATACAGACACTAATGAACTTATTTTTGTTAAAAATATTGTAAGGTATAATGACTATTTTACATTTGACGCTGAGAGTAATGGACGAGAAGTTAAAAACTTTACATATCATTTTGAAGAAGAACAACAAGGTTTTTCTAACCGAAATCCAGGTGTAATAGCAAGGGCTGTTTTAACTATTGCAGTAGCAGTGATTGCTTCGATGCAAGATACTCCACTTGAGCAATGTAGAGGTGCAATGAGTGCATTAAATTGCGGAAGTAAACTCCGTACATGGAATTCAGTGTAGGTTGGTTTTCCACTACTTGTAATGTGGGTTGTAGATAATTTTTATGGTAAATATATTTAAAAATAAAAAATACAATTATTTAATAATTATAGGTGTAGTGATCTTTTGCTGCACCTTTATAATATATAATGTTATTTTTACGATTTTAGGTAGAGAAACTAATCATTTGACTCGATTGGAAACAACTAATAATTATTTCTTTTTCGTATTTAGTGCTTTATTTGTAGCACCAATTTTAGAGGAAATAATTTTTAGAGGATTTTTTATAAAAAAGTTTTATGTTAAAATTATTTCAGTCATTGGTATCCCGATTTATATTTACATAACGGATAATTACTATCTTTTTACTTTTTATATAATTCTATTGATGACTCAATTTTTAAGACAAAGCAATAAAGTATTTCTGTTTTTTTTAAATTCAATTCTTTTTTCTCTTGTTCATTACAAAATCTATGATTTTCATTCAGTATATACAATTCTACCAATGTTTTTTCAATTTAGTATGGGGTTGATATTGTTATGGGTTGTTTTAAATTATAGTTTGGTTAAATCGATATTAATTCACTTCAGTTTCAACCTGTTTTTAGTTATTGTCCTTACAATTCCACTTCAATTTCCGAATACAAATATACATGAGGTTAAACATTTAGGTTATTCAATGAAATGGCAAAAAACACCTATTTTGAATTCAAAAAATACTATAGTTTCTATGCCCTCTGAATATGAAGTTAAAGCTGAAAATGTTGATTTGAAAAAGTTTTATAAATCTTTTGAAAATGATTCAGATAGAATAAAAATAAAAGACGATAATTTGTTTTATAAATTTGAGATAGTTATTACGAAGACTGATACGACAATTGCTTCTAAATTAAATGCAGAGATAGTAGAAATTTTATTAAAAAAAGCTGATTTAGTTCATTGACGCTTTTGTAATAGCAAAAAAAAGACTGCCATTGCTGGCAGTCTCTCTCATCAAAAATAAACTACTTATTTAAAATCTTCTTCTGTTACACCTGTGTTAACTTTTACTTCGCTAATAACAAGTTCGATTTCAACACCAATGTTAATTGCTGTTTTATGTGGGAATTTAACACCATTAACTTCTTTGTAATCGCTAAAAGGTTGTGTAATGCTCATTTTCTGACCTTGAGCCTCAACAGTAGTAATTTCTGCTGTTTTTAATCCAGTTTCAACATCGAAACAGAATTTACTTTCACCGTCTTGAATTACATAAGCATCCTTTCCATTGATATTTTCAATACCATTAAGTTTGATATCCAATTTTTCAAGCATGCTTAATTCCGGAATTGGATTAGAATGAAATTTCATTTGTTTGTTTTCTTCTTCAGTGAAATCCATTTTTTGTCCTCCACCGGCTTGATATCCTTTTGTTCCGTTAAAAACTTTGGACATTGATTGTCCCATAAGGCTTAATGTCTCATTTATCTTATTTGTGTTAGAACTCTTTTTAGAATACTCAACTGTCATTCCTTGAAACGAACCAGTACCTTTCAAAGAAAGTGTTTTTACATCAGAAACAGCTTTTTTACCACCAATAGCATCAATGTATTTTTCCAATACTGCTTTAGGGGTTACATCAGCACTAACCGTTTTTGCAACAGGTTTATCTACTTTATTTCCGTATTTGTCAAAATAGAAAATAGGAATGTTTAGTTTTTCCAATCCCGGTAATACATCCGCACCTTTACTTACCACTAAAATTCTAAGATTATCGGCAAGGAAATATTTTTTAGAAACTCTTAAAATGTCATCGGCTGTAACTGCATTGATGTTTTTGATGTAATTTTCAAAGAAATCAGCCGGAAGGCCTTGTGTTTTTGTTTGAAGAGCATAACGAGCTACAGTTGCCGGTTTTTCGATTTGCATTACAAAGTTTCCAACATAACCTGCTTTTACATTTTTCAACACATCGTCAGATACTTTTTCAGTTCTGATTCGTTTGATTTCTTTAAGAATTTCAACTACAGCACTGTCTGTAACCGCGTTTCTAACTTGAGTAGAAGCAGAAAAATTATTTACATATTTGTTTCCTCTTAAGCTAGAACGAGCACCATAGGTCCAGCCGTGAGCCTCTCTTAAGTTCATGTTTAGATAACTGTTGAAGTCACCACCTAAGATTTGATTGGCCAAAAGAGCTGCAAAATAATCTTTGTCCGTCATTTTTAAATTGGTGATGTGCACTGCTGCAATTTCTGATTGCACTGCATTTGGAGCATCTACAAAGTTAATTTGCGTATATTGAACATCTTTTGGGTTTGTATAAGTAGCCGCAGGAGCGGTTCCTTTTTTCCAAGGAGTAAATAATTTTTCTACAGCACTTTTAACTTCATTGAATTTTACATCACCAACAATTACCAAATAAGCATTAGACGGCGTAAAATAAGTAATATAGTTTTGTTTTACGTCTTCAAGCGAAATGGCATTAACGGTTTCTTCGGAAACATATTCACCTCTTGGGTGGTTTTTTCCATACGCCAAAACGTTTTCTACTCTTCTTGCAATTGCAGGTACGCTTTTTTCCTGTGATTTTAAACCTTCAATAAGTTTTGCTTTTTCTTTATCAAATTGGTCTTGTGTAAATAATGGATTCAACGCCCCATCAGCCATTAATTCTAAAATTCGCTGAGAATATTTTGACAATCCGCTGGCAAAAGCACCATTTGAACTAAAGTTGATTGAAGCTCCCAAGAAATCTACTTCTTCGTTGAAGTCGTCTTTAGAGACCGTTTTAGTCCCGTTGCCCATCAAAGCTCCGGTTAAATCAGAAACACCTTTTTTAGCTCCTTCAGCATACGGAGGTGTATCAATGGTTAAGCTATAAGAAACTCTTGGCAATTTGTGGTTTTCAACGACCAATACTTTTAAGCCGTTTGGCAATTCAAAAGTTTGTGGTTTTCCGATGTTGATTTTTGGTGCAGGTCCCGGTTTAGGTTGCGGTCTATCTTGTGCTTGCATAGTAAATGTTAATAACAAGCTCGTTACAATAATTAATATTTTTTTCATGATTGTCTATCTTAGTTTTGAGCTTTATCTGATTTAGGAGCGTAATCCATAATTAAACGTTGGTTTGGGTTTAAGTACTTTTTCGCCACGTCTCTAATTTCTTCTCTGGTAATTGAACGGTAAATTTCAATTTCAGTATTGATTAAATTTACATCGCCATAAAGCATGTGGAATGTTGCTAAATTACCAGCAATACCTTCAACTGATGAATTGCTATCTACATATTGGCTCTCGTAGATGTTTTGTAGTTTTTGGTATTCTTTTTCAGAGATTAGTTCAGTTTGAAGCTTTACAATTTCTTTGTCAAATTCAGCAATCATGTCATTCGGTGTGTTGCTTCCCATTGGTAAGCCGTATAAAATATACAAGCCATAATCTTCTTGGCTGAAATTGAATGCTCCAATTTGAAGGGCCATTTTCATTTCGTCTACCATTTTTTTGTAAAGTCTAGAGCTTTTTCCATCTGATAAAATTGTAGAAATCATATCTAAAACACGAGCATCTCTAGTTTTCATAGAAGGGGTTCTATAGGAAACCATTGCCATTGGAATTTGGATGTTTGGGTCTTCATATCTAGCTCTTAAAGGTTGTGTGATTGGATCTTCCACAAATTTTTCACGAGTGATAGGAGCTCCTTTTGGAATGGATCCGAAATATTGGTCAATCCATTTTCTGGCTTGAGCAGGATCAAACTGACCTGCCACTACCAAAGTAGCGTTGTTGGGTACATAAAACTTTTTGTTGAATGCTTGAAATTCTTCCAAAGTTGCTGCGTCTAAATGTTCCATAGAACCGATAGTTGCCCAACGATAAGGGTGTTTGAAAAACATGTTTCGTTTTACTTCCGCTAAAATGTTTCCGTACGGTTGGTTGTCAACGCGTAAACGTTTTTCTTCTTTCACTACTTCGTTTTGCGTATCCACACCAATTTGGTTGATAACCGGGTGAAGTAAACGTTCAGATTCCATCCATAAACCTAATTCTAAATTATTAGATGGGAAGATTTCATAATAATACGTTCTGTCATCAGAAGTATTTGCGTTATTTGTACCACCGTTTCCGGTTACAATTTTAAACCATTCGCCACGCTCGATATTTTTAGTTCCTTCAAACAAAAGGTGTTCAAAAAAGTGGGCAAAACCTGTTCTCTCAGGATTTTCGTCTTTTGCTCCAACATGATACATTACAGAAGTGATCACAACAGGAGCAGAATTGTCTTGATGTAAAATCACGTGCATACCGTTATTTAGGGTGTAATGTTCAAACTCAACTTTTTGAGCAGAAACAGTACTTCCTAGCATAAGAACTGAACTTAAGGCCATTAAAGATTTTTTCATAAAAATTAGTGATTTATTTTTTGATTCTAATAAGAGTGCAATTTCGGTATTTTGTTACAGATTTACTAAGTTTTTTTTCAAATATTAAAAATGACCTCTTAATTTTTTCTCTAGATTCATTTATTTTTTGATTTACAGTTGTGTGAATCATAAATAGTTGTATATTTGCAACCTTAAAAAAATCAATTAAAACATATTGTTATGTACGCAATCGTAGAGATAGCAGGGCAACAATTTAAAGTAAGCAAAGACCAAAAAGTATTTGTTCACCGTTTAGCAACTGAAGAAGGAAGCAAAGTTTCTTTTGACAAAGTGATGTTGTTAGATGATAATGGAACAGTTACCATTGGCGCCCCCGCTATAGAAGGTGCTTCAGTAGAAGCCAAAGTGATTCAACACTTAAAAGGTGATAAAGTAATTGTCTTCAAAAAGAAAAGAAGAAAAGGTTACAAAAAGAAAAATGGTCACAGACAATCATTTTCTCAAATTGTTATTGAGGGAATTAATGCCAGTGCACCAAAAAAGAAAACTGCTAAAAAAGCGGAAACCACAGAAGAATAATTAACATTTAAAACTTAAACATCATGGCTCACAAGAAAGGTGTCGGTAGTTCCAAGAATGGTAGAGAATCAGAATCGAAACGTTTAGGCGTTAAGATATATGGTGGTCAAGCAGCTATTGCAGGAAATATCATTGTAAGACAAAGAGGTTCTAAACATAACCCAGGTGACAACGTTTACATGGGTAAAGATCACACGTTACACGCAAGAGTTGACGGTGTGGTTAAGTTTCAGAAAAAAGGAGACAACAAGTCGTTTGTATCTGTTGTTCCATTTGAAGCATAAGAACCACTCATAGAGAATAAGAAATCCCACTTTTAAGGTGGGATTTTTTATTTTACAGTTTCCTTAAATGAGTGCACTATTTGTTCCATGTTTTTGAAGTTTGCCTTTTTTTGTTTTGAACTGGTCCAGCTCACAATTTGGTAATAGTGTTTTTTACCTTCTATAAAGCCGAGATGGTATATAATTTCGTGTGAATCAACGGTGCCTTCAATCGTGAAGAGCTTGGCTTTTTTATCGTCAATAGTGACGTCTTTAATTTCAGAAAAATTATTTTTCTCAACCATCAGTTTTAAATTATCCGTAATCAAATTGGTATATCCAGTAAAATTACTTTCATATTGATTGCCTAACGTCAACATCATTTCATTAAATTCTGCTTGAGGTTCATCAATCACTACCGTAAAAAACTCTTTTGCTTCATTTTGAACTTGAAGTGAAGCATCTCTATTTAAAATAGCGGTTTGACTCATGAAGTTTGGAACTTCAATTGTGTATTGGTTTTTAATTTTGATTGATTGGATTTCTTCTTTGGCACAGCCTATTAATAAAAGGGATAGTAAAAAGAAACTTAAAATTGTTTTCATGTAAAATGTTTTACGCAAGATAAAAAAAACCACGCTTTCACGTGGTTTAATCGGGTTAATTTGTTTGTGGAATTATGTTTTATATATGTTTTGAGGTAAAACCGTCTTCGCTCACTTCTGCGGGAATATATTCAGCGGTCATTTCTACCTCATAATTTACTTCTTCTTTATTTTTATTGAAACGAACAATAATACTGTCAAAAATGCTGTAAACAACCGGAACAATAACAAGCGTAAGGAACAAAGACGAAATTAATCCTCCGATGATTACCCAGGCCAGTCCGTTATTCATTTCAGCCGCTGCACCTGAAGCAAGAGCAATGGGTACCATACCGAATACCATGGCAATGGTAGTCATCAAAATAGGACGCAGACGGGCGTGGTTTGCCTGAACCAGTGCATCGTGTGTACTTTCGCCTGCCTCTTTCCGGTGATTTGCAAAATCGACTAATAAAATCGCATTTTTACACACCAAACCAATAAGCATAATGATTCCCAAAATGGTAAATACGTTTAATGAATTATTGGTTAAGGCCAGAGCCACCAAGGCTCCGATAAAGGAAAGCGGAATGGAAAACAGTACTACAAAAGGCGTTACAAAACTGTTATAAAGAGCTACCATTACCAGGTAAACCAATATAATCGCAGCCAACAACGCATAACCTAACGTTCCGAAACCTTCCGTTTGATTTTCCATATCACCGCCCCAGATGTAATTCACACCTGCCGGACGATCCATTTTAGAAAAAACAGCTTCCCATTCTGCTGCAACCGTACCGGATGGCCGTCCGACAGTTTGTGCTTCAACATTGACAGAAGGCGTCTTGTCCCTGCGTTCCAGCAAACTCGGTCCCGAACTTTGTGTAACCTTTGCAAATTGCGACAATTTGATTTGCTGGTCCGCATTATTTACAAAAATCAGTTCGCTTACGTCGTTAAAGTCAGAACGGTCAAACTCATTATACCGGATGTTAATATCATATTCGTATTCTCCCGCTCTGAATTTACCATCTGAATTTCCGCTGAATGCCGTTTGCATGGTCATCCCGACAGTGCTTAAATCCAAACCTAAAGCAGCCATTTTATCACGGTCTACCTGAACATTAATTTCAGGGTTTCCATCTTCCGAAGTTAATTTTACTTCCGTTGCTCCACTGATTTTACGAAGTTCCGCCGCCGCTTTTTCAGCAAAATCCATCGCGTCTTTTTGTGAAGAGCCTGTTACCGTTAACATTAACGGTGCCTGATCCGCTCCGAATAAACCAACAGGAACCGTTTTTACTTTTGCATCCACCAGCTCTTTTTCAAGCTCACGTTTGATTTTGGCAGCATATACAAAAGTGTTGTCCTCGCGTTCCGATTTGTCGTTCAGCGTTACTTTAATCTCCGATTTATAAACCGTGGTTTGCGAACCTCCAAAACCGTCACTGGTTTGTCCAACGGTAGTAATCAAACCGACAACCTCTTTTTTACTGCTCAAAAAGTTTTCTGCTTTTTGGGCCATAAAGTTAGATTGTTCGATAGAGGCATCTTTTGGCAATTCTATCTGAACCATAAATTCGCCTTTATCAATTTTGGCAAAAAATTCACCCCCGATATATCCGCCTCCAACTAAGCCGAAAGAAGCAAAAAACAAAACCAATACAATTAACAGTGTCGTTTTTTTAAATTTCAACGACCACTCTAAAATTCCTGTTACCCAGTGTGTGAATTTATCCAAACCGGCTTCAAAAGAAAGAATAACCCTTCCGAAAAAAGTTCTTTTAGTAATGTGTTCCAGTTTTCCGTAGCGTGAAAACAACCATGGAACAATCGTAAAAGAAGCTAACAGCGATAACAGCGTTGCAATAACAACCGTCATACAAAACTGGGTAATAATATTGGAAACTAATCCCGTACTCATTGCAATCGGTAAAAATACCACGATGATTACCAGTGTAATGGCGGTTACCGTAAACCCGATTTCAGAAGCTCCCTCATAAGCCGCCCGCACTTTGTTTTTGCCCATCTCCATGTGCCTGTGGATGTTTTCCAGAACAACAATCGCATCATCCACCAGGATACCTACAACAAGGGACAGCCCTAACAAACTCATCAGATTAAGCGTATAGCCCAACAGGCTTATTCCGATAAAAGTGGCAATCAGCGACACAGGAATCGAAACCATCACAATCAGGGCGTTTCTGAAACTGTGCAGAAAGAACAGCATCACAAAGGCTACCAGCAAAATCGCAATAAATAAATCCTTCATTACTGCATTGGCCGCAACAAGGGTAAATTCCGTGGTGTCATCTGCAATGTTCAGCTTTACACCATTGGCCTTATAATCTGCTTCAATCTGAACAACGGCTTTTTGAATTGCTTCACTTACCGCCACCGCATTCGCATCCGATTGTTTAATAACCTGCAACAGTATAGCACTTTTTTGATTGATTCGGGCAATTTTTTCCACTTCTTTTTGCGAATCCTGAACATCCGCAATGTCACTTAAACGGATTTGAATACCGTTTTTAGAAGAAATTACCAGGCTTCGCAGCTCCTCTACATTTTTATACTTTCCTGAGAGACGGATCAAAGTACTGTTTTCTCTCGTTTTTACGTTTCCGGTAGGGAAATCTAAATTCGAAGCCAGAATCATTTGCTGAACCTGTGGAACTGAAATCTGGTAACCCTGCAGTTTTTTGGCATCCAGGCTTACCTGGATTTCACGTTCTTCACCGCCTACTAAATTTACCTGGGCAACTCCGTTGACACGGGATAATATCGGCTGGATTTTTTTGTCCAGCAAATCATAGAAAAGAATTTCGTCCATATCAGACGTTGCCCCGATAGTAATAATGGGTAAATCACTTATCGAGAATTTGCTGAGCGAAGGAGGATCAACATCGTCCGGCAAATCCTTTAAAACGGCATTGATTTTTCGTTGGGCATCATTCAGCGAATAATCGGCATTAGCATCAGCGGTCAGCGTAATCATTACCAACGACAAGCTTTCGAATGATTTTGATTCCACTTTTTTCACGTTTTCCAAAGAGGCAATCGCATCTTCTATTTTTTTGGTAACCGTATTTTCAACTTCCGAAGGAGAGGCACCGGGATAAATTGTAGAAACCGTTACTACGTTGATTTCAAATTTCGGAACCAGCTCATAACCCAGTTGCGTATAACTGAAGATACCTCCCAACGTAAGGATGATAAACAATACAGCTATGATAGTGGGTCTTTTTATGGATATTTCTGCTATTTTCATGTTTCAGAATTACGTTAACTGTTAATTTATTTTATGATCGATACATTAGCACCGTCTATCAGGTTTATCTGACCGCCTGTAACCACCGTATCACCTTCGTTCAATCCGTCTAAAACTTCTACCTTATCGCCGAAAATTCTTCCCGAAACAATTTTTGTGAGTTTCGCAACATTGTTTTTAACAACAAACACTTCATTGTTGCTGACACTCCCTACAAAAGCCGTTCTCGCAACAACTTTTAAAGGTATTTTTTGTTTTTCGTCAGCTTCAAAATGAGCCGTTCCGTACATTCCTGCTTTCAAATCGTTGTCTCCACTATTTGTTATTTCAATCTCCACCGGAAAGTTCAGTGAGGCATCAGCCACCGGAGCAATGAAAGTAATTTTCCCCGAAAATTCCTTATCCGGATAAACACTTGCTTTTACTTTTACGGCAGAGCCTGTTTTTAATGAAGCAATTTGATTTTCACTGACTGTAACTTTCAGTTTTAATTTAGAAACATTAACTAAATCAAACAACTGGGTTCCCGAAGAAACCACAGAACCCGGTTCGATATATTTTTTGTTTACAATTCCGTTTATGGTCGCTCTGATTGTCGCATCGCCAAAACTGATGTTGGCCTGGTCTAATCTTGCTTTCGCATTTGCTAAATTCAACTTGGCCTGATCTAATTGCTGCTGCGTTACCCCTCCCGTTTTAAAAGCATTTTCAAAACGCTGACTATCAGTTAATGCCGTTTGATACGCTGCTTTGGCACTTTGCACATCAACCGAAAGTTTATCTCCTTTAATGATAGCTAATGTTTGCCCGATTTTCACAACACTGCCTTCTCTTACCAAAACCTGTGTAACCCTTCCTGAATTTTCAGCCGAAAAGTTAAGTTCCTGATAAGGGGAAAAATTTCCGTTGGCAACAAAATCAGTCGAAACAATTTCGCTTTTTACGGTTGCTGTCTTTACTGCAACAGAAGTATTTTTCTGCCCTACAATTGCAGTTTCCGCTTCATTCTTTTCCTTGTTGTTGTTGAGTATAAAGCCAAATAATGCCAGAACTGCAACGACTATTCCTATGTATAATACTTTTTTCATTTTATGTTGATTAATTAATTAGTGTTTTTAATTCTCCTTTTGATTTGATTAACTGAATTTCTGCTAATTTATATTCTAACAATGCATTATTGTAATTGTTTTGGGACTCTACCAAAGAATTTTCAGCATCCAAAAGGTCTGTGAGTGTTGCTAGCCCGTTAACATAATTATTTTGTGTATTGTCCAGCACTTCCTGGGCTAACGTTACGTTTTGTCTTTGATTTTCAATCGTAATCAGACTGTTTTCAATTTGTGTTTTCGCATTTTTATAGGCCAGATCCAAAGACAATTTTGTGTCTGCCAAATCAGCTTCTGCCTCACGGACATCAATATCCGCCTGACGTACTTTGGCACGGGTTCCAAAACCTGTAAAAATCGGAATATTCAAATTTAAACCGACAGAAGAGAAATCGGACCAGTATACCTTATCAGAAGGTCTTGCCCCCCATGGCATCTGCGGTCCCTGACCGATATAGTTATAGCCTGCTGTAAGTGACAGCGTAGGATAATAAAGAGATTTCATGGCTTGCTTGTTCAGCTCCAGCAAACTTTTTTGAGACTCTAACAGCTTGTATTCAGAGCGTAGAGCAGTATTCGCAGATTCTTCCAACTGAAGTGGGGTTACTTCCACTTCCGAATCAGGTATCGTAATTTTTTCATCCATGGGCATACCCATATAGAATTTTAAAGCATTTTCCTGAACCTCAACAGCGTTCAACAACTGTTGACGCGTAGTGGTAATGTTATTCAGTGTAACGGTAATCCTGTCCAAATCAATCTTTTTGGCCAAACCGTTATCAAACAGATTTTTAATAATTTCTTTAACTTTAGTGGTGTTTTTCAGATTGTTTTCTATAACCGTTAGTTTTTGACGTTGCAGATACACCTGATAATAAGCATTTGCCACTCGTTCTATCACTTGCTCGTCTGTTAAATCCTTGTTGATTTTGTAAAACTCCCGGGTGGTTTTGGCAGCCTTTAACCCTGTGAATACCTGTTGATTAAAGATGTTTTGCGTTAGCGATACACCCGCAACAGAAGTCCATTTTTGTCCAAATTCAGCCTGAATAGTCGTTCCGGGTTGTCCAAACGAAGCTCCATCTATAACCGTTTGCTGTATAATAGGATTATAGGTTAGATTCCCGTTAGCCGAAATTTGCGGCAATGCCTGTGAACGGACTTCCTGAATCTGATACTCGGAATTTTCAACCGCCAGATTTGCCTTAATTGCTTCCGATTTGTTTTGTAACGCATAGTTGATTGCGTCTTTTAACGAAAGCATTTTTACTTCCTGTGCATTTACTGATAAAGTAAAGGCTATTAACATAAAAATTGTTTTTTTCATTGATTGATGATTATATATTGGGATTAGATAATTGTTTTTCAAGTTCTTCAACGCCGTTGGAAGTTGATAAAGCTCTCGTGTGATATTCTAGTGCTTTTAGTTCTAAGGCGGAGGCTTCCTTTTCAAGAATGGTGGAGTCATTGATTTGAAAAATCAGCAGATAATAAAATTTTGAATACAGTTCAATATCCACTTCCGAACGATACAAACCTTGTGCAATCCCTTTTTCAATGTTTGTTCTGAACCAGATCTTGCATTCGTCAACCTGTCTCGAATATACCTTATCGTAAATTTCCGGATAATGTTTTTTCAACTGATACACCGGCGAAGTTTCCGAGGATTTAAACAGTTCCTTAAACGTCCGTCTTATTTCAAAATTTTCTTCAATTGCATTGTGGTTTTGCTGAAATATTTCCGACATCGTGTGATGAATATCATTGTGAACCTTTTCAACTGTTTCTTCAATCAAAACCTCTTTGTTGCAAAAAAACTTGTAAATGGTTTTCTTCGAAATCGCCATTTCGTTGGCAATATCATCCATGGTAATGCTTTTAAAGCCTAACTTTAAAAACAATTCTGTTGCTTTTTCTATAATCTTCGTTTTCATTTATTCAAGTTCTGTTTTCGTTGGCAAATGTAAATAGGAAACTTTTAATACCGAAATAGTTTCCAAAGTATTTACAATTATTTAACATTTGTTTTTTGATTGATTTATTCATCAGGTTTCGGCTTTCGGCTTTTTTTGATTTTCTTTGTATCCCATATAAATTCAAAAAACACTCTGCAAATGCACTCGATAACGGTTTATCAAGAACAATTTATTACCTATCTGGAAAGTCAAATAATTCTGAAAGAACCTAAGAATCTTTATGAGCCGATAGATTATATTTTGCGTTTAGGCGGAAAAAGAATGCGTCCGGTTTTAACTTTAATGGCAACTGAAGTTTTTGATGTAAATTTCAAGAAAGCACTTCCGGCAGCTACTGCTGTTGAGGTTTTTCATAATTTTTCATTAGTTCATGATGATATTATGGATGATGCTCCGCTGCGAAGAGGAAAAGAAACCGTCCACGAAAAATGGAATCTGAATACCGGAATTTTATCAGGAGATGCAATGTTGATTTTAGCTTATCAATATTTTGAAAGTTATGAACCAACAATTTTTAGAGCTTTGGCGAAATTATTCAGCAAAACAGCTTTGGAAGTATGCGAAGGTCAGCAATACGATGTTGATTTTGAAACCAGAGACGATGTTTCAATTCCCGAATATTTAAAAATGATTGAATTTAAAACCGCTGTTTTGGTTGGGGCTGCGATGAAAATGGGAGCAATTATTGCCGAAACATCAGAAGAAAATGCCAATTTAATTTATGATTTCGGATTGAATTTAGGAATCGCCTTTCAATTGCAAGATGATTATTTAGATTGTTTTGGAAATCCAGAGACTTTTGGCAAACAAGTTGGTGGCGATATTATCGAAAACAAAAAAACGTATCTTTACTTAAAAGCAATGGAATTTGCCAAAGCAGAAGAACGTGAGCAATTGTTACATTTATATTCCATTCAACCCAATGATAATTCAGAAAAAATTGAATCAGTAAAAGAATTTTTTAATCAAACCGGATCCTCAGAAGCAACTCAAATCGCGATTGAAGCGTATACTATAAAAGCCTTTGACACCTTAACCAAAATGCAGATTGGGGAAGATAAAAAAATGGTTTTGAGAGCATTTGGAGAGAAGTTGATGAAAAGAAAGGTATAGAAGGTAATGGGAAAAGGTAATAGGAAGAAATAGCTATAATTAACAAATAATCTAAATGTATCCCATCCCAACATCAACCGATCATCTTTTGTCTGAAGCAGAGAAAGAAAATTTATATCTTAAATTGATTGAACAGCTCAATAAAGACTTCAATTTTGCCAACGAACCGGTTGATTTTCCGTTAAGCACTTCGCCAAATGAGTTGAAAATTCAATTGCACGAAAAAGTGTATCGACTCATTCAATACAAATTTGCCGAATATTTGAATTTGCTTTACATTATTGATGTTTCTGAAGAAGAAGTCAAAAAACTCAATGGGGATGACATTTCTGAACTAGCAGGTGATGTAGCATTTTTAATATTAAAAAGAGAATGGCAGAAAGTTTGGTTTAGAAATAAACTCTAACAAACGGCATCCAAGCTTCAGAATACACATTTCTGTTGTTGTTGTGCAGCACATTATACCGCAACCCAACGGTGACATTATTGGTACGATAACCAGCTCCTAAGAATAATCCCGTATTCCAAAAATTATCTTTAAAAGATCCTAAATTATCTTCATAAGAAGTATTCACCCGGAGTTGTTCTAATTCAGCAGATAATTGAATTTCAGGAATCGGATGTCCTAAAACAATCATGCTGGCACCGTAAATATAGGATTCAAAAAAGTTTTTCTGCTTTACGTAACTCCCTTGAAGTCCAAAACCTAAACTAATGTATTGATTGAACTCATAAACTGCTCCTGGAGCTATCATAATATCAGTATAGTTGTTTCCAAAACTCAGACCTAAACCTCCACCAAATCTAACTTTAGACCAAAACGGATTTTTAGGAACAGGTTGTTTTTGAGAAAAAACGGAGGTCATTCCAAAAAAGAGAAGAAGTAAGGCTGTCCATTTTTTCATACAATTCAGTTTTTTCATGGCTATATCTTTTTAGCAATTTATAACATAAAAGTATGTAAAAATAAATAAAAGATTATATCAAATATTGTACTTTTGCAAAACTATTTTTAACACACAAGGTTTATTACTACTAAATATGGATAGGTTTTCCTTTTTAAACGCAGCTCACACTCAGTTTTTTGCCGATTTATACGAACAGTATACCGTGAATCCGGATGCTGTTGAACCTAGTTGGAGAGCCTTTTTTCAAGGTTTCGACTTTGGAATGGAAGTTTCTAGCGAAGAGCAAGTATTTCAACTGGCAGATTTTTCTGCAGCTAATCAAGATTGTAGCTTGGTTTCTGACAAATTACAGAAAGAATTTAATGTTCTTAAGTTGATTGACGGATACAGAACCCGAGGACATTTGTTTACCAAAACCAATCCGGTTAGAGACAGAAGAACTTATGCTCCAACTTTGGCTTTAGAAAATTTTGGCCTTTCTACATCTGATTTAGAAACTGTTTTTGATGCGGCCAAAGTTTTAGGACATGAGCCTAAAACATTGCGTGAAATTGTTAAACATTTAGATAATGTTTATTGCCAATCTATCGGTGTTGAATACATGTATATCCGTAAACCTGAAGTTATCGAGTGGATTCAAAACAGATTAAATATCAATGATAATTTACCAAATTTCTCAGGAGATCAGAAAAAACACATTCTTAATAAATTGAACGAAGCCGTTTCTTTCGAAAACTTTTTACATACAAAATATGTAGGTCAAAAACGTTTTTCATTAGAAGGTGGTGAAAGTATCATCCCTGCTTTAGACGCATTAATTGAATCTGCAGCCGAAAAAGGCGTTGAGCAATTTGTGATGGGAATGGCTCACCGTGGTCGTTTGAACATATTAGCCAACATTTTTGGCAAACCAACCCAAGACATTTTCTCCGAATTTGACGGAAAAGATTACGATAAAGAATATTTTGACGGCGACGTAAAATACCATTTAGGTTTAACTGCCGACAGAAAAACAAAATCAGGTAAAAATATCAACATCAATTTAGCTCCAAACCCTTCGCATTTAGAAACGGTTGGTGCTGTGATTGAAGGAATTACAAGAGCAAAACAAGACAAGTATTTCCCGAACGATTTCTCAAAAGTATTGCCAATCGCCGTTCACGGAGATGCGGCAGTAGCCGGACAAGGAATCGTGTATGAAATTGTTCAAATGTCGCAATTAGACGGTTACAAAACAGGGGGAACTATCCATTTGGTGATTAACAACCAAGTCGGATTTACAACTAATTATCTTGATGCTCGTTCGTCAATTTATTGTACTGATGTAGCGAAAGTAACGCTTTCACCTGTTTTGCATGTGAATGCAGATGATACCGAAGCAGTTGTTCACGCAATGCTTTTTGCCTTAGATTTCAGAATGACCTTTGGTCGTGATGTATTCATCGATTTATTAGGTTATAGAAAATATGGTCATAATGAAGGTGATGAGCCTCGTTTTACGCAACCGGTTTTATACAAAATCATCGCAAAACATAGAAATCCAAAAGATATTTATGCTGAAAAGTTGATTGTTGATGGCATTGTTGACCAGGCATATATTAACAAAATCGAAAGTGATTATAAAGCTCAGTTAGATCAAAATTTAGAAGCTTCACGCAAAAAAGAATTGACCATCATTACACCATTTATGCAAAATGAATGGGAGGGATTTGAGCAAGTTTCAGACGATGAAATGTTGAAAAAAGTGAAAACTACCTTCGACAAAAAGAAATTAGATGTGATTGCTGAATCCATTTCAACTTTACCATCTGATAAAAAGTTCATCAATAAAATCAGCAAAATTGTTACCGACAGAAAAACAATGTACGATAACGATACCATCGATTGGGGAACTGCAGAAACATTGGCCTACGGAACATTATTAACAGAAGGTTACGATGTTCGAATTTCCGGTCAAGATGTCGAAAGAGGAACTTTCTCGCACCGTCACGCCGTTGTAAAAGTAGAAGACAGCGAAGAAGAAGTAATTTTATTAAACGGATTAAAAGATAAAAAAGGAAAGTTCAACGTGTTCAACTCGTTCCTTTCTGAATATGGCGTGTTAGGTTTCGACTACGGTTATGCCTTAGCCAATCCAAACGCATTAACCATTTGGGAAGCCCAATTTGGCGATTTCTCAAACGGTGCCCAGATTATGATTGACCAATACATTTCGTGTGGCGAAGACAAATGGAACAACCAAAACGGAATTGTGCTATTATTACCGCACGGTTACGAAGGTCAAGGTGCCGAGCACTCTTCTGCCAGAATGGAGCGTTATTTGCAACTTTGTGCCCGTCACAATATGTATGTAGCCGATTGTACAACGCCTGCGAACTTTTTCCACTTGTTGAGAAGACAAATGAAAACCAAGTTCCGCAAGCCGTTAGTTGTGTTTTCACCAAAAAGTTTACTACGTCACCCATTGTGTGTTTCAACTAAAGAAGAACTGTACAACGGAAGTTTTCAAGAAACCATCGACGACAATTCAGTTGATAAAAAGAAAGTAAAAACACTCGTATTTTGCACTGGAAAATTCTACTATGACATCTTAGCCGAAAGAGAAAACTTAGGCAGAAATGACGTAGCTTTGGTACGAATCGAGCAATTGTTTCCTTTACCAATCGAGCAATTAAAAGAAATAATAGCCAAATATCCTAACGCAGACGATTATGTTTGGGCACAAGAAGAGCCTAAAAACATGGGGGCATACAGTTTCATGTTAATGAATTTTGAGTTGGTAAAATGGCGATTAGCCTCATTAAAAGCTTATGCAGCACCGGCCGCTGGAAGTCATACCAGAGACAGAAGACGCCACGCCGATGCAATCAGAATGGTATTTGACAAAAATTTGTTTAGATAAAAATTTGTTTCGTGTTTCGTGTTTCAAGTTACTGCAACCTGAAACTTGAAACCATTTAAACTTTAAACTAAAAATAGATATGATTTTAGAAATGAAAGTTCCCTCTCCGGGAGAATCAATAAAAGAAGTTGAAATAGCAACTTGGTTAGTAAAAGATGGGGATTATGTGGAAAAAGACCAAGCTATTGCTGAGGTTGATTCAGACAAAGCCACTTTAGAATTACCTGCAGAAGCCAGCGGAATCATCACCCTAAAAGCAGAAGAAGGTGATGCTGTAGCTGTTGGAGCAGTCGTTTGTTTAATCGATACTTCAGCTGCAAAACCAAGTGGAGATGCTCCAAAAACGGAGGCAAAAGTAGAAGCACCAAAAGCAGAGGAGAAGAAAACAGAGGCACCAAAAGCAGCTCCAGTTGCTGAAAATACTTATGCAACACAAGCACCTTCACCGGCAGCTCGTAAAATTTTAGACGAAAAAAATATCCAACCTTCAGATATCGTAGGAACTGGAAAAGGTGGAAGAATCACTAAAGACGATGCAGTAAATGCTACACCATCTATGGGAACACCAACTGGTGGAAGTCGTGGTTCAGAACGTACCAAATTATCAATGCTTCGTCGTAAAGTAGCCGAAAGATTAGTTTCTGCTAAAAACGAAACGGCAATGTTAACTACATTTAATGAAGTTAATTTAACCAACGTAAATAAATTAAGAACCGAATTTAAAGACGCTTTCAAAGACAAACACGGATTAGGATTAGGCTTTATGTCTTTCTTTACCAAAGCCGTAACCAGAGCTTTACAACTTTATCCGGATGTAAATTCTATGATTGATGGTGAACACAAAATTGCTTATGATTTCTGTGATATTTCAGTAGCTGTTTCCGGACCAAAAGGTTTAATGGTTCCTGTAGTTAGAAATGCAGAAACATTATCTTTCCGCGGTATTGAATCAGAAATTAAGCGTTTAGCCATTCGTGCTCGTGATGGACAAATCACAGTTGACGATATGACAGGAGGTACATTTACCATTTCAAACGGTGGTGTTTTTGGAAGTATGCTTTCAACACCAATCATCAACCCACCACAATCAGGAATTTTAGGAATGCACAATATTATTGAGCGTCCAATTGCTGTAAATGGTCAAGTGGTTATTGCTCCAATGATGTATGTGGCGTTGTCATATGATCACCGAATCATCGATGGTAGAGAATCAGTTGGATTTTTAGTTGCTGTGAAAGAAGGTTTAGAAAACCCAATAGAGTTGTTGATGGATAACAATCCTAAAAAAGCACTGGAACTATAGTTTTCTAAATTCTATATAAAACAAAAATCCCGTTTAGAAACCTAAACGGGATTTTTGTTTTTGTGAAGTATAATTATATTTTAAAAGTCACAACCGGTTTTAGAGCGTGGTTTACCAAATCTTCACTAATACTTCCGTTAAAGAAGTGAGATAACCCTTTTCTACCGTGTGTGCACATTCCAATTAAATCGGCGTCAATACTTTTAGCAAAATTTAAAATTCCTTTCTCAACATTAGCATCGTTAAAAATATGTGTGACATGTTTTTTTATTGAAAATCCGGCAAGGAATTTATTCATAATGTCTTGAGAAACCAAGGTAGATTTAAAACTGTTAGGGGTGTTAATCATAACCAAGTTTAATTCAGCATCAAATGCATTTGCAAAAGCTACTACTTTTTCAAAAGGAGCTTTTATCTCATCTGAGAAATCTGAGGCGAAAACAAATTTATTGATTTTAAAGTTTTCAATCTCATTTTTGATGATCAACACAGGTACTTCAGAAGAGCGAACCACTTTTTCTGCGTTAGAACCAATAAACATTTCTTTAAAACCACTTGCTCCGTGTGATCCCATAACAATTAAATCAACATTATTTTTTTTACTAATGTCCATAATGCCATCAAAAGCCAAATCAAATTGTACAATTTCTGAAACGTTTAAGCCTTCAAAAATCTCTGAGTCCATTAAATCTTCTAATTTTTGCATGGCGGCTCTTTTGAAGAACATAATCTCAGGAATTTCATGTCCGCTGGAGAGGGCGTCTCCTGCTTGGTGAGGAAGTTCTAAAATATGAAGTAAGATGATTTCGCCGTCATTTTTTCTTGCAATTTGTGCGGCAACTTTAAGAGCATATTCGGCATTTTTTGAAAAGTCCGTGGGGATTAAAATTTTTTTCATAAGTGTGCTATTCGTTTTTGTAGTTTGTTAATTCATATCATAAAGGTACAAATATTTTTAAACAAAATACAATGATTTTTATTTTATAAAAAAATCACTATATTTGCACCATTATTTGTTTGATACTGAATAATGAGGCACGCAAAGCGTGCCTCTTTTTATAAAAATATGGCTTTTAAAGATCAAGTTTTCGAGTTGTTGCAACAAGGATTAGAAGAGAAACCAGAATTGTTTTTGATTGATTTTTCTATTTCTGATGCGAATAAAATAATGGTTACCCTTGATGGAGATCATGGTGTTACGCTTCAGGATTGTATTGATATCAGTAGAGCGATTGAGCACAATCTGGATAGAGAAGAGGTTGATTTTTCTTTAGAAGTGGCCTCTGCCGGAGTTTCAACCCCATTAAAATCCATCAGACAGTATAAAAAAAATATTGGAAGGGTTTTAAAAGTAAAAACCAATTCTGAACAATTTGAAGCCACATTAGAATCAGTTTCAGAAGAAGCCATTACACTTACTTGGACAGCAAGAGAGCCCAAAAAAGTTGGAAAAGGAAAAGAAACCGTACAAAAAAAGATTGAAATTCCTTTAAGTGACATAAAAGAAGCAATAGTTATAATAATATTTTAGAAATTTTTACAATTTAGCATGGAAAATTTAGCATTAATTGAATCATTTTCAGAGTTTAAAGACGACAAATCAATTGATCGTGTAACTTTAATGGCAATTTTAGAAGATGTTTTCAGAAACGCTTTAAAAAAGAAATATGGATCGGATGATAATTTCGACATCATTATAAATCCTGATAAGGGAGATATGGAGATTTGGAGAAATCGTGTGGTTGTTGCAGATGGTGAAGTTGAAGACGAAAACTCTGAAATTTCATTATCAGAAGCAAGAAAAATTGAGCCGGATTTTGAAGTTGGAGAAGATGTTTCTGAAGAAGTAAAATTAATCGATTTAGGAAGAAGAGCGATTTTAGCCCTTAGACAAAATTTGATTTCTAAAATTCACGAACACGACAGTACGAACCTATACAAGCATTTTAAAGATTTAATAGGAGAAATTTATACTGCAGAAGTGCACCATGTTCGTCCGAGAGTTGTAATTTTGGTAGATGATGACGGAAATGAGATTGTGCTTCCAAAAGAAAAACAAATTCCTTCTGATTTTTTCAGAAAAGGAGATAATGTAAAAGGAATCATTGAAGGTGTTGAATTAAAAGGGAACAAGCCTCAAATCATTATGTCAAGAACTTCAGAAAAGTTCTTAGAAAAATTATTTGAACAAGAAATTCCTGAAATTTTTGATGGTTTGATTACTGTTAGAAAAGTGGTTAGAATACCTGGGGAAAAAGCGAAAGTAGCTGTAGACTCTTATGATGACAGAATTGATCCCGTTGGTGCATGTGTGGGAATGAAAGGATCCAGAATTCATGGCATTGTTCGTGAGTTAGGAAATGAAAATATTGATGTTATTAATTTTACAACGAACAGTCAGTTGTTTATTACAAGAGCATTGAGTCCTGCAAAAGTTTCATCGATTAAAATTGATGAAGAGAAAAAAAGAGCAGAAGTATTTCTTAAATTAGAAGAAGTATCAAAAGCAATTGGTAGAGGAGGTCACAATATCAAACTAGCCGGACTTTTGTCAGGTTATGAATTGGACGTAATACGCGAAGGAAGTGTTGCAGAAGAAGATGATGTTGAATTAACTGAATTCTCAGATGAAATCGACGGATGGGTAATTGACGAATTTGCAAAAATTGGATTAGATACCGCACGTAGCATTTTAAAACAAAATGTTGAAGATTTAGTGAGAAGAACAGATTTGGAAGAAGAGA
>NZ_DIVJ01000013.1 GCF_002428305.1 Flavobacterium sp. UBA6135 | reverse complement strand
AGCTTTTAATCAATTCAGAAGTGTCCTCACTTTCTAGCCCTATAGAATCCTTTCTGCGTTTATTTATATCGTCTAGTTTGGATTTAGTTAATTTTTTCCTCAAATAGTCTCTTAGCTCTTCTGCTTTTGCTCCGTTTTTTAATCGATCACGAGAAGCCATAAAAAGGTCTTTTCTAAATTCATACTTCATCTTTGTACAATCTACATTAATTAAAAGATAATCTTTAAGTAGATTGTATTTTAAACTCCGGGTGATAAACTCAGTAGTATAGTGACCATGTACTTGTCCATTCATAGAAAACAGAACTGACATATTGTTTTTAAAATATCTCCTTTGAATATCGGCTTTGGTTTCTTTGACTGTTTTACCTTCCTGTTTCGCTTTGAAAACGTAACAGGTAACTTTCATTTTACCGAATAAAATATCTTCATATTCTTCAGAAAACCAATCTTCAACATAATCTTTTTCTTCCTCCAAACGCCTTTGTAATCCATAAACTGTAGTTTCTAAAACTTTATTGTTAGGATATCGTTCCTTTGTGTCAATTGTAAAAACTGGTAAAACGGGCTTAAATAAAAATTCATTCAAACTTTGATTCAAGTCCTGAGCAAAACCTGATATTCCTTTCATTTGATAAGAATACATCTTGATAATTGAACCCGTTTTAAACTTCCTGTTTAGTAATTTTAAATCAAGCTCTGTAGTATCAAATGCAGGAATTTTGTTGTCAATTTTTAAATACTCATACCATGTATTCTTTTTGGTTTCTAATTCATCTTTAGATAAAGGATGTTCTCTAACTAGTGTGAAGCCGAAACTACCTGAACCATCATATCGTTTAGAACCAATTAGCTGATAGCCTTTAGTTCCACAAAATACAATAGCACCGCTGCCTCCCATATTGTATTTACCTTGTACGAAATGAATTTCATTTTTATTCCCTTTCATCAAGGAAAGAAAGGTGTTTTCAAAATCTTCAGGATGTTGACCTTCTCCATTGTCATATATAATTACAGAACTTTGTTTTGTGGGACCATCAGCAATAATCTGTATATCTTCGGCTTGGTTTCTTCTGAAAGTATTCAAATCCCAATTTTTATTATCGGGAAAGAAAATATCTATTGCTTCATCCATTGATTTAGGAGCCTCTTTGCTTTTTGGTTCTAAACCTAGCTCCAAACACTTTTTCATCAGTGTAGCATCTATTGAATTGGTTACTTTTTCTACTAAAGCGGCAATAGGATTGGATTGCTGATTTTCAATGATGCTGAAATTAGATTCATTTTGCCCGATTGGAAACCAGTTTTCTGTATTAGAAAGATAAGAATTATCAGAAATTAGATTATCAATATCTGATTCCGTTTTGCAATTATATATAGATTCGAATAAAGCTTTCAATATACGTAAAGTGATTAGTTAGTTATTTATTTATAAAATTCTTAATTCGTTGCATTAACAAATTAATATCTTTTTTTGTATTATGTTTTCCTAAAGAAATTCGCAAGCTATTCATAGCATCATTATTACTTAATCCCATTGCAAGCAATACATGTGATGCTTGGACTAATGCCGAATTACAGGCTGATCCATTGCTAACTGCTATATCATTATTCATTCCTATAAAGATTTCAGTATCAAAATATGGTATACATACATTAACCGTATTGTAAATCCTTGGGGCTGATTTACCATTAATAAAAGCTCCATCAATTTGTGATAATTCATTCTCAAGAAAATTTTGTAGATGCATTATATGAGCTTCATTTTCTTTCATTTCTTCCTGAGCAATACTACATGCTCTTCCAAGTCCTGCAATCAATGGTACATTATAAGTCCCACTTCTTAAGCCGTTTTCTTGCCCCCCTCCATGAATTAATGGCTGTATTATATTTTGCTTTGTAAGACTCTGATTTATGTAAATTCCCCCTATGCCTTTTGGAGCATACATTTTGTGGCCTGAGAAACAAAGTACATCTATATTAGAATCATTTACATTGATTAGAGATTTTCCTACTCCTTGTGTTCCGTCACATAGAAAGAAAATATTAGCATCTTTTGCTATTTTTCCAATCTCTTCTATAGGATGAATAACACCTGTCTCATTGTTTACCCACATGATACAAATCAATAGAGTATTTATGTTGATTGATTTCTTCAAGAGATCTAAGTCAATTGTTCCATTTCTATCAACAGGTAAATATGTTATATTAAATCCTAAAGTCTCAAGATATTGACAAGTTTCTATGACTACTTTGTGTTCTGTTTGACAAGTGATTATATGCTTTTTATTATTATTGGGATGTAATGCTAATCCTTTCAGAGCAAAATTTATACTCTCTGTTGTTCCTGAAGTAAAATAAATCTCGTTTGAATCAGAATTTATCAATTCTGCTACATTGATTTTAGCATCTTCTATAGCAAGTCTTGCCTTATTCCCAAAAGAATAATTACTAGATGCATTTGCATATATATCGCGGAAATAAGAAGTGACAACTTCAATAACTCTAATGTCAACAGGTGTAGTTGCATTATTGTCCAAGTATGTAATAGTGTTTTTCAAAAAATAATTGAGTTTAAAGAAAATTAAAACACGCTAATATAAGAAGTTTTGTCAGTTTTTCAGTCTTATAATGACAAAATATTCCTTTCAAAGACAATTCATTAATTCAGCAATATATCTCCTTTAGATTTGTCTCATAAGCCTGCGTAACGTGGGTATTAGTAATAATCCTAATTAATTAAAATCATGAAAAAACAAACAAAAAAGGTTCTGTTATTGGGAGTAGTACTCCTAGCAGTATCGGAAACCTTTGCACAGGGTAACGGCGTAGCCGGTATTAATGAGGCAACGCAAATGGTCACTTCCTATTTCGCACCGGCAGTACAGCTTATTTATGCCATAGGTGCTGTGGTAGGGCTTATTGGAGGCGTCAAGGTATATAACAAATTTAGCAGCGGTGATCCTGATACATCAAAAACAGCAGCTAGCTGGTTTGGAGCCTGTATATTCCTAATTGTGGCAGCTACAATATTACAAGCCTTTTTCCTTTAAACGTGGTGATAAAGATGGCAAGCTACAACATCAATAAAGGAATCGGAAGGACAGTTGAATTTAAGGGGCTTAAATCCCAGTATCTCTTCATTTTTGCAGGTGGACTTTTGGGTATTCTCATTTTGGTAATGATTCTGTATATGGCAGGTGTGAATTCGTATATCTGCCTGTTTCTAGGAACTGGTGGAGGATCACTAATCATCTGGCAGACCTTTTCTCTCAATAAAAAATATGGCGAACACGGATTAATGAAAATTGGTGCTAAGAAAAGGCATCCTCAGTACATCCTCTGTCGAAAATCTATTCATCGTTATGTTCAACTTTCAAAAAACAACAGGTAATGAGAAATGCATCCAAAATATCAACTTTAGAGAATAAGTTTCCTTTGATGGCTATAGAAAATAATTGTATTCTTTCTAAAGATGCCGATATTACCGCCTGTTTCAAAGTTCATTTACCGGAACTGTTCACAGTGGCCTCTGCTGAATATGAAGCTATTCATTCCGCTTGGCATAAAGCTATCAAAACCCTGCCAGACTATACGGTTATCCACAAACAGGATTGGTACATCAAAGAAAGTTATGCTCCAGATATGGCAAAGGAAGACCAGAGTTTTTTGGCAAAATCCTATCAACGCCATTTCAACGAGCGACCATTTTTGAACCATTATTGCTATCTGTTTCTGACCAAAACTTCCAAAGAGCGTATGCGGATGCAAAGCAATTTTTCATCCCTTTGCAAAGGAACTTTAATTCCGAAAGAAATCAGGGATAAGGAAGTAATTCACCGTTTCATGGAAGCCGTTGCACAGTTTGAACGAATTATGAATGATTCTGGATTTGTTGAACTTGTCCGTCTGAGCGAAGAAGATATTATCGGGAATGGTGAAAAACAAGGGTTACTGGAACAATACCTTACTCTTTCCAAAGAAGCAAACAGTCCGATGGAGGATATTGCTCTAAGTGCTGAAGAATTGCGTATAGGGAATAAAAGATTATGCCTGCACACCTTGTCTGATACGGATGATTTATCAGCAACAGTGTCAGCAGATAATCGTTATGAAAAACTTTCCACCGACCGAAGTGACTGCCGTTTATCGTTTGCTTCTCCTGTAGGTTTGCTATTGAGTTGTAATCACATTTATAACCAGTACCTATTTATTGATAATAGTGATGAAAACCTTAGAAAATTTGAAAAGTCGGCAAGGAACATGCATTCGTTGGCACGCTACAGCCGAAGTAATCAGATAAATAAAGAGTGGATTGAACGGTATTTGAACGAAGCACATTCTTTCGGGCTTTCTTCTATCCGCGCCCATTTTAATGTAATGGCATGGTCGGATGATCCAAATGAGTTGAAGCAATTAAAGAACGATACCGGAAGTGCTTTGGCACTGATGGAGTGCAAACCCAGACACAACACTACTGATGTGGCGACACTTTATTGGGCGGGCATCCCAGGTAATGCTGCGGATTTTCCAAGTGAAGAAAGCTTTTACACGTTTATAGAACCGGCTTTGTGCTTCTTTACCGAAGAAACAAATTACCAGAATTCGCCATCACCATTCGGAATTAAAATGGCAGACCGCCTAACTGGAAAGCCTATTCATTTGGATATATCGGATTTGCCAATGAAGAGTGGGATTATTACGAACCGGAACAAATTTATTTTGGGTCCATCAGGTTCGGGAAAATCGTTCTTCACTAATCATATGGTTAGACAATATTATGAACAGGGTGCTCACGTACTATTAGTTGATACTGGAAACAGTTATCAAGGTTTATGCGAACTAATCAAAGGAAAGACCAAAGGAGAAGACGGTGTTTACTTCACATATACGGAAGACAATCCTATTGCTTTTAATCCATTCTATACTGATGATGGTGTGTTTGATATTGAAAAAAGAGAGAGTATCAAGACTTTGATACTGACACTTTGGAAACGTGATGATGAACCGCCAACCCGTTCAGAAGAGGTTGCTCTTTCCAATGCCGTGAGTGGTTATATCGAGCGTATTAAAAAAGATGATTCCTATCCATCCTTTAATAGTTTCTATGAGTATGTAAAAGGCGATTACCGTAAGGTATTGGAAGAAAAACAAGTAAGGGAAAAAGATTTTGATATCTCCAATTTTCTGAATGTTTTGGAACCTTACTACAAAGGTGGTGAATATGATTACCTTCTCAATTCTGATAAGCAGTTAGACTTGCTATCCAAACGTTTTATCGTGTTTGAAATTGATGCTATTAAGGATCATAAAATTTTGTTCCCAATAGTGACAATCATCATCATGGAGGTTTTTATAAACAAGATGCGAAGGCTCAAAGGTATTCGTAAACTGATTCTAATTGAAGAGGCGTGGAAAGCCATTGCAAAAGAAGGAATGGCGGAGTACATCAAGTATTTATTTAAAACGGTTAGGAAATTTTTTGGAGAAGCTATTGTCGTAACTCAGGAAGTTGACGACATAATCCAGTCGCCCATTGTCAAGGAGAGCATTATCAATAATTCAGATTGCAAAATCTTGCTCGATCAGCGAAAGTACATGAACAAATTCGATGACATTCAGGCAATGCTCGGATTGACCGACAAGGAAAAAGCACAGGTATTATCTATCAACATGAACAATAATCCCTCACGACTTTACAAAGAGGTATGGATAGGCTTGGGTGGAACGCACTCGGCGGTCTATGCCACCGAAGTTTCACTCGAAGAGTATCTCGCTTATACTACCGAAGAAACGGAAAAGATGGAAGTGATGCAGCTCGCGGAAAGCCTGGACGGAAATGTAGAATTGGCAATCAAACGTATTGCTTCCCAAAGAAGAGAAAATATAACTAATTATTAATCCTTAAATTTTTAAAACAATGAAAAAATTAATGTTCATGGTGTGTGCAGTACTGATGTTAGTTGCGACACCGTCCGCAAAAGCCCAATGGGTAGTGACCGATCCTACCAATTTGGCACAGAGTATTGTGAACAGTGCACAGGAAATCGTTCAGACTTCTTCCACAGTTACCAATGTGATCAAAAACTTCAAGGAAGTTGAAAAAGTGTATAATCAAGGGAAACAGTACTATGATGCCCTGAAAGCTGTCAACAATCTGGTAAAAGACGCACGTAAGGTGCAACAGACAGTACTAATGGTAGGTGATATATCAGAAATCTACGTGACAAACTTTGGAAAGATGATGAACGATCCCAATTTCGCACCGCAGGAGCTCGCTGCAATTGCCAATGGGTATTCACAGCTTTTAAATGAAAGTACAGAACTGCTTAAAGAACTGAAGCAGATTATAAATGCTTCAAGTTTGTCACTGAATGATAAGGAGCGAATGGATATTATCGACAGGGTATATAAAGAAGTGAAAGACTACCATAATCTGGTACGATACTATACTAACAAGAATATTTCCATAAGTTTTTTAAGAGCCAAAAAACAAAATGACAGCCAACGTGTCTTGCAACTTTATGGAACTGCCAATCAAAAATACTGGTAAAGTATGATTTTAGCTGTCGAATTTAACAATCTTCATGAGGTATTACGCTCATTATATGACGAAATGCTTCCGCTTTCAGCGGAGATGGCTGTTGTAGCGAAGGGTGTTGCGGGATTAGGTGCCTTGTTTTATATTGCTCTTAAAGTCTGGCAGGCACTCAGCCGTGCGGAACCGATTGATGTATATCCGCTTTTAAGACCTTTTGCTTTGGGCTTGTGCATTATGTTCTTTCCTACCATTGTATTGGGAACTATTAATGCTGTATTGAGCCCTGTAGTAACCGGTACGCATAATATATTGGAGGGTCAGGTGCTTGACCTGCATGCATTGCAACAACAGAAAGACCAATTAGAAAGGGAAGCCATGCTCCGTAATCCTGAAACAGCTTATCTCGTATCAAACGAGGAATTTGACAAAAAACTTGAAGAATTGGGCTGGTCGCCTTCAGACCTTGCAACGATGTCGGGAATGTATATCGAGAGGACAATGTATAATATGGAAAAAAGTGTCCGAGATTCTTTTAGGGAATTACTGGAGGTACTTTTTCAGGCAGCAGCACTCGTCATAGATACAATACGGACATTCTTTCTGATAGTCCTGTCCATTTTGGGGCCGATTGCCTTTGCAATCTCGGTATGGGATGGCTTTCAATCCACGCTTACCCAGTGGCTCACCCGATACATTAGTGTGTATTTATGGCTTCCGGTAGCTGACCTGTTCAGTTCTATGCTAGCCAAGATACAATCACTCATTCTGGAAAATGATATTGAGAGCTTGTCAGATCCGGCATTTATTCCCGATACCTCGAACACCGTGTATATTATTTTCATGATTATTGGAATTATTGGCTACTTCACGATACCGACTGTAACAGGTTGGGTTATTCAGGCCGGAGGTATGGGTAATTATAACCGCAACGTGAACCAATCGGCTCAAAAAGCAGGAAATCTTGCAGGTGCTGGTACAGGGTCAGTGGCAGGCAATATCAGCGGACAGCTTTTGAAAAAATAACGCGTATTAACCAATTTAAAATAAATGAAAAATGGAATTTAAAATTTTAAGGAACATAGAAAATAGTTTTAGACAAATCAGGCTTTTTGCCCTTGTTTTTGCTTTGCTGTGCATTGGCATTTCCGGTTATACCGTATGGAATTCGTATCAGTTTGCCGAAAAACAAAGACAAAAAATTTATGTGCTGGATAATGGGAAATCCCTTATGGTGGCACTTTCTCAGGATGCCTCGATCAACAAGCCGGTAGAAGCCCGTGAGCATATCCGTCGCTTTCACGAGTTGTTTTTCACTTTAGCACCGGATAAGCAGGCAATTGAAAGTAATATGAAACGGGCTTTTTACCTGGCTGATAAAAGTGCTTTTGATTACTATAAGGACTTATCCGAAAAGGGCTATTACAATCGCATCATAAGCGGTAACGTACAGCAACGTATTGAGGTGGACAGCATCCAATGTGATTTTAACCAATATCCATATTTGGTAAAAACATTTGCCAAGCAGTTTATCATCCGTTCTAGTAATGTAACCCAGAGAAGTCTTATTACTTCCTGCCTTTTGGTTAACTCGGTGCGTTCGGATAACAACCCGCAGGGATTTACCATTGAAAAATTCGGTGTATTGGAAAACAAGGATATACAGGTCATTCAACGATAAAAGATTATGAAAAAGATTTTAGACTATTTAGATGCGTTGAATAAGCGGATAGAAGAATGGTGTGAAAACCTTTCTCCCCAACAGAGAAAAAAAGCCATATTAATTGCTTTGGGACTATATGTATTGCTGGGGATTATCACTGTTGCAAGTGAATGGTCTGAATTCACAAAGCAAGATAAAAATATGGAAATCAGGCATATTCAGATTCCAGCTATCAAAAAGATGAATATACCCAAAGCAGACAGCGTACAAAAGTTTAATAATAACCAATAAAAATGATAATATGAAAGAAAACGAAAAAAAGAGACCAGATATTCTGGTAACAGAAGGAAACCGAAAAACGGACTCCGATAACCCGCAGAATATTTCATCCGGCAGGATTGAACGGTTCAAGAAACCGATGATTTTCGGGTTAATGATAATAGTCTTTTTAGGATGTTTGTATATGATTTTCGCTCCAGAGCCTAATAAAAAGCTGCCTGAAGATGTAGGAATTAATGATGCTGTTCCACAGGCTACTGATGCAGGACTGCAGGCAGACAAGCAAAAGGCTTACGAGCAGGAAATGATGGAACAAAAAGAAAGGGAAAAAAAAGCTACACTGATGGCTTTATCTGATTATTGGAATACGGACAGTACTGAAATGGAGCAACCTGATATTGAACAACTGGAAGAAGAAGCTGTTGTCAATTCTTACGGAAAACCACAGAGCAAAACTAATGCAGCTCTGAACAGCTACCGTAATATGCAAAACACTTTGGGAACATTTTACGAAGGAAATCGTGAAACCGATGCTTTACGCAAGGAACTGGAAGAATTGAAAGGGCAACTGGCACAAAAAGAAAGTCCGCAAAATCCGATGGAAAACCAGTTAATATTAATGGAGAAGTCATATGAAATGGCCGCCAAGTATTTTCCACAGACAGGCGATACAATTAAATCTAAAACAAGTGCTCAAGGAAATACTCGGAGAGAACCTATAGAACCGGTCTTTTCTGTTAAAAAGCAACCGATATCTTCTCTGTATCGAGAACCGACAAATGCAGAATTTCTGGACGACTGGAGTCAGCAGCGTAATCGAAATTTCCATACTGTGGGAAGCGTTTTAGAACCTTCTGCTCCTAAAAACAGCATACGTGCCTGTGTGCATGACATGCAAACCGTTTCTATAGGCAGTAGTGTCCGTCTTCGTTTATTGGAATCGGCACGTGTTGGAAACAGGATTATTCCAATAGGGACATTATTAACTACTGCATCGGTAAAAATGAACAATGGTAGGTTAATGTTACAAGTAACTTCGATGGAATTGGAAGGTTCTATTCTTCCTGTAGATATTATAGCCTATGATCTGGATGGACAGCAGGGGTTATATGTTCCTTATGCTCCTGAGATGAACGCTTTAAAAGAAATTGCTTCAGGAATGGGAAACTCTACCGGAACGAATATAATGTTGACTTCATCTCCGGGTCAGCAACTGACAGCAGATTTAAGCAAAGGACTAGTACAGGGAACTTCCGGTTATTTTTCCAAAAAAATGAATACCCCCAAGATAACACTCAAAGCAGGTCACCAGCTTTTTTTGGTACCTAAAAAATAATAGTAATTATATAAAAACTCAGAAAGATGAAACAGATTTTAAAAAACGTATTGGCTTTAGCCTTATTTGTTGGTTATGTAACCCTGTCTAATGCACAGGAAAATTTATCAAAGAATACAACACTTCCTTTAGGTAGAATCGAACCTTTCAATATGGAAGTAACTTATGACAAGACTTCCCATCTTATTTTTCCGGCGGCTATCCGTTATGTGGATTTAGGTAGTGGGAACTTAATTGCAGGAAAGGCTGAGGATGCGGAAAATGTATTGCGTGTCAAAGCTGCACTTAAAGATTTTAAGGAAGAAACGAACTTTTCGGTGATTACTGATGATGGACATTTCTACAATTTCAATGTGCTTTATGCCGCTTGTCCTGAGATACTGAATATTGATCTGCTAAAGATCCGCAAATCCGTAAACAGAAGTATGGAAAACGAAGCTCTGTTTGAAGAATTGGGAATAGATTCTCCTTCGTTGGCAAATTTGTTACTGGAAACTATCTACAAAAAAGACAAACGTATTGTAAAGCATATTGGGGCTAAAAATTTCGGAATTCAGTTTATTCTAAAAGGAATTTACATCCACAACGGTAAATACTATTTTCATACTGAATTCAGAAACCGTACAAATGTGCCTTTCCAAATTGATTTTATCAATTTCAAAGTGGTGGACAAAAAGGTAGCTAAGCGTACCGTAGTTCAGGAAAGACCAATGATACCACTTCGTATTTACAGACCACTGGATGAGATTGGAGGAAAAACAATTGAACAAAATGTGTTCCTGTTAGACCAGTTTACCATTGCCGACGATAAGGTCTTATTAATCGAAATTTTTGAGAAGAATGGTGGCAGACACCAGATACTGAAAATTGAGAACTCCGATTTGGTAAAATCCCAACTGATTAAGGATTTACATTTAAAATTTTAGTAACCCATTAAAAACAGTAAAATGAAAAAATATATCTGTACAGTAATGCTCGTTTTAATGAGCATCGGCTTTACCCATGCACAACGAATGCTGCCTAAGCAAAAAGGAATTGAAATCGGAGCTGGAATCTTATCCGGTAAGGAATCTTTTCAAGAGTATTACCTGAAAATAGGAATGACCGTCAATGGCAAAAATGGTAATTATGAGTTATGGGTATTTGAATACACCCATGAATATTATAAATACAGAGATATTGACATTCCCTTAGAAACTTATACGGCTGAAGGTGGATACAGTTTTTATTTGTTGGGAGATACTAGAAGGAATATTGCTCTGAATGCAGGTGTGACGGCTGTTGCCGGTTATGAAACGGTTAACCGTGGAAAAGTCATATTGTATGACGGAGCGAAAATACGCAGTGAAGAGGGTTTTATTTATGGAGGAGGGGTACATCTTTCGTTGGAGACCTATTTATCTGACCGTTTTGTTTTTCTCGTTCAGGGAAGGGCAAAAATACTTTGGGGCACTTCATTGGAACAATTCCGTCCGTCCGCCGGATTAGGATTAAGATATAACTTATAAAAAAAAATATGAAACAGTTAATCAGTTTAAATAGAGAACATTTTTCAGGGAAACTTAAATCGGTATTGGTGGTTTTAAGCCTGATTATTGGAGCCAGCCTCTTTATTTCGTGTGATAACGATTTGGACATTCAATCGGATTTCCCTTTCGAAGTGAATGTGATGCCCGTTCCCAACCAAGTAGCTAACGGACAGACAGTAGAGATACGTTTTACTATAGTGAGAAACGGCAATTATGAGGGTACAAATTATTTTATCAGGTACTTTCAGTTTGACGGACAAGGAACCTTACGTCTATACAACAGCTTTCCTTATCTGCCTAACGATCTATACCCGTTGCCGGCAGAGCAGTTCCGATTATATTATACTTCACATTCAAATGAATCAGAATCATTTGATGTATGGATCTCGGACAATTTTGGAAATGAAAAGAAGATAAGTTTTCAGTTTAACAACAGTAGTAATTAAGAGAATTCAAAGATTTATTACCAAAGCCAGCCTAAATTGGGCTGGCTTTAATATTGGTCTTATTCCCGGTATTATATAAATTTACATACAAGACGATTTCTTCTATTTAATCTTTAAACAGCACAGATATGGATTACACTTTATTGGTAATGGGAATTTTATCCCTCTTATTTGGATTTGGTTTGAGATACTGGATTAACAGAAGACGTTTTTACAGGACTAATTTCGCAGGAGGGGAAGGTTTTTCAAGTTATGAGAAATTAGTGCTTATTCGTTTTTTTGAACGGCTTGGAAAACTACTGGCTTATATTTTAATCCTCGCTGGTATATTTTTTATATGGGGTCACTCAAGGCTGAAAAAGGAAAATACAACTAAAAATTTTACAACTGAAATACATATTCCAGAGAAAAAAGAGAACTAATCTATAGATTTACTTCTGCCTACAAAAGATATAAAAACTCTTATGGTGCTTCATCGAGAAAAATTCACCCACTTAAGATTATTCCTCAATCATTTCTACTGTATTACAAGTGTTGTGTTCCCTGTATAATTTCTCTCCGATTATACCCTGATCACCCAATGCCCGTCCTTTTACCAACCAGGATATTCCAAACATAAAAAGCGATAGTGCTTCAAAGACAAGGGTCGAATACTTAAACAATGAAAAAGGAATCAAAACAATGAAAAGCAATATGGAATATCCGCAAAATCTGTAGATGTGATTTTCATTAAAAATGCTTACAGGAATATTTCTATTGGGTTGTTGACCAATAGTAAACACGTTGATTGATAATACTGAGAAGATGAGAAAGAGTACAGCTGCAAATACATAATGTAACCATTCTAAACCAAAGTTAATAAAAGTACATTTCATGCAGGCTCCTTCCAATGGAGAGGTGGGGATAAATGCAACACCCAATGCCATAAACCCAGCGATATTAGTAAGTAAATTGTCGTTTTTCCAAATGGATTTATTTCCATTCCCTTTGTAGCATATCAGAAAAAAGGCTACGGCACATAACGTGCTGGTAAATATTTCCCTTAAGTTAGTAAAATAATAATGGCTTATTGACTCCTGAATTTCTGTATCAAAAAATTTGAAAAGAGATAACATAACAAGAATTATCGGAAGAAAAATGCCTAGATACCCGATAGCCCTTCGTAATCTCCTGTAGGCAAACAAGTTGTGGTTCTGTATTTTTTTGATTTTCATAATTTATTTGAAATAAGTTTATTCTGTAATTAGGTCTTTATTGTTCTGGGAACGTCATCTTTTAAAAAGATAATGTTGTATCAAAAATACACATTTTTGGTTTTGTAATAAAGATGGATTAGTAAATAGCGACGTTCTTTTGCTTCTTTTCTTTGGTCGCAAATGTGAAAAGAAAAGAAGTTGTTGCAAAAACAAATAATGGGATAATGAATATCCCACAAATAATGCCGCAACCTGTTTGATAAAATGTGAGGTGCATTTTGACAAAGGGATTGCACCAATTTTAAATGCAAAAATGCGTTTCCGACCGTAGCGAGGAATTGCATTTTTGCCCGCCGATTTTGGCTTTTAGGCAACTTTAATCGGGTGGGTACGGAAGTCTTTCAGATTATGAAAAAATCCTTTGTATTCGGTCATTCCCCTGCGGAACAAGTTCCATAACAAAGAGCAACCCATTTGTGTAAGTGATGAATTGATAAATAAATCTTGATGTTCCAACGCTTCGGCAAGTGAGCAACTTGGCGTGTTGTCCTCTTGCTCGGATTGCTTCAGTAATTCGCCAAATTCATCAGTAACAAATGGCAGGCTTGCCACCGTTTTGTATTTTTCTGAATTGGATTGCTTTACCTCTCTGATAGTAGATAGTAGCACTTGTCCTGTATGTTGGCTGTTGCCAAAGTCCAACCAATATTTTGGCTCGTCTTGGTAGTGTCTGCGGTAACTTACTTCTTTAAGAATTTCAGCAACGCCAAACCTCGCCTGTACATTGTCCACACAAGTAATGGTAATGATTGCTCTTGCTTTTTCGGGTGGTCTTCCAAAATTGTCTTTTTCAAATTTTACCGTTTCGGCTTTCCAATTTGTACCTGCCCAACGGTTGCAACGATTGATTAAAGCAACGGATTTGTACAATCCTGTTTCACTTTCTGCAAAACGCTGTCTGCCTAAATTGGCACATGTGATAACATCATCATCCCAAAGGCGGACTTGTAACCCTGCGTGTCCCAACGCAATCAAACTTTCGTTTATTTCTATTAAAGCGGTCAATACTTTTGAGCCTGTGCCACCTGCTCCGATAAGGTTTACCGAAATCGGATTGGTTGGATTGAGCAGATAATCGTCTGTAAAATGGACTGCGGTTTTTTCTGTATTCATCACAATAAATTTTTAAGGGTTTTATTATTCTTTTTCAATACCTCTTTAGGAAAGGGTTTGTCTGTATTGACTAGGTCTTTCCAAAGGTTTACAATGTTTTTTTTCGTCAAGTTTTCGCATAATGAATGGCTGAAATAGGAATTGAAAAAATAATGTTCCCACGCTTGCATAAATTCCTCAACCGAAGCCGAATTTTTAATGTCAATACTTACCGTACCCATACATACATTGCCCTTTTCGTAGATATTGAAAAAGGGTACGTAATGCAATGGCGTTTTCTCGGTTGGTCTTCTGTCGTTTGCCAAAGCAAATACCGAAAGGCTATTTTTATTGGCAAACCAAAGCATTGGCGGTACTTGTGCCATTCCGCTGGGTATGCCCAAACTATCCACAAAATACAGTTGCCTTTTCTGTGCTTTGGTGTACCATAATACTGTACCTTTTTCAACATTCGGATTGAGATGCAGAATGTTTGTCGGTAAGATTCCTTTTGGTTTTAAAAAGGCTGGGTTCTTTTCTTCATCGGTCTGTAAAGCTTTTGCCAAAACATTAGCTTCCTTTACGGTTAATGGATGGGCATTGATAGGCGTTCCGTTGCTGTCCATATCGAAATGCTCCACATACATATCGGTTTCAGTTCCTTTGGCTTCATAAAAAACCAAAGCAGATTTTGGATGGTACAATGTGCCAAAATGGTCTGTTATGTCGGTTGTATTATTCATTTTTCTATTATTTTGTATTCGTATAATAATCCACTCAAATCATTCAATAAATCAAACAGACGGTTCTCAAAATCGAGGTTGGTTGTTGGTATTTCGCTTCCATCAAATCGCTTGGATATGGTAGGTTCTTCCATTGCTCCATATTCGTTAAATTCATTGTTGATGCTGTCTGCAATGCTTTCATATAGCCAACCTTTTGTATCTGCGACAAATGAAATGTACTTTTCCATTCCGATTACTTCATTTTCGTAATCATCATCATAGGGGTCTTGTTCAGGCAATGGTGCGTTTCTGAATATGCTTGCTGTGGGATATTCCGTATAAAGTGCAAAGGCATTACAAGCAACTTGCCAACATTCCCTGTCGAATGTATCAAGGCTTTTAAATCGGCTCAAACGCTGTTCAAATATCTTTAGATTAATACGGTTGAATAGCTTTTGTTCAATTTTATCGCCTAAATATTCGGCATTTCTCAACTCACTTTTGTACGCTTCGGTTTCGTCTATTTCATCGTCTTGTTCCACCCAATCGTTCATCATTTCGTAGAGCCAATACAAATAACTGTCTTCCTGCCTGTAATATGGAATTTGGGCGATATGGTACAGATAACTGCATACTGATATAAGTAGCTGTGTGGTCTTTTTACGCTTGGGGTCTTTGAGCATTTGAAAGAGTGGTACAATAGGAATATAATACAAGGTTGTACCTGTACTGTATCGTTCCTCACTTTTGAAGTAGATTTTCTTACTGTCCTGTACCAATTTGAAACTATCCCAATTGATATGGGTGCGTTTTATTTTGGCTTCCATATCCCACATAGCCAATGCTATATTGTAGGGAAACTCAAAATTTTTGGTCTGCATTGGTTCAATACTGTAATGGTCGCCAAGTTTGGAAAGGGACTTATAGAAATCACTCTCCGTTTTCTGACAAGCCTGTACAGATTGTGCTGTTTTCAATTTTGGTAGAAACGTACATTTTAGAATACCATTGGTAGCATTGCTATGGGGACGGATTTCTGTTTGTCTTTCTGCACTTGGCTTGTGTCCTTTGGTCTTTGTAGCCAATTTGCGAACTCGCTCAATTGTCGGTATAACTGCTGTTGTCGTTTCTGTTCGGGTATGCTGATTGTTCCCGATATGATATTGCGTTGCATAATTCATCGTTTTATAATTTTGGTTAACCTTTCGTTCCCATTACGCTCTCAAATTTGTACTCTACTGCATCATCTTTGATTTGCGGTGCAGATACTTTGGCAGTGGTCAAAATCGGGTACATATTGGCGTAAAAATTCATTACGGCTTCCACGCTCCAACGTGGTTCGGGGTCGGTCAATCTGATGTCCTGTCCTTTATCTTTGAGTATGAATACTCGCTCTAATTGGGTTGCTAATAACATAATGCTCGTTTTTAAGTGTTAATACTGTTCTTCTTCGTCCGCTTCATCAATGGGATAATCGGCAGTAACTTCTTCCTCTTTTTGCGGTTCGGGTTTTGCTTCTTCCATTGCCACGAAAAGGCTCGGTGTTCCAAACTTGTCGGACAATGATGTTTTGCGTTTGCGTATCTCGTCCGCTTTTTCGGGAAACTCCGTTATATCAGGAACTTTTATCCACGCTTCACGGAATTTGCCCTCTTTCTCCAACTCGTCCACCTTTGCGATTGCATCTTTAAACTTCTTGTCTTTGGCTTCTTTCTCCTTTTTGGCTTTCTCGGTTTTTTCCTTTTCGATTGCGGATTGCTTTTTAACTTCTTCCAATTGTTTTAGGAATTTTTCCATATCTACCATTAATCCCGATACCTTTTGTATAGGTTTGGTTATCTGCTCAAAAAATCCCTCGTCAAATTCTTGGGGCGTGGCGTTAAATGTCAATGGGGGAATACCGTTTTTGGCGTTATCTCCGCATTGTTCGTTGTTGAGCATAACCGTTACAATTAGGTTGCTTTCTATTCCTTTTGAAATGTTCAGTTGCAATACTCCTGTAAAGTCCAACTGCTGTATTTGATTGAAAAAATTTGTGTTCATTGCTTTTCGATTTTAGTTATTGTTACTTGCTTTTTTATTGCTTTGAGTTTCTCGTGCATATCCTCCCAATAGGCTTTTTGTCGTTTGTCGAACTCGGAGAAACTTTTATCCTCGTGGCGGTACTCTTTGTATTGCCTTGCCATTTCAATAGCTTCTTTAAGGTTCGTTACCTCAATGGAGCATCCGTTCAAGTCTGTTATTTTCATAGGAATGATAGTTTGCGTTCTAAAAGCGTTTCCAATATCTCACAATTGCTATCGTATGTTTCCCCCTCGAAATGGTAAGTGTCCGTTTCTTCATCAAAAGAATAGGTTTCCAGTTCTTCATCGCTTAAACACACATCGTCCAAAATCCCATTTTGATAACTTGCCCTGCCATATACTCCGTTTCCCATTTCCTCATAGTCCTGTATAAAAATCACTTTATATTTTTCTGCTATGTTTCTTAACACTTCTGTATTGGGCGACCACTTTGTTTCATACTGAAATACGCCCTCGTCTCCCTCGTTCCAATAAATATTGAAGAAATACCCTCCGTTGGTATCGCTCGAAAAGTCGGGCAGTTGCCCTTCTTCGGTCTTATCTTCCTTTTCCTTCATTGTTTGGAAAAGCTCTTGTATCTGTTTGATTGCTTCGGGTTTTCCCTCGAAAACAACCGTAATACTGCACCAATTTGCCATAGTTTTTATTTTTATAGGCTACCACCGTTTAAAGTGGTAGCCTGTGGTTATTTAATTAAGATTTAGGATTTCTGCACCTTCTAATGCAAAATCACTACACAATTCAAATGCTTTCTGTGATTTGAGTTGGGCAGTACCACCCAATACAATACATTGCAACTTGGCTTCATCGTTCTTGTAATTTCTCACGTTCTGATAGTAGCCTGTAACCGCATTATACGCTCCGAATAATGTGCCTTTGGTAGTGTCCATTTGCTGAGTGTCGCTTACCATCGCATAGGCAAAAGCATCCTCAACCGTATTTTTGAACACGGTGGAGATTTCATCTTCTGCACCTTTTTTGATGAGGTCAAGCGTTTCTTTATTTGGGCAAAGTGCCAACTGTATTAGCTTTCTCACCTCTCGGTCTGATACCTTCACTTTTGCCCACTCGTTAAAAATGTTCTCTAATTGGTTGCTCAATGTGTTGGCAAGTCCCATAATCTTGTGAGCGTTATCGATACGTTGTTTTGCTCCCGAAGTATGTTTGATACGGACTACATTGGTCATATTGCGAAGTGAAGCATTCAGCGTATTTTGGCAAACAATTCTAACAGGTGTAAACGCGGCTGTGATACTACCGCTACCATCGTGCGAAGTGGTTAGGAAAATGTACTTTTCCGTTACATCATCCCCATTACCAACTCGGATATAATCGGGCAATTTGGCTGTAATAAATATGCGTTCTCCGTTGCCTAACGCTCCTGCGGTTTCATAGAGAATACCCTCACCACCGCCTACAATGGCATCAAAGAAATTAAAGGCTTCACGATTTTGTACAATGTGGTAATCCTTACCGACTACTCCCAATACTGTATTGTTATCGGTGCGAATGTTGGCGAAATAGTTGGGTACTTCCAATTCGCTACTGCCTATCTCGATGCCATTAGCTGTTTCAATAATGCCCGAACCTTTGGTAAATATTGGGGATTTTACGACTTCGTAATCTAACCCTGCGTGCTTGATAGCTTCTTCGCTTGTTGGGTATTGCTCCACGATTTGCCCCAAACCGTGCCATGCTTTTTGTTGTACGCTAAAGAATGAATAACGTCCTGTTCTCTCGTTGAAATTAATGTTGTGTGCCATGATATAATGATTTTAAATGTTTAAATACTCGTTGTTAAAATGGGAGGTCGTCCTCTGTTCCCTTTGGTGTTCCCTTGCTACTTTCAGTTTGTGTAGTAACCTGTACGGTTTCTGCTCTCTTTCCACCTCCGTGCAGTTTGATTTGCGAAGTATGGAAATTCAGTCTTGACCTTGGCTCTCCGTCTTTGCCTGTCCATGCTCTTGTACTTACTCGTCCCGATAATTCTACCAAAGTGCCTTTTGTAAGTAGTTTGGCTACATTCGGGGTTATCCAATAGGAGCAGTCGAAATATGTTGTTTGCTCTACACGTTCTCCTTGTCTGTTGCGGTAGTTGTCGTTTGTCGCTACTGAAAAGTTTACTACTTGTTTTTCTTGTGACGTTGTGCGTACTTCTGCATCCCTTGTCAGTCTTCCTGTAATGTTCATAGTTTTTCTTGTTTAAATGATTTATAATACTGTTACATTTCCTTTTCTTCCTGCTCCGCAAAGCTTTTTTCCAAAAGAAAAAACGGAAAAAAAGAAAGCCTTCATAGGGTATGGGCAATTGCAAAAACCAAAAGGAAACGGAATAATTGGAGGGGTACCCTTTGGGGAGGAAACCGTTTATGCCGTAGTCTTTTGGTAGGGTGGTGCGGAGGATGCCCATTACACCTTAGCTGCCTTTTTATCCGTTTCGCATTGGAAAAAGTTCTATTCCAATTAGATTTATTGATTTTGTATAACTGATGTGGATGAAGAAAGTTGTTTTTAAGAAAGGAGGGTATTGTAATTGGAGAATGTATCTATCTTCTAAGAGAATTTTGATAAATTTTCCTTTTTTGGAAAATTTACATCAAATGCCAAACAAATCCATTGAAAGACATTGGATTTAAGCTAGTGATATTGTTTTGTAGATTAGTTATTATTTGTAATGTAAAGGAATAGGAATATTGGAATAGACAAGTAGGGGATATTTATGGAAATAGGGGCACAGATGCACTTAAAATTTTTTAACTCAAAGTGATTTAATGAAACAATTTACATTAGAGGATCTGCCAAAAATGGTTGGAAAACTTTATAAAAAGCTAGATAAGATTGAAAAATTATTGAAAAATAAAAGCCAACTAAAAGGAAATGATGATGAGGAACTCCTAACTATATCAGGTGCTTCAAAGCTGTTAGATCTTTCTGTAGCTACAATATATACCAAGGTATGCAAGAATGAGATTCCTGTTAATAAGCAAGGAAAACGATTGTATTTTTATAAAACGGAGTTACTAGATTGGATAAAATCTGGACGGATCAAAACTATTGCAGAAATACAACAGGAAGTGGAGTTGAAACTCAACTCCACTAGAAAAAATAAAGACAGATAGCTTGTCTTTATTTAAGATTAATCCTGTTTGCTGCTTCGCGTTTTTTCTCATCAATGATTTTTGTATAAATCTGTGTTGTTTTTACATTTTTGTGTCCCAGCATTTTTGATATGGTAAATATATCTGTGCCTAACGATATCTGTAGAGTAGCATAAGTATGACGAAAACAATGGAATGTAATATGTTTAGTAATGCCAGCTCTAGTAATCCATACTGGCAAGACACGATCCACATCCCATTTTTTTAATCCAAAAAATACATTTTGACTTTCATCCCCGCGTTTTCCCAAGATATTACGGGCATCGTCTGAGATTGGCATTGTTGCCAATCTTTCGGTTTTCTTTTGTTTAAACCTTATATAATAGCCGTCGTTTTCAAAATACTCTATTTCTGACCATTTCAGTTTTGCTATATCCGAATACCTCATGCCTGTTAAGGTCGAAAAAATAGAAATACGTCGCACAATGTCGTTAGAGCAATCAGTATTGAATAGTTTTTTTGCCTCTTCAATAGTCAAAAAGTTACGTTGTGATTCCTGTTCTTTAATAGAATCTACACTTGCATTAATATCAGTCCTTAACTTTCCTTCTTTGTATGCTTTTTTTAGTGTAGCTTTGAGTTTGTTATGATAAGATAATGCTGTATTAGGGGACAATGTTTTTTCAATATTTCTAAGGCTTTTTGCTTTCAAAAGATAATCCCTGAAGTCTTCCACCAATGAAATGGTAACATCTTTGAATTGGAGATGCTTTCCCTCAAGAAAATTTTCAAAATGAGTTATGCTGCATTTCCAAGTACTTAGATTATTATCATTCTTTTTTTCTGCAAGTTTTCTAAAATATTTCAAGAAAGAAGTTTTCCCGATTTCTTGTATTTGAAGCTGTTCTTGTTCAAATGAGGAATATATGTTTTCCTTATTAATTTCATTTTGTCTTCTGATTTGAATCAATTCAGCTGCCCGGATATTTTCAATATTAGAAATTTTTTGAGTTTGGCTTCTTGGTTTTTCAAATATATAAAGCTTAAGGAATTCTCTTCTTGTTAACTTATTTGTTTTTTGATTCAAGATTGGAGGATAAAAATCAAGATATAAGGACATTCTATCTTTTGATATTGTTTTTTTTCTTAAAGTTACATTACTCTTCCCCATATTCAGTTATATTAAAAATTATGTCAATATCATTTTTTGCCACATATGTATATTTCCCAATCGAATATTTCGCGATTCCTTGTCTTTGTATAAGCGTGTAGAGTGCCCCTGATGATATGTTAACCTTTTGTTGTATTTGAGTAATGGTATAACAGTTTTCTATTCCAGGAAACTTCTGTATCGATTTTTCTGTTTCAAATGCTGTTGGCAATGAAAAAAAAGCATCTAGGTCACACCTTCTCAATACAGTTCTTGTGCCAAATTTGGCAATATCAAGTTCCCCTCGTGAAATCATCCTGTAAACAGTTCGGCGACTTATTCCAAACAATTGGCTTACCTGATTTATATTAAGAAATTCCTGAATTCTTATTTTCTCAAGATCAGGATTCTTAATAAGTTCTGTTTGCTTGTTGCTTGTTGCAATCTTTACTTGTTTTGCCAGTTCCTTGTACCCTCTTCTATTACAGATGTGGGAGCAATATCTGGTCTTTGTTGTTTTTGCCGTAAATTCTTTTTTACAGAATTCACAGATTCTTGTAATCCTAATGTTTGTACTCATAGAAATGTGACTTTAAGTGTCTCACTGTGTCTATGTGTGTCTATATGTGCCATAATTTCGCCAAAAAAATTACTTTTTTTCAGGCTGATATTTCGAGGTACAAATGAGGTACAAATTTAATCAAAATATCGCATAATATCCAAATAAAAATATAAATAAAAACGAGTTAAAATATTGATTAACAATATATTAACTCGTTTACTTGTTGATGTTTTGTGATGTTTTGTTTTCCTATTTCCCAATACAAAAATTAGCAAAAATATTCCCCAACAGCTCATCATTGGTCACTTCGCCTGTGATTTCACCAAAGTGATACAAGGCTTCGCGGATGTCAATCGCCATTAAATCAGAACTGATTCCTGATTCCAAGCCCCATTTTACTTTTTGGATTTCTTCCAGGGCTTTTAAAAGCGAGTCGTAGTGACGGGAATTGGTAACAATGGTTTCGTTATTTCGCAACGCACCGGTGTTCACAAAAGAAAGGAGGGTTTGTTTGAGTTCGTCGATGCCGATGTTTTGTTTCGCTGAGATGGTTTCAGGTTTCAGGTTTAACGTTTCAAGTTGTTGGTGAATGTGCAGTAATTCTTCTTGGGTTAACAAATCAATTTTGTTAATCACAACAAGTAATGGTTTTAAAGGGTATTTGTTCTTCACCTTTTCAATTTCACTCAGGTACTCTGCACTTGAAACCTGAAACCTGAAACTATCAAACAAATACATTACCACCTGTGCCTGTTCGATCTTCTCAAACGTCTTTTTAATCCCGATGCTTTCCACATGGTCCGTAGTCTCCCGAATACCCGCCGTATCGATGAATCGGAAACCAATGCCGTCAATCACCAATTCATCTTCAATGGTATCGCGAGTGGTGCCGGCAATGTCGGAAACAATGGCTCGCTCTTCGTTCAATAACGCATTCAATAGGGTAGACTTCCCTACATTGGGTTCGCCTACAATCGCAATCGGAATACCGTTTTTTATCACATTGCCCACGGCAAACGAATCAATCAGTCGTTTTAATACAAAGGCTATACGCGTAAGCAACTCGTTGAACTGTGTTCTGTCTGCAAACTCCACGTCTTCTTCGGCAAAGTCCAATTCCAATTCAATCAACGAAGCAAAGTTCAATAGTTCTTGACGCAGTTGTGCAATCTCATTGCTGAAGCCACCCCGCATTTGCTGCATGGCAATTTGATGGGAGGCTTCATTGTCAGAAGCAATTAAATCGGCAACCGCTTCCGCTTGGGATAGGTCGAGTTTGCCGTTTAAAAACGCTCGTAAGGTAAACTCACCGGGTTTTGCCAAGCGACAATTCTTTCGTAAAAACAGTTGTATGATTTGTTGTTGAATAAAAGTGGAACCGTGACAGGAGATTTCCACCACATCTTCACCTGTATAGGAATTTGGATTTTTGAAAATAGAAAGCAACACCTGGTCGATTACTTTTTTGTCATCCACAATGTGTCCTAAATGAAGCGTATGTGTTTTTTGTTTCGTGATGTCTTTTCCCGAAACCGATTGAAAAACGGAAGCCGCAACCGCAATGGCCTCTTTACCTGACAGTCGGATAATGGCGATGGCTCCCGAGCCGGATGGCGTGGCTAATGCGACAATGGTTTCATTTAAAATCATGCTTTCTTTTTTTTACAAAAGTAACAATTTTATTCGCTCTAAAGAAGCAGTTGCTTTTGAGGTGTTTTAACAATTTACAGGTCGATTTAACATAACAATTGATAAATATCATGCGGCTTTTGAATCATAAAGCGTAACTTTACGTTAGAAATTAAAAAACCACCAGTCATGACACGAATATTATATCCAACCGATTTTTCAAAAGCTTCACTAAATGCTTTTGTTTATGCTTTGAAATTGGCCGAAGTAACAAAAGGGGAGTTGTTTGTATTGCACGTTTATGAGTTGCCTCAATTGCATATGGGAGGCTTGCCAAGTACCTTAAAAGAAGTATATGATTCTATTGAATTGGAAAACTTTGAAAATCTAAAAGACCAAATTCCGATTTTACGACGCATAGCCGAGGAGAATAATTTGGGTCACGTACAAATGAGTCACATTTTAAAACACGGTGATTTGATTTGGGCCATCAAGAAAATTGTTAAAGAAGAACGCATAGATTATGTGGTGATGGGTACCAAAGGAGCCAGTGGTTTAAAAGAAACCTTTTTAGGGTCTAATACCGGAACCGTAATCATCGAATCTGAGGCAATTGTTATTGGTGTTCCCGAAGAAGCGGCTTTCAACGAAATTAAGAACATTGTTTTTACTACTCGTTTTAAAGAAAAAGACATCAAAGCTCTCAAACAAGTGATACAACTCGCTCAAGCTTTCAAAGCAAAAGTGCACTGTTTGTATATCAAAACAGCAAAATCAGACGTGAAGGATGTGGTGATTCAAGATTGGAAGTTTCTGTTTAAAGACGATGAAGTGGTGTTTCATATCATAGAAAATGAAAATGTCAAACAGAGTATTCTCGACTTTACGAATGACTATAATGTGGATTTATTGGCCATGCTCAACTACAAACGCGGTTTCTTTGAAGAGTTATTTAACCAAAGTTTGACACAGAAATTAGCGTATCATGTGAAAGTACCGATTTTGGCGATACATGAGAAGTAAGGGTTTAAAAGTTTAATAAGGTTTAAAAGGTTTAAAAAGTTTAAAAGTTTTAAAAGGGTTTGTTTAAACCCTATAAGTCCTATAAGTTTAAAACCCGTTGGGTGCAATTAGAATTATTTAATTCCTACTTACTATCACAAAACGCTATCGATTTTGTCATTCCGACGAAGGAGGAANNATTCCTCCTTCGTCGGAATGACAAAGCAACTGTTGATACTAGAGATTTCAATACTTACACAACAGGTTAAGTTCAAAACTAGTTGAGGCAAAGTTTATCCTCTTAAAGTATAGTAGCAACTTATATGACTTATAGGGTTTACTTTTTTCTGTTAGTAATAAATCCGTGATGATTTGCAATCGTACTTATGAAAATAGTATATTAGTTGCAAATTAAACTAACCATGGAAGAAATTCAACAAACCAAAAAGGGCTTTGTAGCTAAGGCTCTTGACTTTATTGAGCGGAAGGGTAACAAACTCCCTGATCCTGCTATTTTATTTTTTGTTTTAATGCTGTTAATATGGGTGTTATCTGCCTTTTTTTCAACGGTATCTTTTGCAGAGATAGACCCAAGATCACAAGCACCTATTACCATTATCAATTTATTAAGCGGTGGGTCATTAGCGGCTTTTTTGGCCAATATGGTCACCACATTCACTAGTTTTGCACCGCTGGGCATCGTGTTAGTTGCCATGTTAGGTGTAGGTGTTGCCGAACATGCCGGATTCATCAATGCCGGATTAAAAACGATGTTGAGCTTTACACCGAAAGCCTTACTAACTCCCATGTTGATTTTAGTTGCCATAGTGTCTCATACGGCAACGGATGCGGGCTATGTTTTGGTAATTCCACTAGGCGGTGTTATTTTTTATGCTGCAGGCCGTCATCCCTTAACGGGAATAGCCGCTGCATTTGCGGGGGTTTCAGGAGGTTTTAGTGCCAACTTTATTCCGTCAGGAATTGACCCGTTATTACAAGGTTTTACACAATCGGCAGCACAAATTATTGATCCTGCCATTCAATTGAACCCGTTGAACAACTGGTTTTTTACGTCAGCTTCCACCTTGTTGATTGTGCTTTTGGGCTGGTACATTACTGAAAAAATTGTAGACCCAAGATTGCGAAGTGTAACCGTTGAAGTCAATTCAGAAGAACAACCCAAAATGGATTCCTTAGACGCAAAAGAGAAAAAAGCCTTTTGGGTGTCTTGTGGTATCATGTTATTGCTATTACTAGGCTTGTATTTTTGGGCCGCACCTGCTGATTCTGCGTTACGAGCAGAGACCGGTGAGATTGCTGTTTTTACAGCTCCATTGATGCGTTCTATTGTTCCTTTAATCTTTATTATTTTCTTGGTTCCGGGTGTGGTTTATGGTATGATGTCAGGCACGTTCAAGAAATCAAAAGACATTATTGACAGCATGACCAAATCCATGAGTGGGATGAGTTATTATATCGTAATGGCTTTCTTCTGTGCGTTGTTTATCGATGCGTTTGCCAAATCCAATTTAGGAGCTTTATTGGCTTTAAAAGGAGCATCTGCTTTGAAAGCGATGGCACTCGCACCGGAAATTACCATTGTAGGTATTATTTTATTGACGGCTTTTGTCAATTTGTTTATTGGTTCTGCTTCGGCAAAATGGGCGTTAATTGCTCCGATTATGGTACCGATGTTAATGCAATTGGGTATCTCTCCCGATTTAACGCAAGCGTCCTATCGTGTAGGGGATTCGGTTTCTAATATCGTGACGCCGTTAATGCCGTATTTCCCGTTGGTAGTGGTTTATTGTCAGAAGTACGTCAAGAACACGGGAATTGGTACGCTTGTCTCCATGATGATTCCGTATTCCATCGCGTTTATGATTGCGTGGACGATATTCCTTTTGGCGTATTGGGCTTTAGGAATTCCTTTAGGGTTGCAGTCAACGTATGAGTATATTGCTCCGTAAGTAGCTTTTTTATATGATAGAAAGATCCTTATTTCAATTGAAGTAAGGGTTTTTTTGTATAAATAAGGAGGGGAACTTAAAATGGTATCCATAGGAGTCATGTAAGTTCTTATGAGGGCTATTCTAATGCTGAAAGTAAAATCACAGAAAAAAAATACTTGAAATTTATTTCGTAAATTTGCAATATGAGAGAAAAAAATCTTTACATAATTGCAGGTTGTAATGGAGCAGGAAAAACTACCGCTTCTTTTACAATTTTACCTGACATTATTAACTGTAAAGAGTTTGTAAATGCTGACGAAATTGCGAAAGGTTTATCACCTTTTCAACCTGAAAATGTTGCATTTGAATCTGGTCGAATAATGTTGAACAGAATTAACGAACTACTTAAAGAAAATAAAAGTTTTGCTTTTGAAACAACACTCTCTACAAGGAGTTACAAAAACAAAATTAAAACAGCTCGTGAAAAAGGATATACAATTACGTTGTTATTTTTTTGGTTGTAAAATGTGGAATTAGCAAAAGAACGAGTTAAGATTAGAGTTTCAGAAGGTGGACATAACATTGAACCTGAAGTCATTGAAAGACGTTATTTTAATGGAATAAAAAATCTTTTTGAAATTTATCTGCCAATTGTTGACGGAACATTGATATTTGACAACTCAGAAGGGAAACACGAACTTTTGGCGATAAAAACAATTGATGGTCAGCTAAATATTATTGATGAATTAAAATTTAAAAAACTAAAAGCATATGACAACCGTTGAAAAACAATTAGAATTAAAAGATAAAATACTAATCGGACTTGAAAAAGTTTATGAAAAATTAATTGAATTTAAAAAACAGAAGAATACTGAACTTGTGATAATTAAAGACAACAAAATTGTAAAAATCAAACCCGAGTAAGAAAGCACATCACCCAACAGTGATTATTTATCATTGCATTTTGAAATCAAAACATAAAAAACCGAAACAATTCACCCTCCGATTCAAACGAATCTTTTGGTGTGGATTATAAAAATATTTTGATGCCATTAAACTAATTTCAGTTCTAGATTACTATTATATTTTTTACTATTTTTATTGAAAGGTAAATTAAGAGTAGTTTTTATTAATTTATTTGTCCACACGAAAGGATTTATGGGCAGCGGCGTCTTACTTATAATTCTACTCATGGTATAAGCAATAAAACTCAAGATCATTCTAAAAATGGAGCTTCCTTTTTACCTAATTCGTATGCTCATGATTACAGCTATTATGAAGGAACCCATATACTAGAGCGAGTAGATAATAATTCTACCAATGAGTTTGAGTATTTTAAATACGATCAAAACGGAAATATGACTTATAGGAATGATCAAAATAATTCTGAAAAGTATTACTTATGGGACGAATCTGATCGTTTGCGAGTTGCTGTCGACAAACAACTTCATCATTACATTTATGATGCCGGAGGTCAACGTGTATTGAAAGCTTCTTCGTCGATGGAAGCTTTATATGAAAACGGACAACTGGTGGACACTTCGATACAAATGGGGAACTACACTTCCTATCCAAGTGCGTTTTTAGTTGTGGACCCCGATGGTGTATACAGTAAACATTATTATGCCGGAGGCCAACGTATTGCAGCCCGTGTTGGACAAGATCATGCTGATTCTTTGTTTCCGGAGGACAGTGGGTCTTCTTGTTTCGAGAAACTTAAGGGGCGTAGCGTTAGTGAGCATAAATTACTACAACAAACCGATTTGAAAATCTATTTGGAGCAAGGTGGTATAAAAGGCCAACTGCGATTTAAAAACTATATACCGAATTCTGAGAAAGAAGCGGAGTCCAACGATACGACAGCTTCGGAGGCGGAAAGTACTTATGTTGCTCGAGCGGAGGACCAAATTTATTATTATCATCCAGATCATTTAGGTACCGGTACATTTTTAACAGACATTAACGGATTACCTTACGAATTTTTCTTAAATTTACCTTTCGGTGAAACGATGGCTGAACAGCATAGTCAAACGGCTGACTATGAAAACCGTTGGAAGTTTACGGGACATGAGTTGGATAAAGAGACCGGTTTGTATTATGCCGGGGCGAGGTATTATGATCCGAAGATTAGTATTTGGTTGAGTGTGGATCCAATGACAGAGCAAGATCCTGGTTGGACACCATACAGGTATTGTTATCAAAATCCCATAAATATAATTGATCCAGATGGTATGCATGAGTATACTTATGACACCGAAGGGAATGTGAAATTAGCTAAAGAAACTAAGGACAAATTTGATATGATTTATTCATTAGAAGATTATAATGGAGACAAAAAAAATGGTCTTAAAATTAACAATACGAATATCTTATCAGGATTATTACTTAAAAGAGATAATATAAAAGCCCAACATCACTCAGATAAAAATACTATTTTAACGGGAATTTATACTACTTCAAATTCTAAAGCTGAATTGTTAAAGTTATTTGAATTTTTTTCACAGAATGCAGATGCTGAATGGACTCTTCAAGGTAATGGAAGCAAAGATAATATGATTGTTGCATTGGGTAGATACACAGGTGGTTTTAATAAAAATGGAAAGTGGATACCTTCGACTGATCAAGCAATAAAATTTGAGGGTGTATTGGATGGTTTTAACGATAATAATTTAGTGTTCCACTATCATAATCATTCGGGGGAAACATCCAATGATTTTAATCCATCACCCAATGATAGTATGAATGCCTTACGTAGATTAAAACATTCACCAAATGCTGATATTTCGATATATATGCCAAAAATAACTAAAGATAAATACAATAAAGTTAGACCAGCAGGACGACCAGCAATTAACTATGAACCATCAAAATACTTAAGATTAGACAAAAATTATTTAAAATATATTAAGTGATGAAAGCTGGTAAAATTTTAAAATATTTTTTTTTATTAATAATTTATATAATTCTAATCAATTGTAACTCCAAATATGAAACAGAATTAAGTAAAATAAAAGTATTTTTAAGTCAAAATGAAAAGAGAGATTATCCTTCAGATGCAATCGAAGTAATTAGTATTAAAAAAACTAAAAATAAAATGCAAATTGATTGCTATTATTTAGACATTTTTAATGCACCTTCAAAGACAAATGCTAATGTATGTTTTTTTAATACAAAAATTTTGTATAACCATGAATTGTCTTCCTATGATAATGTTTTGAACAATTTGAAAGCTGGTGCTAGAATAGAAGATAATAAAAGTTATTTTAATGTTGATCTTTCTTATAATAAACAAGATAATTTAGATGAATTGAATCAACTTTTTGAGAAAATAATTGACGATTTTAATAAAAGTAATTATGGTAGTGATTTAATGTTCTTTATCTATTTCTATGAAGGTAGAAATTATTGTTTTCCGCCGCCGCCGCCAGCGATTGAAATCCCAGTAGATAACTAAAAAAATATTATTATTCATGTAAATCCCATACTACGTCAAATTAGTTTGGGATTTTTTTCCATCATGTAATATTCTATAAGGTAATGTAGTTAAATAAAAACCTTACATATTACATTACAAATACAAAACATCTCCTATATGTTCTGTGGTTTTTATGACTAAGTGTTTTCACTAGTTAAATTATATTGAAAATTAAGTGTTTTTACGTATTGACCGCCTTTAGTTTTAAAGTTAAATTTGGCTGTTACTGTTTTTTACAGAAATACGTTTTGTCTATTCTGTAAATTACACTAGCGTGTACTTCTCATGTAACCGGTGATGTTTTTATTTTATTTTTTATAGTACACCTTGAAATTCGTTTGTGCTTTTTTATTGTCAAACGCGATTCTACGTTTTAACCAATTTAACTAAATAAAATGAAAATTAAAAACACCATCAGGTATTTGTCCTTGCACAAAGGATTATTCCTCTTTCTTTTCGTATTGCTAAGTTGTAGTACTACACTTTTTGCTCAACAATCCGGTATTCTTTTTTATTGGGATTCTCAAGTAGGATGCTTGGCTTATGAAGAAGACAGGATAAAAGAGGTATTTATCGAAACCATAGGAGAAGGTAGCTGTACTAAAACCTGTGAAAATAGTGTTGTTAACTATAGCCTTCAAGGCAATAGCATTGCACAAGTTGATTGGAGTGTTTCCGGAGGAGTTATAAGTTCCCTATCCGGAGATCAATTACACGCTGCCATCACATGGGGATCTTTTGGAAGCGGTTTTGTCAGTTTTACAATTACACTCATCGACCAAACCGTAATACAAAAAGTTTTTTGTGTAGATATTATTAAAGGACCTGTTGCTGATTTTACCGTTGCCGGAATCAATGTGAATATGGATTTTTGTGCCGAAGTACCTTTGTATTTTAATAACAATTCTCATCCTGATGGAGGTACACAATTGATTTCTTATTTTTGGGATTTTGGAGATGGTACCTATTCCTCTGAATTTGAGCCCACTCATACATATATGAATTCAGGGCCTTATACCGTGATTTTGGAGGTTAGAAATGAATGTCATTGTATTGCAAAATATGCATTAAATATACGGATAAACAGACCTGCTTTACCGATAAGCTGTCCTACAGTAGTATGTGAGGGAGCCATTGAAAATTATACTGTAGAAGGAGCGGAATGTGAGATTAAATGGAAAGTGGAGGGTGGCCATATTGTTTCATATCCTGATTCAAATTCTGTTCAAGTCATTTGGGATGATGTGGATGACGAAGGTTTTGGTTATTTAAGTGCTTTAAATGAATGTGAATGTCCTGTTTGGACAACAGTAAAGATTCCTGTTATAAAACAAAATGGAGCAATTCAAGGTGAAACAGAGCTATGTGTTTTTAACCAGTATCGTTATACATTGCCGCAATGGCCAGGCACTTTTTTTGAATGGTCTATCACTTACCTATCAGGTGGTACAACAGCAACAAATGTAATACAAACCGATCAGTTGAATGAGGCTGTTGTGAGTGCTCTAGATCCCGGAATTTATTTATTAAAATGTGTTTATCAAAATGAATTAACCGGGTGTGGCGGTGTAGCAACGCTTACATTAAACATTGATGAAAGTCAGGACATTTTTGGTGATATAGCTTTGTGTAAAGGATCGACAGGTAATTATTCAACTAATTTCCCCAATACCACTTGGCAATTAAGTTTAGGTCAAACTGTACTTAATGTTGGATCAGGAAGCAGTTTCAATTATCTTTTTACTCAAGCAGGGACTTATGCTCTTTCTGCTTCTTCGCCGGATAGTTGTGAAGATAAGACTATATTTATTTCTGTTTATGAAACAGGTTCTTTAAGTTCTACTATTACCGGTGATGATTTAGTTTGTAAAAGCCAGCCTTATACCTATTCTATGCCGTCTGCGGCCAGTGGTTTTAGCCTCGTTTGGTCTACTGTTGGTGGCACCATTCAAGGTCCGAATACAGGAGATTCAGTGGTACTTATTTTTGATGATCCAGTACCTTCTACAGGTTATTATGAGGTAATTGTTCAAATGCAGCGGAATGAGTCTCCCTTTTGTCCAACAGAGCCTCTCATTTTAAAAGTTTATCCAAAAGAGGTTGTTATAGAAATTGAGAATGTAAATAATTTATCAACTTTTTGTCCAAGTTCCTTTACTGCGTTTACATTTGATTTTGATTATATGAGTGATGTAGAAGATATAACATGGCGTATTGAAAGTGTAACGGGTAACACTAATTTTGGAAACATTACGGCAGGGCAAGGGACTGACACGGTATCTGTTTCATGGAATGAAATTTCAGAAACCAATTTAGGTAAAGTATATTTGGATATCCGCTTTTGTGGAAAAGTAGAAACGTTCGAGTTTGATGTAACCTTGGCTGCGACACCAACTTTAAGTTGGAATTTGCTTCAAACAGTTATCTGTGCCGGTGATTTTAACCCTTTCTTTTTAGAAATAGAATCAGATATTACACTTGATTTCGGGACAATTATTTGGGATTTAGGAAACGGGTCTACGTATTCTCAAACTATTACTTCTCCCGGAACAACTTTTGCGAGTGGTATGCTCAACTTTCAAAACATTTACGATACCGACATTTTACAAACAATTACTGTTTCAATTGTTAACCCCAATGGATGTGATACTACTGCTACCTTACTTGGTGAAGTTACCGTATTACCTTCTCCTAGAATTGCCATAACACCCGGCTATAATTATGGGATATGTCTTGACTCTAGCGGCAACTTTAGTGTCAATCTAACTGCAAATGTGCAAGGAGGATTAACTTTGGTAGGAGCACCAGAATGGTATAAAGAAAATGGAACGACACCTATTTATGTGGGAAGTGGTGTAAATATTACGATAACTAATGCTACCGGTTTTGGAGAGTATTATGCGTTGGCCATTGCAGATAATGGATGTGTGAGTAAATCGCGTAAAATAGCAATTTACGAATATTGTCCACAGGCTTCATGTGCGTTGAGCTTTACACCGGTGGTTAGTGCCTCTATAACTAATCAAAGTAATTGTTATTCTTTTCAATTAACCGGATCTTTTACACACACACCTGCTAATGTAACTTGGTTTTATCCTTCTACTACAGGATTGACATTAACCTCTTCTACGGATACCACCGCAAATTTTGAAGTGCTTTATCCAGGTAATTATGTGGTTTTCTATAGGGTTTACTACCTCAATGGAGAAGGACAAATGTGTATGGTACAAGATGCTGTAGAAATCAATGTTCCATTCCTGTCTGATATTCGTTATGAATTATCCTGTTTAGGTCAAGGTTCGTATGATTTGACCCTTTTAGATAATTCTACACATATATTAACTGACGCAGAATTAGATTATTTGGTTTATACATTTTATATAAATGGCTCACCTGTTCAGTCGGGTCCTAATTCAACTTATAATACCACCACTTTAACAGCGGGAACCTATACCTTAGGATTGCAATTGAGCCATCCGCTTTATCCGGATATAATTAGTTGTATGTCGGAAACCACGCTTACTTTAGATGGTGATCCCGATACGAGTTTTACTATTTCTCATAGCCCTAATTGTACAGAACAAGCGGTATTATTAACTTTGAATACTCCAACTATGGCAGGTTATCGTTATGAATGGCGATTTGACGGCACCGGTTTTATAATACCTAATCCCCAAGATAATATATTACCAACCATAATTAATTTAAAAGATAGCAATGGAAATTTAGTGGCAATAACTTTATTTATAACAGACCCTAACGGCTGTATATTTTCTAATGTTGTTTCAACGGAAGATATTGTTTCGTCTGCAGATTATACAAATGGAGAAATAGATGGTGGAGGTGTCTTTTGTTCCGGAGAATTAGTATCATTGGCGTATTTTAACTCTCAAAGTACTCCGTTTAGCTACCAATGGATGCAAGGTAGTTTACCTATAGTTGGAGCGACTTCATCCACATATTCGCCTACACAAAGTGGTACCTATTGGGTGATTTTATATGATAATTTTGGTTGTTCAGACCGACGTACTCCTGCCACTACGGTTACCTTTTACCCGGCACCAAACGTCAATTTGAATGGTCCGGATGTTGTCTGTGCTGATACGAACTTTGTTTTAACTGCAACAGTGAGTGGTGGCAGTAGTTTAGAAAAACGCTGGCTACGCAATGGTGTTGTACTACAAAATTGGTCAGTCTCCACTCCAACAACCTTAAGTTTTTCAGAAAGTGTTGCGGGTAGCTACTATTATCGTATCGAAGTTCGCGATGCCTTAAACGCTAGTTGTTCGTCTTGGTCTGAGTTTGAGGTTACTGTGTTAGAAGCTGCCGAATTGGACGTTTCATATGTTTTATATAATTGCAATCCTTATGAAGTTAAATTGATGGCTTCAGCAACACAAAGTGGAGGTACTTTTTTATGGAGTAATGGTGCAAACGGGGAAAGTACTGTGGTGAATGCCGGTGGAGCATATAGTGTGACTTATATTGCGGGCAATGGATGTGCGGTTACCAAACAGCTATTTGTTCCTAAAGATCCTGCCATTTATTTGTGGTTGTTTCCGTCGGGTTGTGTGGAATTGTGTAAGGAAGAATTGGCCACTAAAATTTTATTACCCGCACCTAATGCTCAATTTAACCATTTCAGTTGGGATGTGGATACTGTTCCTGATTCTTTTGGCACAGGATTTTCCCCTGTATATCAACTGGGAGGTAATGGTTCTTTGGATTTAACGTTAGAAAATGAGTTGTGTCTTGTAAAGAGTAATCCGTTGATTATTTCAGAAATTTCATGTGAAAAGTGTGACCCAACATTGGTTTTTGAAGAGATAAACTTGTATACTGAACCGTACACTTATTTTGAACTTCAGGGGTATTATCATAATAATTCAGGTGGTACTGTTATCCTTGAAATTTCTTCACCACAAAGCTACGGTGTGTTTGTGCCGTCAAGTGCGTATGTACCTGCCGGAACAACACATCATTTTAATCCGCTCACTTTTATTCCATCCAATAGCTATCCCGGAGGGACAATTGTTATTCGTTTTTTACTGAAAGACAAAAACGGAAACATTATCTGTTTTGCTGATAAAGAAGTTGAGTTAGCTAATGAAGTACGAATAGCATCACAACCTGACAGTTTAAAAATTGTACCTAACCCTACTGTAACTGTTACTTCAATTGACTACGATTTGGGAGCTTTTCATGAAGGGCAAATTAAAGTCTATGATATGCTTGGTATTCAACGCGGTTCAATAAATTTGAAGGAAGCCATAGGAAGTGTGCCTTTTGATGTGAGTGCATTACCAACCGGAAACTATGTTGTGGTACTTTTTGCAAATGGGAAAGCCCTACAGCAACAAATTTTGGTAAAAAAATAAGTATCTTTATACCGCAGGTGTCCCAAAGCCTGCGGTTTTTTTATTTGAATTTAAAACAATATAGCTATGAAAAAACAACTAACCTATGCATTTTTCTTTTTTCTTTTTTCTTTTTTCGGTTATTCCCAAACCTATGAGTGGCAATGGGCTCATCGTGGGGGAGGTAATCAAAACGCAGGAAGTAATGCCTCTTGGCAGCCAAGTTTGGAACAGATTTATGATGTAAAAATTGATCAGGATAACAACTATTATTTTGCGGGAGCGGTTACTAATTTTAACCCTGTATTTATGGGGCAGACTATCACTAAGTACGGGACTAATAACATAGATACCGATGTTTACATAGTTTCTACTGATTGTGAAGGAAATTATCGATGGCACACCACTTTAGGAGGGCACGCAAGTGTTTCATATGTTTCTATTGATTTAGATAATCTTGGTGGATTGTATATTTCTTTTACAACAGCTAATTTTTCACGAACCAATAATACAAATGTACCCCCACATTATGCACCGGGTGTTTTTCTAGGACCCGGAACCTCAAATACTCCTAATCCAAATAATAGGTCTATTACTTTAATTAAATACAGTACTTCTGGGAGTTATCTATGGCATCGCATGCCTCAAGATGAAAATGTTACGACTGTATATACTCCCGGTTTTTTTGAAACAAGGGGACTTGGTTATTCTTTGATTGTTGAGCCGAATGGTACCATTCATTGGCATTGCAGGTTTGCACCGGGCAATCATTTGAACGGAGCACTTGTTGTGCCTACGGATGTTAGTGAATTTCATGCCATTTTAAAATATGATAAGGATGGCAATTTTCTTAGTCATATTCCACTACCCTTTACTGGTGGAGTAGGCCCTAACTATACCAAGCTCCATCGCGATCCACTTAATAATAGGTATTATTTTTATTTTACACCTGTTAATTCAAGTGGTTTATCTGCAACAACTTGGGAAGGAGAAACGCTTACTGCCGCTGGTGCTGTTTATGCATTAGATGCATCGGGTATGGAGCTGTGGCGAAAAGTAGCTTCTTCACCAACAACTCTCAGTGCTTCTATTGTTGGTTTAACGACAGATGAACAATCTAATGTTTATTTAACCGGTACTGCGGGTAATCAAACTATTAATAACATGTATGCTTCTTTAGCGGGTTATACATTTACTCAATTTTCAACGAGTCCATATCTTATTAAATTGAATTCTAGTGGTGCTTTATTGTGGGGTACTAATTTAAATCCTTCTACTGGTGCAACAAATCTAAATGATTGCAATTGTCCAGGACGTTCACTTACAATAAACGGTGACGAAGTTGCTTTAGCAGGGAGTTTACAGGCCAATTCCTGGGGAAGTTTGACAATGCCACGTAGTTATGGAGATGGCGTAACACCGGTTTTGGTCAGATTTAACAAGTCAACAGGAGTTCCCATTGCGATGAATGATGTTAAGGATGTGTTGGGTGTCATTTCATCGGAAGAACTTATGACAGTGGCCACAGACCTCAATGGTAATTATGTTGTTGGGGGTTATGCCCGCAGTACTATTTTTTTGAATCATCCTACTATTGCACCATTAACTACCAATGGTGGTTATAGTGATTTTTTTATAGCCAAGTTGGGAAATACACCATGTGCACCTCCGTTATCGGTAGATGACCAAGTGAAACCCGCAGTTAAGTTATATCCCAATCCAACCAGTGGTATGTTGTATATCGATGCTACCGATTTAAAAGGGTACATGGTTTATAATTTGTTAGGTCAGGAGCTGCTTCGTGGCGAGTTTACCGGCACATCCAATTATAGTATTTCTTTGGAAGGGCTTAGTAAAGGGACTTATTTGGTTAGGTTATTAGGTTTGGATGGAGCTGTTTCTATGGAGAAGGTGTTGCGAGAGTAGACATTGAGTACAATTGGTATGAATTTTAATTTTAATAAATACTGCGGTAAGTTCAAAATTGAATTTACTAACAGACGGAAGATAAATTTATGAAAAGAGCACTATTTTGTATTAGAAAGAAACTATTCCAATTAGGGTTTATGATTGTTTTTCTACTTGGTTTTAGTGGTTTTGCACAGACTTATTCGTGGCAATGGGCTCATCGCGGTGGAGGTAATCAGAGCATTATGAGTAATGGCTCCTTTCAACCTCAGCTAGAACAAATATTCGATGTCAAAATTGATCAGAATAATAATTATTACTTTGCAGGATCAGCCATAAATTTTAATCCTGTGTTTATGGGGCAAACAATAACAAAGTACGGAACTAATAGCATCGATACTGATATTTATATTGTTTCTACTGACTGTGATGGTAATTTTAGATGGCATACTACTATAGGAGGTCATGTAGGTGAATCCTATATTTCAATGGATCTTGATACTCTTGGCGGTTTGTATATTTCATTTTCTACGATTAATTCATCACGTAGTAACAACACGAATGTTCCTCCTCATTATGCACCTAGTGTGGCATTGGGTTTTGGGACTAATGGAGCCAATCCCAATCCAAATAACAGAAGAATAGCCTTAATTAAGTATGATACTAGTGGAAATTATTTATGGCATCGTATGCCTCAAGATGAAAATGTTACATCAACCAACCAACCTGGTTTTTTTCAAGGACTTGGAACAGGTTATTCTTTAACAGTAGAACCGAATGGTACTATTCATTGGCATTGCCAATTTTCACCGGGAAATCATTTGAACGGTGCTCTTATTGTACCAACAAGTGTGAGTGAGTATCATGTCATCTTAAAATATGACAAAGATGGCAATTACCTCAGTCACATACCACTACCCTTTACTGGAGGATCAGGACCCAACTATACTAAGCTCCATCGCGATCCACTTAATGATAGATATTATTTTTATCTTACACCTGTTAATTCAAGTGGTTTATCTGCAACAACTTGGGAAGGAGAAACGATTAACGCAGCTGGAGCTGTTTATGCATTAGATGCATCGGGTATTGAGTTATGGCGAAAAGTAGCTTCTTCACCAACAACTCTCAGCGCATCTATTGTTGGATTAACGACAGATGAGCAATCTAATGTTTATTTAACCGGTACTGCAGGTAATCAAACTATTAATAACATGTATGCTTCTTTGGCGGGTTATACATTTACTCAATTTTCAACGAGTCCATATCTTATTAAATTGAATTCCAGTGGTGCTTTATTGTGGGGTACTAATTTAAATCCTTCTACTGGTGCAACAAATCTAAATGATTGCAATTGTCCGGGACGTTCACTTACGATGAACGGCAATGAAGTTGCATTAGCAGGGAGTTTACAGGCCAATTCATGGGGAAGTTTGACAATGCCGCGTAGTTATGGAGACGGTGTAGCACCGGTTTTGGTTCGATTTAATAAAACAACAGGAGTTCCCATTGCGATGAATGATGTTAAGGATGTGTTGGGTGTCATTTCATCGGAAGAACTTATGACAGTGGCCACAGACCTGAATGGTAATTATGTGGTTGGGGGTTATGCTCGAAGTACTATCTTTTTGAATCACCCTACTATTGCTCCTTTAACTACTAATGGTGGTGATAGTGATTTTTTTATAGCCAAGTTGGGAAATACACCATGTGCACCACCGTTATCGGTAGGTGACCAAGTGAAACCCGCAGTTAAGTTGTATCCCAATCCTACTAATGGTATGTTATTTAAAGATGCTACTGATTTAAAAGGGTACATGGTTTACAATTTATTAGGACAGGAATTGCTTCGTGGTGAGTTTACCGGCACATCTAATTATAGTATTTCTTTGGAAGGGCTTAGTAAAGGGACTTATTTGGTTAGGTTATTAGGTTTGGATGGAGTGGTTTATATGGAGAAGGTGTTGCGTGAGTAGACATTGAGTTATATAGGTTTTAATCTTAATTTTAATAAATACTGCGGTAAGTTCAAAATTGAATTTACTAACAGACGGAAGATAAATTTATGAAAAGAGCACTATTTTGTATAAGAAAGAAACTATTCCTGTTAGGGTTTATGATTGTTTTTCTACTTGGTTTTAGTGGTTTTGCACAGACTTATTCTTGGCAGTGGGCTCATCGTGGCGGAGGTAATCAAAATGCAGGTAGTGCAGGATCTTGGGAATTAGGTTTGGAACAAATTTATGACGTTAAAATCGATCAGCACAATAATTACTATTTTGCCGGAACGGTAACCAATTTTAATCCGCAGTTCATGGGCCAGACAATTACTAAATATGGAACTGCTTCAATAGATAATGATATTTATATTGTTTCTACTGATTGTGAAGGTAACTTTAGATGGCATACTACTATAGGAGGACATGTAGGTGAATCTTATATTTCAATGGCACTCGACACCTTAGGAGGGTTGTATATTTCTTTTACAACAATAAATGCAGCTCGGACTAATAACACAAATGTACCTCCACATTATGCACCAAATGTTTTTTTAGGCCCAGGTACATCTAATACACCAGATCCTAATAATAGATGGATAGCCTTGATAAAATACGACACAAATGGTAATTATTTATGGCATCGCATGCCTCAAGATGAAAATGTGACAACGGTCGCTACTCCCGGTTTTTTTGAAGGAAGAGGTTTTGGGTATTCATTGATTGCAGAACCAAGTGGTGTTTTACATTGGCACTGTGTTTTTTCTCCAGGTAACCATTTAAATGGTTCATTAGTTGTTCCAAATAGTGTAAGCGAATATCATACGATATTAAAATATGACAAGGACGGAAACTACTTGAGTAATATTCCGCTTCCCTATACGGGTATAACTAATTTGAATTATACTAAACTTCATCGTGATCCTTTAAATAGTAGGTATTATTTTTATGTTAGTCCTTTTAATACCAGTGCTACATGGGAAGGTGTGCCTTTAAATACTGGAGGTGCAGTTTATGCCTTAGATGCTCTAGGCACGGAATTGTGGCGGAAGGTTGCATCTGCTCCCACAACTCTTAGTGCTTCAATAATTAGTGTTACTACGGATGAAGCCTCTAATGTTTATTTGACAGGGTTAGCCGGAAATCAAACGAATAATAATCTATTTGCTTCTTTAGCTGGATATACTTTTACCCAACAATCTCAAAGTCCCTATCTGATCAAACTAAATCCTCAAGGTAACTTATTATGGGGCACAAATTTGAATCCTGCTACTGGTAATACAGCTGCTCAATCGAATGGATGTAATAATTGTTACGGTAGAACAATTGCTATTAACGCAAATGAAGTGGCTATCGGAACAAGTTTGCATGAGAATTACTGGGGAACCTTGGCTATGCCTCGCGTTTATGGCAACGGGGTTGCACCTGTATTAATCCGTTTTAACAAAGAAACAGGAGTGCCACTTGCCATGCATGATATCCCGGATGTTTTAGGTCTTAATGCTTCTGAAGAATTAATGGCAATTGCTACAGATCACAATGGAAATTATGTGGTTGGTGGTTATGCTCGAAGTACTATTTTTTTGAATCATCCTACTATTGCACCATTAACTACCAATGGTGGTTATAGTGATTTTTTTATAGCCAAGTTAGGAAATACACCATGTGCACCTCCGTTATCGGTAGGTGACCAAGTAAAACCCGCAGTTAAGTTTTATCCCAATCCTACTAGTGGTATGTTATTTATAGATGCTACTGATTTAAAAGGGTACATGGTTTATAATTTGTTAGGTCAGGAGCTGCTTCGTGGCGAGTTTACCGGCACATCCAATTATAGTATTTCTTTGGAAGGGCTTAGTAAAGGGACTTATTTGGTTAGGTTATTAGGTTTGGATGGAGTGGTTTATATGGAGAAGGTGTTGCGAGAGTAGGGATGGTATGAGAGTAAATATCCTGAAAGAAGCAGTAGTCAACAGGAAAGTAGAAAAGTTCTTGATTTTTGTGTTGAAAAACTTTATGAATAATTTTTAAATTTTTGTTAGGGGGCGGGAGGCTCGAACCAGCGTGTGTGATTTGATTATGAGATTGGTTCGCCAGTTCGCTGTCGCTCGTGTCCTTCCGCCGAGGCGGGACAAGCCTGCGTCGGAATGACATAGAGCGGGAGCTATTTGTGGGGGTTATTGTCATGAATCAAATTTTGGAGAGCAAGATGGATGAAATAGAAAAACCCTTATTTCAATTGAGATAAGGGTTTTTTCAGTATAAATAAGTGGTGTTTTATTTTTAGTTGTTCAGCATCACCGGCATGACTAACATCGTAACGGTTTCGCCTTCGTCTAATCCATCCACCGGAGTTAAAATACCGGCTCTGTTGGGTAAAGACATTTCCAACATGATTTCGTCAGAATGCAGGTTGTTTAGCATTTCTGTTAAGAAGCGTGAGTTGAAACCAATTTGCATGTCATCACCTTGGTAATCACACGTCAAACGTTCTTCAGCTTTGTTTGAATAGTCAATATCTTCTGCGGATATGTTCAGTTCAGTACCTGCAATTTTTAAACGGATTTGATGCGTAGTTTTGTTAGAGAAAATGGCAACACGACGCACAGAATTTAACAATTGTGTTCGGTCAATATGCAGTTTGTTTGGGTTCTCTTTCGGAATAACAGCCTCATAGTTTGGGTATTTTCCATCAATCAAACGACATACTAACATATAGGAATCAAAAGAGAAAACGGCATTACTGTCGTTGTATTCAATTTTCACTTCGCTATCGGTCATGGCTAAAATACCTTTTAAAATGTTTAACGGTTTTTTAGGCATAATGAATTCCGCCACTTCAGAAGCGGTAACATCCGTTCTGGAGTATTTTACTAATTTATGAGCATCGGTAGCTACAAAAATAAGGCTTTGTGGTGAGAATTGGAAAAACACACCGGACATTACCGGACGCAAATCATCATTACCGGCAGCAAAAATAGTTTTACTGATTGCTGACGCTAAAACTTCAGCAGGAACTATGGTGGCAGAAGGTTCGTCTAAAACCACTGCCTTTGGAAACTCATCTCCGGGAGCATACGCCAAGGCATATTTTCCGGAATTGGAACTGATTTCAATGGTGCTGTTTTCTTCAACGGTGAACGTTAGCGGTTGCTCCGGGAATGTTTTTAATATCTCTAAAAGTAATTTTGCCGGAATAGCAACACTGCCTTGACTCTTACTGTCAATCTCCAGGATAGCGGACATGGTAGTTTCTAAATCAGAAGCAGATACAGTCAAAACCGTATCGTTTAATTCAAAAAGGAAATTATCTAAAATAGGTAAGGTGTTGCTACTGTTGATAACACTACCTAAAACTTGCAATTGTTTTAATAAATAGGAACTCGATACGATAAACTTCATTTCGCTTAATTTTTATAACCACAAATATAACTCTAACTCAACAATATCAAAAAGTTTTTTATTAACACTAGTTACCATAAATTCTTTTTCGAATATAGATAAACAGCAGTCCGAAAAATACGACAATAGTTATTGGAACTCCAATAGTTATCCATTGAGCAAGACTATAATTGTCATATACTTTTTCTTTATCCAGCAAGGGTAGGTTGACTTCCTTACTTCGAATGTTAATAAGTCCGCTGTCATCCAACAAAAAATTGACACTGTTTAGGATGAATTCCTTGTTACCATAATAGGTATTGGTCCATTTGTCATAACCCAATTCTAACGGTTGGTAGTTTTTATCCAATTGGTTTTTGATGACATCGCCATCCGATACAACAATCATTTTAGTGGCCGTACTGGTTTCTTTATACCCCTCAGTTTTGAAAGGCAACACTCTATTTTGAAAAGCCGATTTGAAATTTCCTTCCAATAAAACGGCTACAGGTAGTAGCCCGCTATTCTGAAAATCGGTTGGTTCAGGTCTTTCCGACACCATTTCAAGCGAAACCTCAATTGGTGTTCCAATGCCTTTTGAATAGGGAGAAGATTGCAACAACACCGTTTTTTGAATGTTGTTTTTTAAGGTGTCTATGGGATTGGTAAACTCAAATTTTAATCCATCAAGATTGGCCACAATGGGATGTTTGCTGGACGGATAAATCATGGGAGCATAAAACCAAGGAAACTGTTTGTATTGTGTGGCAGAACCTTCCGCACCGGTGGCTAACGAAATGGGTGTAGCCATAATGTCTTTAATCAAATACGGATTGATTCGCACTCCGTATTTAAAAAATAAATCGTTTAAATTTAAGTCTTTCGGGTAGGCCAAACTGGTTCCCGTATCGTTATACAAACTATCCATTTCTATGGAAACCATATCCATCAACCACAGCATTTTTCCACCTGACATGACATATTGATCCAAAACCAATTTTTCTTCATCAGAAAAACGTTCGGTAGGTTTAATCATGATAGCTAAATCATACCCTTGCAGTTGTTTTAACACCTTTTCAGGATTATTAGCCACACTATCCAAAGTGAAAGGAGCAATGAAATAGTTCTCTCTGATTTGTTTCAAGGCATCGCCAATAAACACATCTTCGGGTTGGCCATTGCCTTTTAGAACCACTACTTTTTTACTTTTTTCTTTGGTAACAGTTGCAATGGCATTGGCAAATGCATATTCCAAATGTTGCACCGAGCTGATGACTTTTTCTTCTGTGGAAGCCCCCATCATGTTTTTCAGCAAGGGAACTTTGGTGTCTTTATCACCACTATAAGCAATGGCCCAAGGAAAAACAATCTCTTGTGATTGCTTGCCTTTATCTTCAACGGTGAGGTTGATGGGCGTCATGCCTTTTTCATAAAAAGCTTCGATTAGTGCGTCTTTATCTCCCTCTTCCGCTAACGGATTGATGAATTGAAATTGAATGTTGGAATTATAAGCTTTGAATTCTTCCAACAATTGTCTGGTTTCCACTTGCAGTCTTTTGATGTCACTCGGAAAATTACCGTCTAAAAAAACATCAATAAACAAGGGTTGTTCAATAGAAGCTAACAATTCCAGAGTATGTTCCGAAAGCGTGTACCGTTTATCAGCAGTTAAGTCAAAACGTTTGAAGAAATGGGAGCTGATTGTATTGATAACAAGAAGCACCGCTACTAATGACAGCCAATTGATAAGTAGTTTTTTGTTTATTTTTTTCATTAGTTCTTCAAGTTTTTAAGTTGATAAACAGTGGCTGTAAAAAACAGAACAGTAACACTTATAAAATAAATCAAATCTCGGGTATCAATAACGCCTCTACTCATACTTTTATAATGAAATTCCATTCCCAAAGCAGCCATTCCGTCTGAAAAAGTGGTCATTTGTTTGGAGAGGCCTTCAAATCCAAAATAGAAAAGAAAACAGATGAAAACAGCCAGCATGAACGCCACAATTTGATTGGTAGACAGCGTAGAAGTAAAAACACCAATGGCGGTATAAGCGGCTACCAGAAACAGCAAGCCAAAATACGAACCCCAAGTGCTCCCCATATCGATACTTCCTTCGGGATATCCCAGTTTAGAAATAACCACCACATAAATTAAAGTGGGCAGTAGTGCCAAAACAATTAACACAAAAGCGGCTAAAAATTTACCACTCACAATTTCCCAAATGCTCAAAGGTTTGGTGAGAAGCAATTCCATCGTGCCTTGTTTTTTCTCGTCGGAAAAACTTTTCATGGTGATGGCAGGAATTAAAAGTAACAATACCCAAGGAGCAAAGGTGAAAAACGGACTCAAATCGGCGAAGCCGCTGTTTAAAATATTAAAATCTCCTTCAAAAACCCAAAGAAATAATCCGTTGAGCAGTAAAAACAATACAATCACCAAATAGCCCAAAACGGAACCAAAAAAGGATTGTATTTCTTTTAAAAATAGTGCTTTCATTGTTTTTAATTTAAGGTAAACTAACCACTTTATCTACGCTCCACGCTTCCGGTTTGGCGTTGAATAATTGTTTGGTAAACTGCCATACGTCATAAAATAATTCCGAATTCCGATAGGATTCCAAATCGGCTTCGGTTTCCCAAAAACTATAAGTAAAAAAAACTTCCGGATTGGTTTTATCCTGATACAATTCAAGAAAACGGTTTCCGGGTGCATTTCGTATTTTTTCTTTCATCAAATCAAAGTTGCCCAAAAATTTCGGGATATGTTCTTGATGAAAACTCATTTTTACGATTCGAATAAACATATCAATCAGTGGGTAAAAAATTAATGGTAATAGTGTCGCGATAATTCAAGCCCAATAAAGAAGTAGCACTTCCCACCGTAGCGGGATTACTTCTAAAAATGGCAATTTCCAAATACCCCGCTTCATTAAACAAAGCCAAATTCTGTCCTTCATAATTCTTCACCGGAAATTTTCCCGATTGAGCGATGGCCGAATAATTGGGTAAAATGGTTTTTAAGGCTTTAGGTTTAATGGCAATTTCATAAGGTCGCCCTTTTCCGGTTTCAATGAAAAGTTTTTTGGTAATATTCACCACAACGTTTCCAAAATGGTCAATATAAATAACATTCCCTTTTATAGAGTCGCCCGTTTTAGAAACAATAGGCTGCAGGTTGGTTATGGGTTTCAACGTTTTTATTTCCCGTCCGATAACGTTCAACAAACCGCCTTTGGCCAGATGACAAGCAACGGTTTTAAAGACATCCATATCTGTGGCATCCACAGTCAATCGGTCATGAATATTAATGGCAACCACTTGTTGCGGGAGTATTTTTTGGGTAAGCATGCTCAAAATTCCATTATCAGCACAAATAAAATAATGATCATTCCAAAGCATGGCGATGTGTTCGTTTTCTAAATTGCGTTCGGCATCAACACCAATCAAGTGAACGGTTCCTTTAGGAAAGCTACTGTAAGCTGCTGTGATGATATAGCTGGTTTCGGTAGTATTAAACGGGTCGATGTTGTGCGATATGTCAACGATTTTAGCATCGGGAGCCTCGGTTAAAATTTTCCCTTTCAAAGCACCGACAAAGTGGTCTTTTAATCCGTAATCTGTAGTAAGGGTAATTATTGACATCATTTTGTTTATAACTATTCGTGAAACCTTCAATGAAATTTCATTAAATTTGAGTGATGCAAATCTAATAATTAAAAACCTATTTTTTAATTTTAAAACTATTGCTTTTGAACGAAAGAATTATTGAACTTCACGACATTGCCCCAAAAGAGTTTTGGGGTGCTCAAGACGCCCATCTTGAAACCATCAAAAGATACTATCCTAAGCTTAAAATTGTAGCACGAGGGACCACATTAAAAGTATTTGGAGAACGGGAAGAGCTTGACGAATTTGAAAATCGCTTTAACAGATTAATGGTACATTTTACACGTTACAATAATATTGATACCAATGTTATTGATCGGGTGATTCAAAGCAATTCTGCCGAGGAACACAAGATGCACGATCAAGATAAGATTTTAGTGCATGGAATAGGAGGTAAGTTAATTAAAGCGATGACGCCTAACCAGCAGAAAATGGTGGAGTTGATTCAGAAGAATGATATGGTTTTTGCCGTGGGACCGGCCGGAACGGGTAAAACCTACACCGGAGTGGCTTTGGCGGTAAAAGCACTAAAAGAAAAACAAGTCAAGCGTATCATTTTGACCCGTCCTGCAGTGGAAGCCGGAGAAAATTTAGGATTTCTTCCGGGTGATATGAAGGAAAAATTAGATCCGTATATGCAACCTTTATATGATGCTTTGCGAGACATGTTGCCGCCACAAACGTTGGAAGATTATATTTTAAAAGGGATTATTCAAATTGCACCTTTGGCTTTTATGAGAGGTAGGACCTTGGATAATGCTTTTGTGATATTGGATGAAGCACAAAATACGACGCATTCACAAATGAAGATGTTTTTAACCCGTATGGGAAAAAACGCCAAGTTTATTATAACCGGAGATCCGGGACAGGTAGATTTGCCGCGAAGAACCATTTCAGGCTTAAAAGAAGCGTTGTTGATTTTGAAAGATGTTGAAGGGGTTGGCATCATCTACTTAGACGATAAAGATATTGTAAGACACCGTTTGGTGAAGAAAATTATTGATGCTTACAAAAGCATAGAGAATCATGATTAAATAATTATTTAAATGTGTAAATCCTCATCAAATGCGTCATTTGATGGGGATTTTTTAATCAATACAATGAAAAAGATATTCCTTATGGTCATTGCACTAGTTATTGTTTTCGTGCTTTCCAACACGATGGATTTTTTTACTTCTATCATTCCGGGCTGGCATACTACCGTATATCCTTTGTGGGTGATTGCCGCTTTTTTGTTGTTATTTTTTGTATTTATTTAACCCGTTGGGTGTAATTAAATTTTCAAATAATTTTACCACTAATTTACTTCGTCTGTTCGCTACGCTCGGGCCACCAATTTTTTAGACTAATTATTCGATTAAATTCGAATTTTCATCAAAGATGAACAAATTATTGCATTTACTAAATTTATAATTTGTGAATTCGTGGCAAAAATATCCAGAATACTATTGAATTAAATAATTACACCCAACGGGTTATTTATTTGATTTATACAATGTTGTTGCGGCTTTTACATTTTTTTGTTCGATTGAAAAAATAATTTGTCAGTTCTAAGCGTTATAAGAGTCTAATGTTCAGTGTCGTTGAATATTCTGACTTTTCGGCACGATAATTGTCTAATTGAAGTATAACATTTAAACAAAAAAAAAATGAAGAAAGTATTTTTAGCATTGAGTTTGGTAGCTGTGACTTTTTCGTATGCTCAGGATCTGGTTATCACTCCGGAAAATTCTTGGTTTAAGGCAGGAGTAAATGTAGGTATGCCTCTTGGGGATACAGCCGATTTTACTTCACTTACGGTAGGAGCCGATTTTAGAGGACAACACCTTGTAACGCCTAGTTTTGGAATTGGTGTAGCTTCAGGATACAATCACTTTTTTGGTAAAGACGATTTTCAAGATTTTGGATTAATTCCTTTGGCCGGTTTTGTTCGTTATTATTTCCAACCTAAAGGATTGTTTTTAGGAACAGACTTAGGGTATGGATTTTTAACTAACACCGACAATAATTCGGGAGGTTTATACATTAATCCACAAATTGGATACCATAATGTAAAATGGAACATCTATGGTTTTTACCAGCATACTTTTGCTCAAAACGATATCGATTTGCAAGTTGTAGGTCTTGGTGTTACTTACAACATCATGTTCTAGTTAAAAAGTAGAATTATAAAAAAAGGATAACCTAACGGTTGTCCTTTTTTTATATATAATATTAGAGGTGATACTTTAAAAATGAGTTTAAATTTTTACTTTTGCACTTCACAACAACACACAACTATGAATACAATAACGACCACAAATTTTAATTTTCCCAACCAAAAATCGGTTTATCGAGGCAAAGTACGAGAGGTTTATTCCATCAATGATGAAATTTTAGTCATGATTGCCACCGATAGATTGTCTGCATTTGATGTAGTGATGCCAAAAGGCATTCCGTATAAAGGTCAAATCTTGAATCAGATTGCTACGAAATTCATGCAACTTACGGAAGATATCGTTCCCAATTGGTTGATTGCTACACCTGATCCCAACGTTGCAGTGGGGCATTTATGCGAACCCTTTAAAGTGGAAATGGTGATTAGAGGTTATTTATCCGGACATGCTGCCAGAGAATATACGGCAGGAAGACGTTTACTTTGCGGTGTTGCAATGCCGGAAGGATTGAAAGAAAACGATCGTTTTCCGAAGCCAATCATTACACCCACAACAAAAGCTGATAATGGTTCGCATGATGAAGACATTTCCCGAGAAGCCATTTTAGAAAAAGGCATTGTTTCTGAAGCTGACTATTTAGTTCTTGAAAAATATACTAGAGCTTTATACCAAAGAGGTACCGAAATAGCCGCTTCAAAAGGTTTAATTTTAGTAGATACCAAATATGAGTTCGGAAAAACGAAGGAAGGAAAGATTGTATTAATCGATGAAATTCACACCCCCGATTCTTCGCGTTATTTCTATGCAGACGGCTATCAGGAAAGACAAGATAGCGGAGAAGCTCAAAAACAATTGTCAAAAGAATTTGTCAGACAATGGTTAATAGCCAATGGTTTTCAAGGAAAAGAAGGCCAACAAATTCCAAATATGACAGAAGACTATATCCACACTGTTTCGGAACGTTATATTGAATTGTATGAAAATATTTTAGGCGAACCTTTTATTAAAGCCGACATTTCAAATATACAGGAACGAATTGAAAAGAATGTCGTTGCCTTTTTGGCATCGTTGTAACCGTTCGTTTTTATCATAATTATAAAGCCACGCAACTGCGTGGTTTTTTTATTGTTAACTGTTAAATTTTTGTTATAAGAAATTCATTTTGTAACGATTAGGAATTTTTGTCGTCTATATAAGTAATCAATCATTAATCATTAAATCAATCATCATGAAAAAAACGATCAGTATTTTAGGATTGGCCTTATTGGCTTTTAGTAATGTTACTTTAGCTTCCAACGTATCAGATTTTAATCGTTCAGAGGCAGAGAAATTTGTGTATGCAAAATATTATGCAACACCCTTGTGTATTGCAATTAGCAAAGGAGAGTTGGATGTAGTTAAAAAAATGGTTTCTTACGGAGCCGATGTTAATGAAAAAACAAACGGCATGACCCCTTTAATGTATGCCGCCCGTTACAATCAAACAGAAATTATGGAGTTCTTAATGGAAAAAGGAGCAGATGTAAAAGCAAAATGTAAAAATGGTTTTACCGCTTTAAAACATGCGGAACTTTCGAATGCTACGGAAGCGGTGCAACTTTTAAAAAGTAAATAAAGTAGTTTTGTTTTTATTGGAGTTAGTTAAAAAAATAATCCCATCAAATTGATGGGATTGTTGTTTTATAGCGGGTTGTATTTTATTTTATAATAGTTTGTGTTCTGTCAGGTCCTACTGATTTTTTCATGGTTTTAAAGGTTTTGAGGTTCTGAGGTTTTGAGGTTCTGAGGTTCTAAGGGTTTTGAAGGTGTTAAGATTTTAGTATTAAGTAGTAAGACATTTAGTGTTTGCTGATTTTTAAGAAATTGGTTTTTAAGTGATAAGAACCACCCCGTCCGCCGTGGCGGACAACCCCTCCATCCGCCTTCGGACGAGACAAGGAGGAGGGAAATACGGGACGCAAAGACATTTAGAGTTTGCTGATTTTTTCATGGGAGGTGTTTCCAAGTTCGTCGGTTATTTTGATTAGGTAGTAACCTGAGGTGAATGTATCGAGCGAGATTTGGTTGGTGCCTTGTTCTAACGCTCCCTTTTTTACTAGCCTTCCATTTAAAGAATATAGTTCGTATGTGCTCTTGTTATTTAGTTCTATAGTTAGTATATCTTTTGTTGGGTTGGGGTAGAGTGTTATTTGTTTTGGAGCGGTCATTTCCGGCGTATCTAACACGCAAATAGAAGTTATTTGTACCGGTACAGTAGAACCCACAGTAGTGCCATTGCCGAACTCTCCAAAATAATTATCACCCCATGCCCACACCGAACCATCGGTTTTGGTGGCTACTGTAAAATTATATTGGTTGGTATCAACGGTTGCCCAATCGGTAGCAGAGCCAATTTGAGTGGGAATTGGAATATTGGTTGTAGTACCATGACCTAATTGACCATTATTATTACGACCCCAAGACCATAGGGTGCCATCTGATTTGATTCCAAAGGAAGTATGTGTACCAGCCGAAATATGAACCCATGTATTAGTACCTATTTGAATAGGATTGACGCTTGTGTTGGTGGTATTATTTCCTAGTTGACCATATGTATTGTCTCCCCAAACCCATAGGGTACCATTGGTTTTTAAAGTCAATATATGAGCAGCTCCAGCTGATAAATTAGCCCAATCGGTCGCGGTGTTTAGTTGTGTTGGGGTTGAAAGGCTTGAAATACTAGAAGGACCTAGCATGTGTCCAGCATTAGCTCCCCATGCCCATAGTGTTCCGTTGGATTTGATGGCAAAAGAAGTTCTATTTGATGTAGTTTCGATGTCCACCCAATCGGTAGCTGTACCAATTTGAACAGGAACGAGTTGATTTGCTACTGTGCCACCAATTACTTGAAAATAATCATTTAAACCCCATCCCCAAATAGTTCCATCGGTTTTAAGAGCGATAGTAAAAAATTGAGCAGCTGCTATTTTAGACCAATTAGTAGCCGACCCAATTTGTAAAAAGACATTGGAATTAATAGCTGTGCTTCCAATTCCTAATCCTCCGTACAAGTTATCGCCGGATCCCCACAAGGTGCCATTGTTTTTAATGACAAAAGTATTAGCACCCCCACTTTTTACAAGAGCCCAGTCATTGGCTGTGCCTATTTGTATTGGTAATGGCTCATTCCAAGAAGTATTGCCAAATTGTCCATATTCTGCGTAGCCCCAACCCCAAAGTGTGCCGTTGGGTTTGATAGTGGTTACATGAGCTCCGCCTACAGAGAGAGTTCCAAAGCATTGAGAGTAAGACGGGAAAGTTGTTACTAATAGTAAGAGTAGTATTTTTTTATACATAACTGTGTATTTAAAGATTAATGAAACGTAGATTTTGGTGCGAATAAATATAGTAATTTTTTTCAAACCCAAACCCTTCTCGTTTTGAGAAGGGTGGTTTTGAGTTTGAAGTTTATTTATTCAATTACTAATTTGTGTTGCCAAACTTTACCGTCGGTTTGTTTGAGCACCACTAAATAGATACCTGCGGGATAGGTTCCCGTGGTTAGATTCCATTCGCCTGAGACATTCGATGTTGCATGTTCGGCCAATGCTCTACCTGTTAAATCATACAGAGTGATCGCAGCTGTGGTGCTTAAATTGTATTGCACGGCAACTGATTCTTTGGCTGGATTGGGGAATAGGTTTACTTGGTGTTGTACTCCTTGACTCAATTCTGTTTCAGTTAAAGCTGTTTTAGAAGATTCGTTGTTTTCTTCACATTCGTACGTTGTTAAACCAAAACTAATCTGACATGGGTTGTACCCATTTTCACCGCCCGGTACATTACCTTGTAACAACCAATCAGTGGTGCTGCCTATAATTGGACCGGTAGGTATGATTGTGAAGGTATAGAATGTACTATTGGGATCGATTGTAAATGATGCGGGTGTAATGATTGCATTGTTGGATGTGTTTGAAATTGTTGCTTGGTAGGGTGTCCCACTAAAGTTTAAAATTTCTATCACTACCGTATATGAGCAATAAGGTGTATTATTTGTAGTAATACTTTTCAATTCAGGTTTAGCTGTTGGACAACCTTCACAAGAAACCGTTTGGTAGTGCAAAGGTTCTGATGTAACTGTACAACCTCCGTTGTTAATGCTCATCGTGTAGGACCCCGGATTGTTAAAGAAAAAATCTTCGGGAACAGAATCGCTTCCTGCTTGCTGAATTTGGTTGTCTAACTCCCAGCCCCAT
>NZ_DIVJ01000016.1 GCF_002428305.1 Flavobacterium sp. UBA6135 | reverse complement strand
CTTTTAGCTTATTGTTTTGTCATTAATGGCGTGTCAGGCGTACTAATATCACGGATGCACACATATTTCCCATCTCGTTTTTCAAAAAGACTCATATAATGTCCTGTTCTGGTCTTGTTACCTAGGGAATCAAGAGCGGTGTAGGAACCAATCTCGGTTACTAAAGTTCCATCATCGGAAATAAATAAGTCTTTCACCGCAAAAGAAACAGTAGATCCTTTTGGATAGCTTACTAAATCTTCTTGAATGGAAGCTTTCATAGCTTCTTTTCCTACTACGGGTGCTTTTTCAGATGGATAACTGATCGCATCATCGGAGTAATACGTCATAATACCATCCACATCTCTTGAATTAGAGGCTGCCGCATAAGCATCTTCTAATGTTTGAATTTCTGTTCTGATGGCATCCGCATCAACAGCTGGAGCTTCTTCTACTGGAGCTTCCGATTTTGTGTTGCAGGCAACCATTAGCAGCATGCAAATACCCAACGTCATGGGTTTTAAAAATTTTTGTTTCATAATTTAATTCATTTAAAGGTTTTGATTATTAACTATTTTATAGCCAACCTATTAAAGGTAAACAAATTAAGAATAGTAGGTATTAAATTTCTAACATTTTTTTGTTTTAGTTCGTAGTGGTTGGTGTTTTTGAAAAAAGGCTTACTATTAATCTTACTTTAAATTATGAGATGTGTTTCTATTATAGAATTATTAAGCTATTTGAGATTAGTAAAAACGTCATTTGGGATGATAGACGGCCTTACTTAGCACACTCCTAGGTTGTCTTCGACATCCCTCGGAATGAAAAAAAGGGCAAGATAAGTAGTGGGCAACTTTGATTATGGTATCCGTCTTGATTCGGAATGACAAACTGCGAGTAAATGATGACCTTCTGTATGTAAAATAAAAAAAGGGCTATCTAGCCCTTTTTCTTATAATTATGTGGTGAATATTTTACTTTATAATTATTTTTTTGCTAGATGTTTTATCATTTGAAGTTACTTTGATGAAATACATTCCTGATGCTAAATCTAAAGTTAATGTAGTCACGCCGTTTGCGATAGCTGCCGCTACTCGTTGTCCGTCAATGGCTAGTATTTCATACGAATAGTTTCCTTCCACACCGGCAAGTGTCACTGTCCCTAATGACGGATTGGGATAAATCGAGAAATCCAAAGGGGTTGGATTTTCTACACTCAAATTACCTTGCCACACCTGACCGGCATTGGCTCCCCAAATATAATCTGCCAATTGTGGTAAATCAATAAACGGATTTCGGTTGTATTGCCATGTATAGATATAATTGTTTCGGTTCATTTCAAAATCATCAGAAGGGTCTGTTTGATTCCAAGTTAAAAGTGTTGCCAAATCACCCAATTGATGTAAAGTTGAATCCGGTGGATTACCATTCACCACATTTAAAACAGTATATCGTACGGCCATGTAAAAAACAGCACGAGCCACATCGCCTTTCCAACTTCCCAAATTACCGGCCGGACCGTTGTAATCATTTAAGCCATAATCTTTGTTATTTCGTGAACTGTTTTCAGGCCCATCTTCCGCTCTAATGTGGTGAGCATCAGCATGACCTGCTAAAATATCATTGGCATTAGTTGGTAACCAAACATCAATTCCATCAGCAATATCGCTTGTTCCGTTTGAAAACCCACCTCTCGATTGCGGATAAATATGCTCTCTATTCCATTTACCTACACTACTTCCTGTAGTTTGAAAATCCAATTTGGCTCGCGGTTGTTCCACATACATTAACCACACCTGGTTATTGTTGGTTGGGTTTTGGTCAGCGATTCTAAGAATAGTTGTGATGTCCCCATAATTATGAGCACGCACCACATTAGGGTTGGCAATAATATCTTGAAGAGCCTGAGTTAATTCTGCTCCTGCTTTTCCGTTCAGCGAATCGTAGTATCCGACCGGAGCAGTACTTGTTACCACTCCATAAGTTGGATTTAATGGCGTTCCCCATGGAGAAACCGAAAAATCATTATCAATCACCCGAATGTAAATATTGTCATTCATTCGAACATAACCAGCGGGTACAGCTCCAAAACGGATACGCATTTCTTCATCACCTTCATCCAATTCATCATCAATAATTTGGATGGTTGTGGTGAACGTTGTACCACCTTCCGGAATAAAAACGTTTAAATTTCCGGTAAAATCAGCTGCATTAAACCCTCCGTTATTCAGCAAAAAACTAAAATTCAAATCGGATACGGTTGGGTTTTGTGTGGTAAAGGTGATATTAAAACTATCGCCTTCGTTTTTGTGTGCCGTGTTAACAGTTATAGTTATTCCGTTAAATTGAATGCCACTCCCATCATTGTTCGCCCCAGGAGTTGGTGGTTTTACTTCATAAGTTCCGTCGTTTTTTCGTTGAATGGAATGATTGGCCGCTTGACCAAACTGATTTTCGTTGGTTTGAACAAATACATTAAACAAATTCATCAACCCCGTAGCCTGTGGATCACTAGTATCATAAATCAACACGTCGATAAGATTGGTGGTAGTAGCTAAAGTAAAGTCAGGAAAATCATTGGGAGTTCCCAAATAAATAGCCACAGCATCTTCACCATTTTGAATTAAATTATCAGGAATAATTCGTTGTGGAACCGGAGCAACCAAATTACTTCCAATCACTACTAAGCCATTGGCATCGGTAACTAATCCTGATAAATCTATGGTTAAATAACTTCTGTTAGCGTTACTCGCAGTGGGGTTTCCATTAAAAAAAACTAATACATAACCGTCTAAAGAAAAGAAAGGTGTGGTAGATTTTAACTCTACAAATTCTTTGTCATCGATACCTGGTGTATCAGAATCCAATTCATTAATAACTACTTGGCTAAAAGAAAAGGTGGCCACTAAAGCTACCAAAAGCGTATAAACGTATTTTTTCATCAAGGTAAATTTGTTTTTGCGAAGATAAGTGTATTTCGAAAGAAATCATATTTCTTTAACATTAAGCCATTAATATCAGTTCATTGTATGGTTATTTATAAGAAATTTTAGCTGTAAAAATCTATTAAATAAAAGATAAAAAACTCTCACTGCTTGATAAAATTCTATAATTTTGGAAAAAATTAATAACGACTACATTCTTATGAAACAATTGTTTGTACTTTTAGCCATGACGGCTTTTTTAACTTCTTGTAACCAACTCAAAGAGAACCAATTTGAAGTTATCGGAACTATTGAAGGACTTGATGACAATACCAAAATTATCCTTGAACGCCAAAACGAATTGGGCCAGTTTATTGCACTTGATTCTACAACGCTAAAGGACGGAAAATTTACGTTCAAAAATGAATTTTCAGAACCTGAATTTCAATACATCCAATTTAAAGAAGTCCCCGGAAAGCTGCCATTTATTGCTGAAAAAGGTACTATTTCTATCATTGCTTACAAAGATAGTTTGCATAGAAGCAGTGTAAAAGGAACATATAGTAATGACCAATATTTGGCATACATTAAAGAAGGTGAAGCTTCAAACAAAAAAAGAAGAAAGTTTCAAGAAGAAAACAATTCAAAATGGATGGAGGCTCAACAAACACAAGACACAGCCGTTATAAATGCCTTGATTAAAGAAAACAAAAAATATGAAGACGAGATGATTGCTATTGGCAAAAAACACATTAAGAATCATCCTAAATCCTTCATATCTGTATTGTTTTTAGATCACCTTGCGGGCATGCCTGATGAAGATAAAACTGAATTAAAAAAATGGTATGACAACTTATCAGAGACTTTAAAGAATACAAAACCGGGGAAATCAGCTCTTGAAAAATTAAATTTTGTAGCTCCAAAATTACCTTCAAACGTTGGTCAAGAAGCTCCTAATTTTTCAGCACCTAATCCGGATGGCAAAGTCATTTCGTTAAAAGAAAACTTGGGTAAAGTAACTATTATCGATTTTTGGGCTTCTTGGTGTAAACCTTGTCGTATAGAAAATCCGAATATGGTTGCACTTTATAATGACTTTAAAGGTAAAGGACTTCAAATTATTGGTGTTTCCTTAGATCAGGAAAATGCCGCTGCTGCTTGGAAACAGGCTATTGCTGTTGACAAGTTAACGTGGATTCACATGTCTAATTTAAAGCATTGGAAAGATCCAATTGCACAACTATATGGTGTTGAGTCGATTCCTGCTATTTTTATTTTAGATGAAAACGGCACCATCGTTGCAAAAGATTTACGAGGTGATGCTCTTCGAGCTAAAATAGCTGAACTTTTAGGAGTGTAAGCTTTAAAATTAGCACTAAACCGACTTTAAATGACTGTTTGTTTACTTCATTTAAAGTCGGTTTGTTTTTATATTCCTTTATTTCAAGAGATTAAAAAAATAATCCAATTATTTTAAAGGAATGGTTTGCAATGTTTGAAAACAATTCTATATTTGCAACCGCATTAATGCAATGGGGAGATACTCAAGCGGCCAACGAGGGCGGACTGTAAATCCGCTGATTACATCTTCGCAGGTTCGAATCCTGCTCTCCCCACACTTTAAAAAACAAAAAGCCTAAAAACCCTGCAAATCTTAGTATTAGTAGGGTTTTTTCATTTCCAACAACTTGAAATCATTCATTTAATCATAAATCTTGAGGAGCAAAATCGAGACCCTAAAACCTTCTCTATTTTAGGGTCTCGCTAAATCTTCTTAAGCCTTAAAAACACTGTTCTTTGACCAATTCAATATCCTGTTCAAAAGCTGAACATCTTGTTTGGTATTAATCAGAAATTTAAATTGAATACTAAATAAGTAACCACAACGAAAAAAAAATCACTTTATGTTTCTATGCTAAAAGCACAAAGTTGACTGCTGTGGGCAAATTACCCATTTACGTACGTCTCACTATAAAAGGTCAAAGACTAGAATTCAGCTCGAAAAAGTTTAGGGAAAAATAAAAATGGTATCACGAACAACTTAAAATGAAAGGTAATAATGAAGAAGCTCGTTCAATTAACAACTACCTGAATATGATGCAATCAAAAGCACTTGGTATCAAACTACAACTCCTACGTAAAAATGAAGAACTAACTATTGAAAACTTTCAAAACATATTATTTGAAGATGATGAAAATGTAAGAATGCTAATTCCAATTCTTGAAGGCCACAATAACAGAATGAAAGAATTAATAGGCAAAATAGTATGCCTGAGGTACTTTACATCGATTTAAAACAACCTTAAAGCACTTAAAAAATTCCTTATCGGAAGTACAAGATCTCCTATATTCGTCTGAACAAGCTGGATTATAATATTACCGATTTTGATGCTATCTTAGGGGTGCAAAAACTGCTCAAATAATTCTACAGTTAAGCATATTCGGAATTTTCAAAAAATTATCAATGAGTATGTAAAAAACGAGTGATTAGAAAAAAAAATGCAATAAAGCGATCTGTCTTTCGACCGGTATATTTTAAGAATAGAACGGATTAATTCGGATTTTGATAGTTGTTTGAAAGAGTCCAATGAAGAGTTTTGGCAGTTATTATTTCCTAATAAATTAGAAAATTTAATTAATGAGGCAATTTTTCTTTTACTAAACCATACAGGAAAGTGCCAAAAACAGCACCGCCTAAAACCCAAAGCACGTTATAAAAACCAGCTCCAATGAGTATGAATAATGGTCCGGGGCAGGCCCCAACCAATGCCCAGCCCAAGCCAAATAAAATACCGCCGAACCAATAGCGTACGTTTCCTTGTTCTTTATCTAAAATTTCAATGGGTTGTCCGTGCAGGTCTTTCAGTTGTTTTCTTTTGATAATTTGTATGCCTATTAGTCCGGTAGCTATGGCTGTACCGATTATTCCATACATGTGAAACGATTGGAAATGAAACATTTCATAAATTCGGTACCATGAAACTGCTTCGGTTTTAGTTAAAACAATACCAAACAAGATGCCTACGAGTAAATATTTTAGTAAATTCATGAGTTAAAAATTAAAGGTAAAAGAAAATGAGCCATTACTAAACCACCGATAAAGAAACCTATAACGGCTTTTAGCGAAGGCAACTGCAGGTTGCTCAATCCAGAAATAGCGTGACCTGAAGTACATCCTCCGGCATACCTACTGCCAAAACCAATTAACATGCCACCCAATACCAAAATAAAAATCATGTATGGTGAAGGGTCCTGAAATAAAGCATCAGGTAGTAATTTACCTTTAGGAGCGTCAATACCCATTGCTTCAATTTGTTGAATAGTGTTCGGGTTGATGGCTACATTGGAACTGTCATGCAAGTAAGTAACGGCTATAAAACCGCCAATAAAAGCACCTAAGGCAACTACTAAATTCCAGCGTTGGGTTTTCCAATCCCAATCAAAAAAAGCAACCCGTTTCCCTACTCCTGTCATTGAACATAACGAACGTAAGTTGGATGACATACCGAAAGTTTTTCCAAAATAAATTAACAACAGCATGACTACTCCTATTAAAAAACCGGAAATAGACCAATGCCAAGTTTGTGATAAGAACTCCATACCTAAAAAGTTTTGACAAAAATAAGCATTCCCTTTTGGACTTGCTAAAAAAATAGGCTGCATCGAGCAATTAAAAAATTTTTTACCTTTGATAGCAAATTTGAAATTTTAACTATGAAAAAATTTACTATTGAAATTAAATGGTCTGTTGTTTTTACTTTGGCCGTAATCGTTTGGGCTATTCTGGAAAAAAAATTAGGTTATTATGACCAAAAAATTGCTTCACATGCTTCGTTTTCTTTCTTATTTGCTTTAGTGGCTTTTGCTATTTATTTTTTTGCTATTTATAACAAAAAGAAACACTTTTTTATGGGACATATGGAATGGAGGCAAGGCTTTGTTAGTGGTTGTGTTCTTTCTGTTTTTATCACAGTACTTACGCCGTTGAGCCAATATATCATTCATACGGCAATTGCTCCTGAATTCTTTGATAATTATGTTATATACATCGTTAAAAAAGAAATTATGACGGAAGAAAGTGCTCATTCCTATTATAATTTGACTTCTTATATCACACAAACGGTATTTTTTGCGTTATCAGTAGGAATTGTTACGGCAGCGATTGTTTCATTTTTTCTCAAAAGCAAACCACGCACATCATGAAACTAAATCAATTTGTTCTCTTTTTACTATTTTCCTTGCTGTTTACTTCGTGTATCAGCACAAAAAACAGTATTAAAAATATTGACGACTCCGCTCCCACTCCGGTTTTGACAAAAAAGAACACCTTTGTATTGACAGAATACAGTAGTGATAAAAAATATGGGTTTGACGCTACTTATCCCGTTAATATTTTTTATCGCAATACGTTAAATGACACCATCAATGCGGGTCGTTTTATTCGTGCATTAGCAGGACCTAATGGTGAGCCTCTTACTTATAAAAGATTAGAAAGTTGCTGTCCTTTCCCCACAAAACGCAGTGACATTGGTGCCGGCATGTTGGAAGTATTCGAGATTACCTGGCCTGGAAACACCAAACCTTTAGTACTTTATTTCAACAGTTTTGAAAAAGGAAAACTACTGATTCCTATGGGATTAACGTTAAAAAATGAGGACAACTAAGAAGTGTTTTTATTTTGCTAAAAATTCGTACTTTTGCACATCAACTTTTGAATATGGATATCAATAAAATACCTCAAATAAAACACGCCGATAGCGGAAACTTTTTTGTTTTGGCGGGACCATGTGCGATTGAAGGCGAAGAAATGGCTTTGCGAATTGCCGACCGTTTGGTTACTATCACGGATAAACTAAAAATTCCTTACGTCTTTAAAGGGTCTTTTAAAAAAGCGAACCGTTCGCGAATTGACAGTTTTTCAGGCATTGGTGATGAAAAAGCTTTAAAAATTTTACAAAAAGTTTCTCAAACATTTGGAATTCCAACCGTTACAGATATTCACACCAATGAAGATGCGGCTATGGCTGCCGCTTATGTTGATGTACTTCAAATTCCTGCTTTTTTGGTTCGTCAAACTGATTTGGTAGTTGCGGCTGCTAAAACCGGAAAAACCGTAAATTTAAAAAAAGGACAATTTATGAGTCCGGAAAGTATGAAACATGCCGTTCAAAAAGTGTTGGATTGTCACAACGAAAATGTGATGGTTACTGATAGAGGTACGATGTTTGGTTACCAAGACATGATAGTAGATTTTAGAGGAATTCCAACTATGAAACAATTTGCTACCACTGTTTTGGATGTCACGCATTCACTTCAACAGCCCAATCAAATGTCGGGTGTAACCGGTGGAAGACCAGACATGATAGAAACCATTGCCAAAGCCGGAATAGTTACCGGAGTTGACGGTATTTTTATTGAGACTCATTTTGATCCGTCAAATGCCAAAAGTGATGGAGCCAACATGCTGCATTTGGATTATTTTGAAGATTTAATGACCAAATTAGTTGCCATTCGAACCACTATTAATCAATTCTAACCTAACCCTCACTTACTAACCCAGTGAAAAAGCAATCGTTATTGATTGTGTTCTTTTTTTGTGCCTTTTTTCAACACATATCTGCCCAAGACATCTTGTCTACTCCAGAAAAATACACAGCCCACAACAAAGGTAAATTTTATATCTATTGGGGAGGAAATAGAGAAAGTTTCTCCAAATCAGATATTCGGTTTAGAGGAGAAGATTATGACTTCACCCTTCATAATGTCACAGCTCATGACAAACCTAAAGGTTGGCATTGTGACTACATCAATCCATTGCGAATGACGATTCCACAAACCAATTTGCGATTTGGTTATTTTATTTCAGATCATTACAACATCTCTATTGGTGTGGATCACATGAAGTATGTCATGTATCAAAATCGAGCTGTACACTTGACGGGCTATTATCCCAACCCCGGTTCGTATGGTGAGACTTTACCCAACGGGCAGGTTTTGTTAACTGAAGACTTTTTAAAATTTGAACATACCGATGGTTTAAACTACGTGAACACCGAAATTTCAAGAGTGGATGATATTTCATCTTGGTTTAAATTACCAAATACCGATAAGGTTCAAATCAATATCACAGAAGGTATAGGAGCCGGATTATTGTATCCGAAAACCAATACAACGTTGCTAGGAAAAGAACGTTATGATGAGTTTCATGTTTCCGGATATGGTCTTTCCGCTAAAGCGGGATTGAATGTTACTTTCTTTAAACACTTTTTTTTGCAAATGGAATTAAAAGGCGGTTATATCAATATGCAGGATATTCGAACTACCAATTCGAAAGCAGATAAAGCCCAGCAAGAGTTTTGGTTTTTCCAACAGATTATTACTTTTGGAGGAATTTTTAGGTTGTGATTGGAACGCGGATAATACCGATTAGGTGTCAATTCATAACCTAAAAAACGACATCTATTTCATTTTAGAATACCAATTTTTAAAATTAAAGAAATAGAAAAAATGAAGTCATTCTTGCAATTAGCGTCTAAAATTGGAATGCATTATTTTTTGACATTACGAAAATAAGACGCTTTGCTTTATTTCATTAATGGCCATAAAGGTTTTTTCATTTGTTTCATTTTCTTCTGCCAGAAAGAAAATAAGGCACTAAAATACAAAATTATATTTTGTTCCTATTGAAACCTGTAACTCGGAACCCACAACTTTCTAATGAAACTCCCCAAACAATTTTGTTGCTTCATTATAAGCACTTTCAAAACTCATTGGGCTGGTGTTGGTGTTTTGTTTTTGGGTAGTAAAATAAGATAGTAATTTTTCGGTAGGCATGTTACCCGTTAGGTCATCTTTAGCCATGGGACAACCGCCAAAACCTTGAATGGCTCCGTCAAATCGACGGCATCCTGCTTTGTAGGCTGCATCTACTTTTTCAAACCATTTGTCAGGGACAGTATGCAAATGGGCTCCAAACTCTACAGCAGGGTATTTCGGAATCAAATTTTCAAATAAGTAACTAATCACATCGGGTGTTGAACTACCAACAGTATCTGATAACGACAGAATTTTTACACCCATAGCAGCCAACTTTTCTGTCCATTCCCCTACAATGTCCACATTCCACGGATCGCCATATGGATTTCCGAAACCCATAGACAAATAGGCCACCACTTCTTTGTTGGTGCTGTTTGCAATAGCTAAAATTTCTTGTAAAGTAACAATCGATTCTGCAATTGTTTTGTGGGTGTTACGCATTTGGAAATTTTCAGAAATGGAAAACGGATAACCCAAATACTGTATCTCATCATGTTCCGCTGCCATTTCTGCTCCTTTGGTATTGGCAATAATGGTCAATAATTTACTGTGCGTTTGCGATAAATCGAGTTGTGCTAATACGGCAGCGGTATCTGCCATTTGGGGTATTGCTTTTGGTGAGACAAAACTTCCAAAGTCCAGTGTGTCAAAACCTACGCGTAATAAAGCTTGCAAATAAGCCACTTTTCGTTCCGTTGGAATAAAGGATTTAATGCCTTGCATGGCATCACGTGGACATTCGATAATTTTTATTGGTTGCATAGGTGCTCAAATATAAGGAAGAATTTTGGTTTATGAAATGGTTTTTTTTTGAGGGGCTGAGAGGCTGAGGGGCTGAGTTTTTTTCTGACAGAAAACAAAGAGAGCACTAAAGGTTATATTTAACATCAAGAAATTAAGGTGAATTAAGATCTTACCGAATAAAGCTCATAGGAAAATAATTAAAGGCACAATTTTATTTTGTCTTGAAACCTGAAGGGTTTTAGCTTTCATTCAAACTGTACTAATAACTGACCTAAAACCCGAAAGCGAAGTTCGATAACAGTCTTCAGACAACCTAAAACTTTTTTTTCTACCTTTATTCAATTAAAAAAAAATTATGTATCCGATAGTTCGTAACATTCTAGCAGTTATTCTCGGTTTTGCTTTAGGCAGTTTGGTAAACATGGCATTGATACAACTGAGCGGTTATGTCATTCCTCCACCGGAAGGCGGTGATGTCACCACCATGGAAGGTCTTAAAGCGACCATGCACTTGTTTGAACCCAAACATTTTTTGTTACCTTTTTTGGCCCATGCTCTAGGTGTCTTGGTTGGAGCGTTTGTTGCGACTAAAATAGCTGTTACTAATCAATTGAAAGTAGCCTTAGTTGTTGGCTTTTTGTTTTTATTGGGTGGAATTGCCAGTGTTATGATATTGCCTTCACCTCTTTGGTTTACAGTAGTCGATTTAGTAGTGTATTTCCCAATGGCGTATTTAGGGTGGCTGCTTGGAGTTAAAAAGCACACTACATAGTCTTTTATATAAAGTAAGACTCTATATATAAAAACTACCCTAACAAAATTGACTTAAATGTCAATTTTGTTAGGGTAGTTTAAAATTTGATCTAATTACTAAACATCGGATAATAATACATCATCGTTATTTTACAACCCCTTGATGCTTTTCATTACTATTTCATTCTATCACTCTCCTTTTTAGCGACTTCAGCATGTTCAAGATGTTTTATAAAAGTAATTAATTTGCTCGATGCCCAAGTTCTGATATCACCATCTTCAGAATCATTGGCTGCTTTTTCAAATAAGGAAATAGCATCTTTATGATGGTCTACCATCATTTGGCTGTACGTTTTACCAAAATCATTTCCAGTTTTACCGGCTAATTCATCATAATTCTTTTTTGAGTCTTCTGTAATTGAAGTTGGTATGGCTACTGATTTCGATCGTGATAAGGTAGTTAATTCTTGATAAGCACGGTTATGTTCGTCTTCCATTAACTTGCCCAATTCTTTGATATGTTGTGAATTGCCTTGTTGTTGAGCTAGCTTTCCCAAGCTAATATCTTCCAATTGCATTTCAGCAGCATCCATCAAAAATTTAGCATTGTTATCATTTTCTACAACCAAAATCGTTTGATCGTTGACTGATTCATTATTTGAAATATTATCCATTTCGGCATTTGTTCTTGATTCATCGGTTCTTGTATCCTTGCATGAGGTAACCAAAATTACTGTTCCTGCTAAACAAATTGAAAACAAAAGGAATGAATTTATCTTACTTTGCTTTTTCATATTATAAATTTTTATTTTGTTACTAAAAAATAAAGAACGTTAATTCCTTACCTTTAATTTTTTACTTCTAATAGTGCACTTCCTCACCACGATTGGTTTTCCAATTTTGTTCTAAATATTCGGCATCTTCATTATTTCTCGGAGTAACTGAAATCACTACATTTCCTTCTTTAATACCTGATTCATACAATTTAGCTCTTGCCTCCGGTATGCCTGAACCTACTAAGGCTCCAATTAGACCACCAGCTAAACCACCGGCTCCTGCACCGGCTAATCCTGCTGCAATTGGTCCGGCGATTAAAATACCTAGTCCCGGAATCACAACACTAGTACCGATAGCAGCTATAACTCCTACCACAGCACCAATAGTACCACCAATTGCCGATCCTTTTCCGGCATGTTCTGCGGCTTTGGTTCCAATTTCTGTTTTATCAGAGATATTGTCTTCATTATAATGTGCTTTTCTTGTTTCATCAGACATAACTAGATTGATATCATCTTTAGAATATCCTCTCTCGTTTAAGGTATGATACGCGTTCTCAGTGCTCTCACGGTCGCGAAACATTCCTGTTAAAACTCTTCTTTCAGAAGATCTGTCTACAAAATCTCCATTTTCATTTCTTGAATTTTCCATTTTTAAATTGTTTAATTGATTATTATTGAGGATTTAATTGATACCTAAAACTTGTTTTTAATTTATGCTTTTTTTTCTGCTGCTTCAACATTGACGGCATCTACAGCCACTTCTGTCAATTTTAGATCGGCATTTTTTTCTTCTTGTAAAGTAGCGTCCAGTAACTTGACAATGTCATTTAGCCCCAAAGTTTGAGCAAATTGGCTCAATGTGCCATAAGAAGCAATTTCATAATGTTCCACTTTTTGTGCTGCAGAAATAATTCCTGCATCACGCATTGCTCCCGTTTCGCACGCTTCTATAATTTCATCCGATTCTTTCATCAAACCTGCCATAGCTTCACATTTTTCAGCTTCTGCTTTTTTACCCAGAATTTTAAAAATTTCTTCAATTCGTTTGGCTTGTTGTTCTGTTTCCACAAGATGGTTGGTTAAGGCATCAATCAATTTTTCTGATGTAGCGTTTTTAATCATTTTTGGGATAGCTTTGGTTAATGCTTTCTCAGCCCAATAAATATCTTTCAGCTCCTCTTCAAATAATTGCATCAATTGTGAAGCTTGCATTTTACTTTTGGTCGTATTTACTTTCTCAGGTGTCTGTTTCATGTGAGTAGCATTTGACTGGCCATTTTTACTGAAACTTGTTTTTGTTGTATTCATTTATTATAGTTTTGATTGTTACAATTGAATGTTATTACTTTTTGTTCAACTAATCGATTTGAACTAGTTGGACGCCAACAAGATTGTATTATTATCCTTCTTTATTTAGACATAAAAATGTTGTTTTTTCTATAGTAAGATAGGTTAACAAAGGTCAGAGGTTATGCTTTGAAATGCATTGTATCATTTGTTGCAATGGTTGTATCATTTACATATTCATGTAAAATAAGCAGTATAAAAAATCACAACTTCATGATAAATAAGACACTAGCTTTTTAAAATAAATAGAAGTATAATGTTTTAAGGTGAATAATATAACAATATGAATAAAAAATAAAAGAAGGTATTATAGAACTATCCATTAATAGCAACTTAGTTTAAAAAAAAAGCTTCAAAATAGACATATTGATACTGAGGTTTTTATACCTCACAGAAAACAAATTTGATGTAGAAAATTCGTTTTTTTAATTAAAGAACTTCACTTTATATTTTAATATTAAGAAAATAAGACGCTTAGACTTGAATAGCAAAACAAAGAGCTATTGAAGAAATGGATTAACTAAAATTATTTAACGGTTATCACTTACTATTCAGTAATTCCATTCATTATGCCTTTTTAGCACCTCATTTCTAGGATATTCAAATAAATTTTAATAGTATTGTATAACCAACAACCAAACCAAAAAACCAATGAAACAAACACTACTCTATTGTTTTTTTGCCTTATTTTTTTCTTTTTCTGTTTTCTCTCAAGAGAATGCTCCGGGACAAGTATGTAGCACGGCTATTCCTATTTCGACTTTACCTTATACTACTACGGATAATACAGCCAATTATGGTGATGATTATAGTGGGACAGCGGGCACAGCCAGTTGTGGTTCTTCTAATTCATATTTGAATGGAGACGATGTGTTTTACACTTTTACAGCCACAAGTAACACCCCTGTGACAATAACCATGACGCCAACAAACACTTGGTCGGGGTTGTTTATTTATAACAGTTGTGCTAATATCGGAATCAGTTGTATCGCCGGTGTAGCTAATTCAAATACTAATCCGAGAGTTATTATATTACCAGTTACTGCAGGACAAACCTATTATATAGCAATTTCTACTTGGGCAACTAGTACGAACTCACAAAGCACCTTATATACCCTTTCAATTGTTGAAAATACTTGTACGAACTTTACCTCGAATTATAGTGTGGTATCTGATTGTACTAATGGCGAGCAATTCAATGTGATCACCACCATTGCTAACATGGGAAGTGCTTCTTCCATTACAGTAACCTCCAATCAGAGCGGTTTTTCTCAAATAGTAACAGCACCTGGAACGGTCCAGTTTGGCCCTTTTCCAAATGGAACTCCTGTTATTATTAATGCTCAAGACACAACCGATTCTAATTGTTTTTCTAACAGTCAGACACTTTCACAATCTTTTTGTCCTCCTACTAATAATTTATGTGCAGATGCTATCGCAATCACTTGTGGCTCTTCGGTGACGCAAACTACAGTAAATGCTACCACAACAGGAGCTCCGACATTTACCTGTGGCACAGGTCCCGGTGCAGGTGGACTATGGTACACCTATACGGGTACCGGATCAAACACAACGTTATCGTTATGCAATTCAACCTATGATACAAAAATTCAAGTTTTTACCGGTTCTTGTGGCGTTTTTACTTGTGTAACCGGAAATGACGACTTTTGTTCAAGCAGATCTCAAGTTACTTTTGCAGCAACTTCAGGAGTAACCTATTATGTCTATGTATTTGGATATTCAACCAATCAAGGTGTTTTTACCTTAAACGTAACCTGTGAAACACCCCCTACTCCTCCTGCAAATGATGCTTGTGAAAATGCCACAGTTGTAAACGTTAACACCAATACGAGTTGTGCTGTGACAACATCAGGAACCATAAATGGTGCTACAGCTTCACCACAAGCGAATACGTGTACAGGAACACCGAATGATGATGTTTGGTTTCAATTTGTTGCCACGCAAACTTCGCATTCCATTGAACTGTTAAATATATTGGGGTCCACTTCTGATTTAAACCACACTGTTTATTCAGGAAGTTCCGCTGTAGGATGTGATGGGTTAACCCTAGTGTATTGTAGTGACCCTAATATAAGTACTGCTGTAGGTTTAACTCCGGGTCAAACCTATTATATTCGTGTGTATAGCAATGCAAACGCTCTTTCTCAAACTACTGTTTTTAATATCTGCGTAAGAGAACTGCCTCCACCTCCTACTAATGACAATTGTGAAAATGCACAAGTTGTAAACGTTAATACAAATTCGAGTTGTACTCTTGTCACTGCCGGTACTATTACCGGTGCAACACCATCACAGCAAGCTAATACTTGTCCAGGTACGCCAAATGATGATGTTTGGTTTCAATTTACAGCTACTCAGGAATCGCATATCATCTCCCTATCCAATGTAGTGGGTTCTACAACCAATTTGAATCACGCTGTTTTTTCGTTTACCGCTACTACGAGTCCTTGTAATGATTTGACAGCAGTTTATTGTAGTGATCCTGACACAAGTTTTTATAGCAACTTTGTGGTGGGTCAAACCTATTACATTCGTGTGTATTCCAGTTTGAATGCACCAAATACCTTTGCTACATTTAATCTATGTATCAGCACTCCTAATTCGCCAATCGCTGTAAGTACAACTCAATATACCGTACCACAATTAATTGAAAATGTATTGATTAATGTAAATTGTTCCCTTGCTTCAAACATTTCTTGGGTTACGGGTACAAATTTTGGTTCGGTTAATGGAATTGGTTATTTCAACAGAAGCGGTTCCAACTTTCCATTTGCTGAAGGAATTGTATTAAGTTCCGGAAACGTTGAAAACATTCCGGGTTTTAACCTCACTACGTTAAGTGAAGGGTCTACCAGTTGGATTGGTGACAATGACTTAAACAATATCATACTTGCGGCAACAGGTCAAGCCATGAATTCCAAAAATGCCTCTAAAATTGAATTTGATTTTATGCCGGAGAGCAACTTCATCAGTTTTGATTTTATTTTTGCTTCGGAAGAATACGGAACATTCCAATGTAATTTTGCCGATGCTTTTGCCTTCTTACTAACGGATGTAGCAACGGGTATTACTACAAATTTAGCAGTTGTTCCGGGCACTCAACTTCCGGTTTCAGTGGTTACTATTAGAGATGTTGCTTTCAACACTAGTTGCCAATCTGTAAATTCCGAGTATTTTGCTGATTTTTATGGTGTTAATGGGTCAAGCATTTATAGTGCTGCCGTAAATTTTAACGGTTTAACACATCCTATGACTGCTTCCAGCGTTGTGATTCCTAACAATTTATACCGAATCAAATTGGTGGTTGCAGACAGATTAGATAACATCTTTGACAGTGCTGTATTCTTAGAAGGTGGTAGTTTTGCTTTTGGTAACCAATGCCAAAATGTAATTCAATTAGAAGCCTTTATCGATAGTAATGGAAATGGTGTGAAAGATAGTGGTGAAAACCCTTTTACCTTGGGTACCTTCAATCACAATGTGAACGATGCTCCTGAAATAAATGTTACATATTCTCCTAGCGGTATTACTTACATTGTAGTGGACAATGCCACAGACAGCTATGATTTCACCTATCAAATCTATCCTGAAGTAGCGGCTTATTTCAATACGACTACTTCACATTCCAACATTACTTTTAACGCAAGTGGTAACAATGTGTATTATTTCCCTATTACTGTTACACAACCGTATAACGATGTGGAAGTAAACTTAACGGCAACTTTTGGACCTAATCCGGGATTCCCGTATACAAATAAAATAACTTATAAAAACAACGGTATAGTTCCGGCATCGGGTACATTGACTTATGAAAAAGATCCTGTACTAACCATCACATCTGTATCACAAGCAGGTACAGTTGCAACGGCAAATGGATTTACCTATAACTTTACCAATTTAGCTCCTAATGAAACCCAAATCATACAAGTAGGATTGCTTACTCCTACTATTCCAACTGTTTCTTTGGGTGACCAATTGACCAACAGCGTTAGTTCCACTAGTGTTGGTGATTTTAATGCCAATAACAATTCTGCTTCTTTATTACAAACCGTTAGCGGTTCATTTGACCCGAACGATAAAATGGAAGCTCACGGACCGGAGATTCAAATCAGCACTTTTGGTGCGGATGACTATTTGTATTATACCATTCGTTTTCAAAATACCGGAACAGCTAACGCAGAAACGGTTATCATTACTGATTTCTTAGACGGTCAACTGGATGAAAACAGCATTCGTATGATTAGTGCCAGTCACGCCTACACCATGAACCGCATCGGCAGCGACCTTACCTGGACCTTTGCAGCAATCAATTTGGTGCCGGAATTAGTAAGCTCGCAAGACAGTCAGGGGTATGTGCATTTCAAAATCAAACCAAAAGCCGGCTATGCCGTGGGTGATGTCATCCCGAATACCGCTCAAATTTATTTTGACTTCAATGATCCTATCATAACCAATACGTGTACCACGGAGTTTGTAACTACTTTAGGCGTTGATGATGTGACAGCATCTCATTTTATGATGTATCCAAACCCAGCAAATGACCAAGTAACAATAGCTGTAAACAATACTACAACTACCATTGCTACCGTTCGTTTGATTAATGTTTTGGGACAAGTGGTACTCCAACAAAAAGGCACACCTAATCAAACTGTGATTGACATCTCAGGATTAACCACAGGTCTGTATGTTGTGGAAATTGTAACTGAAAATCAATTTACCATTGTGAAAAAACTGGTAAAAGAATAAGCTTGGAGTCTTTTTAATTGATACTAATTTAAGTTTATGAAAAAGCCGAGACAGTGATGTTTCGGCTTTTTTTTGATGGGATTGGATTGATAACGGTATAACTATACCTTGAGCTCCGGAGTACACTATTCTAGTTAATTTTTAAGAAACAACTTACTCATTTGTTTCATTTTATTTATATTTGATAAAACTATATTTTTCATAAAAATGAAATCGATGAGAAAAAAATTACTTTACTTCAGTTTATTGTTATCCTTTATTTGTACCGCACAAAACCCTGCTGATATTGATAGGGTTGTTGGTAGTGGTTTTATTGGCATAAATGATGGAGAAGCAATTATGGAACAAGCAGATGGGAAAATTATTGTAAGTGGCAGGTATTTGAAAGAAGTAGATGGTTATGTTCAAGCTGAAGGACGACTTTTACGATACAATAGTGATGGCAGTATTGACGCCACTTTTCAAATGAGTACTTTTTCAGAAACCGGATTCATTAATGATATAGCAATACAAGCTGATGGTAAAATAATTGTAGGCGGCAATTTCAATAAAATGAATGGTGAAAATGTGAGTAACCTTGTAAGACTCAATCCTGATGGAAGTAAAGACGCTTCTTTTATTGGGTTTTTCGGAAATATCATCTATTCCATTGCTATTCAAGCAAACGGTAAAATTGTAATAGGTGGAACCGGTACTTATCTAGTCAATGAACACTATCAAAAAAGTATGGTTCGACTGAATTCGAATGGAACCATAGACCCTACTTTTGATTTTGGCTCTTTAGGTTTTGCACCAACAAACTCGGCAACTCCCATATACAAAGTGGTTGTTCAACCCGATGGTAAAATTATTGCAGGAGGCTCTTTCACCGCTTTTAATGGTATCGGTCCCGGAAAGTTAATTCGTTTTAATGCTGATGGAACAAAGGACACCTCATTTGATATTGGCTTGGGTTCAAATGACAATGGCACTATTAGTGATATTCTTCTTCAAGCTGATGGAAAAATAATACTATGTGGTGGTTTTGGTAATTGGAACGGACAAAATTTTGGCCGATTATGCAGACTAAATGCCGATGGAAGTACCGATACCTCATTTACCAATTTTTTTAACACAAGTAATTCCGGTCCATTAAAAATTGCAAAACAAGCTGACGGAAAGATTTTAGGTGTAGGACCATTTACTGTTAGTAACGATATAAAAAGGATTGTGCGATTAAATTTAGATGGAAGTATTGACTATACCTTCATAAATTCAATACATAACAGTTCTTTGCGAAATATTCATATCCAATCGGATAATAAAATTTTAATTGGAGGAGTCATGAGTAGTGATCGAATGGATGGGTTGAAAAATGGAGTTGGACGATTTAATATGGACGGTTCTATTGACAACTCGTTTAATTTGAATACCGGACTTAATGATGAAGTGAATGCCATTGCTTTACAACCGGATAACAAAACACTTCTTGGGGGAAATTTTACCCGTTTTAATGGTTTAGTGCAGCATCGATTACTGCGTTTAAATGATGAAGCAGAAATAGATAACACTTTTTCAATAGGTTCAGGCTTCAATAATACAGTTACTTCCATTTCGGTTCAAACGGATACTAAAATTATTGTAGGCGGAAATTTTACAGAATATAATGACCAAACGTTTAATCATTTAGTCCGATTAAACAGTAATGGTACAATTGACAACGGATTTACTATCGGAACCGGATTTAATAACACCGTTGAAACAATTTTACTTCAACCGGACGGAAAAATCATAGTGGGTGGAAATTTTACTCAGTTCAACGGAAGTCCTCAAAATTATCTTACTCGCTTGAATACAGACGGAACAAAAGACACTAATTTTGTTGCAGGTGACGCACTTAATAATAAAGTTAGTTCGCTTGCCCTTCTTCCTAATGGCAGTATTTTAGTTGGTGGAAACTTTACTTCATTTAATGGTCAAAATCAAAATCGATTGTTGCTCTTAAATAACGATGGTACAAAAAACGCTCAATTTAATATCGGTAGCGGATTTGGGTTTGAAGTCAAAGATATTGCTGTACAATCTGATGGAAAAATAATCATTGCTTCGCTAATCCCTATTCGCTTAAATGATGATGGAAGTACTGATACCGGTTTTAATGTTAACCTACCCGGTACAAAAACAATTGCGATTCAAGAAGATGGCAAAATTCTTCTGGGAGGCTATTTCTATACTTTTGACGGTATTCCTCAAAAAAGAATTATACGTTTAAATCCGGATGGTACCAAAGATGTATCTTTTGATGTTAGTAGTATTGGTACTTCCGGTTTATCAACAAGCGGTTTTACAGAAGGTAGTTGTACTACCGTTGTCATTCAACCGGATAATAAAATTTGGGTAGGAGGTAGTTTTTTCCATTACAGAGGTGCTTCCTCCTTTTCGGCCATTCGTTTGTTGGGTGACAACGTACTCGCTACTACTAATTTTGATTCCGTTTCTAATACAATAATCGCCTATCCAAATCCTGTTAAAGATATTTTACATTTAAACCACTCGGTTAAAAATCTAAAAATACAGGAAATTACGGGTAAAATTATCACTGAAAAAAGCAACCTAAATCAAGTTGACTTTTCAAATTATTCTAACGGTATTTACTTGGTTACTATCGAACAAGATAATGGTAAAATAGAAACACTTAAAATTAGCAAACAGTAAATAGACAAACGCGACAATTTGTTCATCTTTGATAAAAATTCGAATTAAATCAACTAATTATTAAAGAATTAGCTAATTAATGGTAAGATTATTTCACAGCGTCAGCACTTAATAAATTGTTACACCGCTTTACATCAATTATTTTAACTAGTGTTTAATTACTTTTTTTCATAATTTTAAGTGCTAACTTTTCAACACTCTTCTTATATGAAACGCTCTTCCCTTTTTGGTTTTCGCTTTTTACTAAAGACAGTTTTGCTTTTAAGTACGTTGACATCCGGAATAAGTGCACTTGCACAAGAATCCTATGACGCAATACTTTTTGAAAACGTATCCGTTTTTGATGGAAAAAATAAAACCCTACTCCTCCAACACCATGTATTAGTAAAAGGCAATCGCATTGCTGCTCTATCGGCAACACCCTTCGAGGGTGGTCCTAACACGTTAGTGATTAACGGCAGCGGCAAAACGCTTATGCCGGGATTAATAGACGTTCATGTTCACATGATATTCGGAGCTTTAACCATGCGGGACATGATGGCTCCTGATGCATCTCCTGAAGTTTTGTTTGGAAAAATAGTACCACAAGCCGAAAAAATGTTGCTCCGTGGCTTCACCTCTGTACGAGATGTGGGAGGTCCCGTTTTTGAACTAAAGCAAGCTATAGATAAAGGTACTATCAAAGGGCCTCGCATTTGGCCTTCCGGAGCCATGATCAGTCAAACTTCAGGTCATGGTGACTTACGTACTCCTGAGGAACGTTCGCGACGCTTTTTTGGACCCGTTTCCAGAGCCGAGCATTTTGGGGCTTCTTTCATTGCTGATGGACGCGATGAAGTGTTAACCGCTGTACGCGAAAATTTAAAGTCGGGTGCCAGTCAAATTAAGCTAATGGCCGGAGGTGGTACTTCCTCTGCCTATGACCCGGTGGATGTTACCCAATATACTTTTGACGAAATGCTGGCTGCAGTAGAAAGTGCCGAAGATTGGGGTACTTATGTGACCGTTCATGCCTATACCCCAAGAGCCATTCAAAGAGCAGTGAAAGCCGGTGTGAAATGTATCGAACACGGACAACTCTTAGACAAAGAAACCTTACGACTCATCAAAAAGAAAGACGTTTGGTTGAGTACGCAATACCTTGTTGAAGATACGCCCGATATGGATCCGTTGCGAAGAGAAAAACGCAAGCCGGTGATTGAGGGTCAACAACTGCTTTTGCCAATGGCTCGAAAAATGAAAGTAAAAATGTCATGGGGTACTGACTTTCTATTTGAACCTTGGTTGAATGAAGAACAAAACACCTATCTGTTAAAACTTAAAACGTGGTTTACACCTTATGAAATTTTAAAAATGGCCACGTATGATAATGCTCAATTATTAGCCCTTTCCGGAAAAAGAAGTCCCTACTCCGGTGAACTCGGAATTATAAAACAAGGAGCTTTTGCTGATTTAATTTTAGTGGATGGCAACCCGTTAGAAAACATCGACTTGATTGGCCGTCCTGAGGAAAGGTTTTTAGTGATTATGAAAGATGGTAAAGTGGAAAAGAATTTAGTTGGGAAAAAGTAGCTAAGAAGCTTAGTTTTTTATTTATCGTTTAAAACTAGGAAAACATAGCAAGTATTTTTTTTTTTTTTTAAACAGGATGTTTGTTCAAGTTGAGTATGCTCAATAAACTGTGTC
>NZ_DIVJ01000043.1 GCF_002428305.1 Flavobacterium sp. UBA6135 | reverse complement strand
CTTAATGTTGTTGATCCAACTATACAAATAGCTTGTGTACCACTTAAAGTTCCTGCAACAACTGGTGCTGTTACCGTTATAATTCTTGTAGCAGTAGCATCAGAACATCCACCTATACCGGCTACGGTATAAGTCATGGTAGCTTCTCCGGCAGCAACACCTGTTACTTCACCAGATTGACTATCTATAGTTGCAATAGTATCATCACTTGAAGACCAAGTACCACCAGAAACTGTTGAACTTAATGTTGTTGATCCAGCTATACAAATAGCTTGTGTACCACTTAAAGTTCCTACTGATGGAGCCGCATTGATTACAAAATCAGCTTTTGTTCTACATGCACCTGGAGTTGTTGTACATTCTACCCAATATGAAGTTGTTCCTGGTGTATTGGTATCCACGAGACCAGAATTCGAAACGCCTACCGGATTAAAGCTTGAGCCTGTACCTATGATAGTACCCCCAGAAGATACGGTGTACCAGTTTAATGAACCTGGAAGTGTATAGGTGACTGTAATTTGCATGTGAGCTACATTGGCAGTTCTACTACTTGAAGTATTTGCATTTCTTGCAGATAAAACGACACCAAAATCAGCAGCATTAATTTCTTCTGCAGTTAATGAAATTCCCCATAAATCAGTAGGTTCACCGTAAGTTACATCATTTGAACTAGTTAGCCAATTTGTAGCTGTAACTGCTTTGTTTGTAGTTTGAATTGTACCTCCAACAACTAGTTTTACTTCATTGTCTTGAATTCCACCACTACTAACACTTGAAGATTGGCGATTTATGATTACAGATATACCGTTAATAATAGCGTTTGAAGGGATTTGAAAACCATAATTAGTCCCTCGCAAATAATTTGATATTTGACCACCTGATAAAGTTCTTGTAGCATTAGATCCTGAAATAGTTATATTATTAGGATTTGACCAATTATTAGATCCACCAACACCTGTCACATTAGCACCTGTACCTGCATCATTTGGACCACTTGTTTGTCCTGTTAAGTCTAAACATGATGAGGTAGCAGTTAATTCTCCCGTTCCACCGGCACAGACAATAGCGTTAGCTGTGATAGGAGTCTGATTTACTGTTACAGTTCGTGTAGCGGTACCATTTAAACATCCTCCTATACCGGCAATAGTATAAGTGATGGTTGCTGTTCCTACAGAAAGGCCTGTTACCACTCCTGAAGAGTTGACTGTTGCAACAGCTGTATTATTGGAAGACCAAGTTCCACCTAAAACTGTAGAATTTAATTGTGTAGCTCCGTTTAAACATATTGCTTGTGTACCACTCAAAGTTCCTGCACTTGTAATACATGGACTCAATACAATGGTTTGTGCTATCCAAGTTTCGGATACAGAGGCTATAGCCGTTTTAGCTCCTGTTTCACCCAATGTGGCTTGAACATAAGTAGCCATCATGTTTGAAGGAAGACCTCCTGAAGTATTTGGAGCATCATAACGCTCTGTAGTTCCTGAAGCAGCTGTATAAGTTGCATCTTTTTTATTAGAATAAAAATTTAAAATTAAATTATTTGCTGAAGTAGTAGTGATAGAAGGTGCTACTACACTAGTTGAAGAAGAACTACTTGCTGTTCCATTTGAAATAATGTTATCTACAGAAGCACCGGTTATTCTACTGATTCCGATGGACCATTTGCCTCCACCAAAACCCCAACTGTCTGAAGCAGATTCTGTGGCACTAGCAATTTTATAATAAGTTGCCATACCGATATTACTACTTTGATTAGTTCTAAGTATTAAAGTCCAACCCGTTGGAACTGCTAAAGTAGCACTAGAACCAGACTCAAACATCACTCCGGCTATCAGTAAATCTCCTGCTACTATTCCGCTTGGTTTAGTAATATTTGCACTGCTGTTGCTCCCAACAGCAGTGGTGGAAGATTGCCAAGTAGGTTGTGCAATGACCTGCAGGCTAAGTGAGAAAAAAATTAAAACACAAAAGCGTTTAATTAGTCTCAGTAAGAAATTAAATTCATTAGTTTTCATAATACACACGGTTTGTTTTTAAATAATTTGGGTTCATGAAATTTTACTTTCATTTTACGAGGACAAACTTATAAGCATAAAAATGAATTACAACAAATAGGAGTTGAGATGTTAAAAAAAATCGTTTAGCTACAAATCATTGAAAAAAAGAAGAAAAACATTATATAAATGGTGTGTTTTTATCGATAAACTACCTGTTTTTAAACAATTAGGGGAAAAACTCCCAATTCATTATACAATTGGAGACAACAATTATTGACATTAATTCCGTAGAATAGCAATTTTAAGAGAGAATATTGATTAAAAATTAAAAACATTTAATTTTCAGTTGATTATTATAAGTTTATAATAGTCAATTAGACTATTGAATACACTATAGTTCCTTTTATAAATTGTATACTTTGAACTTTAATCCAAGGACTTTGGTTTGGATTATTTGGTAAGTACTTTTAAGCTTATCCAATAAAGCAGGGTTTACTTTTGTACTTTTAGTTTTCAACAGCAAATACAGCAAGTGTGTTTTCAGAAAAATTCCGTTAGTACCTCTTTGAACAACCTCATTCCTAAAAAAAAATAATGGCCGGAATCTCTTCCGACCACTATTAGGGTTATTGTTTTTAAAAATTTTAGTTCAATTATCTTTTAATCAATTTTAAATGATTTTTATAATTGGTCCCTTGAATCTCTACCAAATACATACCTGCTTCATACTCTAAACCAAATTCATAGTTGGATTGTGCAGGTAGAATATGTTGTTTTGTAACAACTTTACCACTAATCGAGTACACAGTAACCGTCACATCAAATGCAGATGGATTAGTAAGTGTAAACGAAGCATTGGATGGGTTTGGATAGGCTGTAACTACAGTTTCCAAAGCTTTTGTTGACAATTCTTCTGCTGCCATTCTGGCTTCATTAGGCTGACAATCTACATAACCTGTAGCCACCCCATGGAAACTAAGATTTACTGCTTCACAGGCATTAGATAACTTAGATAACAAAGTACTGCTCACCGGCGTACTTGAACCAATCTTAGCTTGTGACTCGGCAATTAACCAAGCAATTGTTTTTCCATTAAAGCTTGCATCTTGCGAAACGATGGTGGCTTGTTCCATTCCGGGGTTCGCCGCAACATTTAATAGTAATGCAACTAACTGACCCGCAAATACATTTTTCACTTGCTTGTTGTTTTGATTCTCTTTATTACCCGAAGCTAATCGATCCGGTGTTCCTCCGTTAGGAAGGAAGTTTCTAATAGCCTGGACAGTAGTCAGTTTTAATGACCTTCCTGCTTGACCAATCATTAAGCCATTCGGGAAATATTGATTCATAAAACTAACACTCAAGGGTGAGTTCGTATTTGACCATCCTCCTTGGGAATAGGTTTGGAACTGACATGGTTGCGGACAAGCCTCTAAGTTCAAATTCAATACATAGATAACACAGTTGGCTGTAATAAACTCATAACTACCACTGTTCGTATAAACCAAACCACTAATAGCCCAAGTAAACGAATCACATGCGGTTTCATTAACTTCTATAGCATCCGGTTTTGTTCCGGTATTGTCCCATTTACAACTTACTGTATTAAAGACAAAAGCATCCCAACATTTTACTTTAGCTGGTTCAGTTGGTTGTGAACCTTGGTTTACCCATGAACAACTAGTTGTGTTGAATTGGTAATCATCCCAACAGTTAACTTTAGCTGGTTCAGTTGGTTGTGTTCCAGTTATATCCCACTGACATGATATAGTATTGAACGTTGCTGTTTCGTAACAAGCCGTTGTTGGTCGTTCCGGTTGAGCAACAATAGTCAATTCCAACTTTTTAGTTACACAATCTCCCGGTATAGTATAAGTACCGCTTTGTGTATAGGTTTGATTGTTTTCACTCCACGTATAAGTAACACAAGCACTAACAGTGGTCGTTTCAATCTCTGGTGTTGGCGGAGCCAAAGTCACCGTTGAAGTTGCCACACATCCTGCCGCATCAGTAACAGTAACAGTATAGGTTCCTGGTAATAAATTTGTTGCCGTAGCGGTGGTTTGAACAGGATTGGTGTTCCAACTGTAGGTAACCCCTGAATTTCCAAAACAATCAGTAACTGCTGTACCAGGAGCAATGGTAACCGTTGCAGATCCATTAGCAGCAATCACGCCATTTGAACAACTCACCGGCTGTGTTTCTGCAGCAGATATACTTAAAACACAAGCAGCCTCAGGACAACTAAAAGCTAAATTAGTAATAGCCGTACATGCTTGTGTAGTATTGTTATTTGTAATGCTGTTAGTAAAAAAGCTAGCAAAACTTCCACTTACACTTCCTCCACTTCTACAAAAATTAAAAATTTTTGCAGACCAAGATTTTTCTATAGAAGCATTTCCATTACTTATTCGTAAGGCTACTAAATCAGGTACTGTTGTACTGCCTGAGCCAAAAACGCCTTGTGAGCCAGAGGTGTTTTCTAACGAACCCGACCCGCTTAAACGTAAACTGCAATTGTCTTTAAAAGTAATTTTGTATTCATTTTTAAAATTACCACTACCGTGTAATCCGATAGTAATATTTGTAGATTCAAACAAATCATTGGCTCCTTTATTGATAAAATTTTCGCCAACTTTCAAACAGCTGTTTACTAATTCTCGAATACCACCATTGGAATTACTCTTGTCTTCCCAATTTTGAGCAATTTCAACGACGGAATTATATATGTATATTTTTCCGTTTTCGTTGACAAAATTCCCGGATTTGTTATCTCCTGAAAGAGAACCATAAGAGCCACTGAAAATCGGTAAATACATTTTGGCATTACACATGTTCCACGTAGCATTGGAATAAACAAATACGGACCGGTCTTCTCCATTACCACTCAAAGCGGTTCTGAATGTTCCGTTAATGATGTTGACTTTCCCATACACTTTCAAGTCATTACTGTTGTTGTAAGTAACCACATGGTTAATTGTAACTACATGATTGGAAGCAATCGTACTACTCGGTACTAATCCGTTTTGCCAAGTAGAAGCGCTGGTCCAGTTTCCGTTAGCTATCGTTTTATAAACGGTTTGGCTGATACTTAAATGACTAACTAACAGTAGCAAAAAAGTAAGTGATTTGAGATAGTTTTCTATCAATTTTGTTTTCATAATTAAGAACGGTTAAAATTAATTTAGGTTTACGAAACCAATTTGGGATTGATTTCTAGGCAAACTTACTACCGGTTATAAATGTTAAAACAAAAAAACAGTCATAAATCAAATTAAAATCGTTAAAGTGTAATTACTACATTTTATAACGATATGGTTGTCGATGACTAGTATTTATTTATTGATGAAGTGCATAATTTGTAGTTAATTACTACATAAAAACCAGATTAAAGGTTTTGGATATTTACATAAATAAGTCAATAAGTAGTCAAATTAAATGGTAATTATGAGAAAAATACTTTAAAAAGTAAAATTTCCATAATTGGTATCATAAAAAAACAAAATGAGTTTTCATTCACTTAAAGTAATCCTAAACAAAAAATACCATGTAAGCGTTTTTTTTATCTTGAGATTTTAGTGGCACGTGTTTCAGAGTGTATTCTAACCCAAACAGGATAAAAAAACCGATTATAAAAGCCCTGCTGCGAGTGCAAGGGAAATGGTCATGAGCAGTAGGGCTACCGTTACTTGTATAAAGCGTAGGGTTACTTTCTTTAAAAGTTTGTTGCCTAAATAGGATCCTGCAATTCCGGAGACAGTAGCAGCAATTACCAAAGTCAGATTGTCGGTTAGGCCTGATGTGGCAAATTTTGTAGCATAAAGGCTCAAACGAGTGAAGTCTACAAAAGTGGAGACTACTACTGCCGTGCCTACAAAAGCTTCTTTTGAAAGACCGGCTTTTATTAAAAAAGCACTTCTCAGAGCTCCTTGATTTCCTGTAAGTCCACCAAAAAAGCCACTCAATGCTCCTCCTAATGGAAGCTTATTTTTATTAAATTGTAGCTTGCTGAAATAGGGGATAAGTTCCATACTTGCAAAAATGAGGATTAAAATTGCAACAATGAACTTCAACGGGTATACCTCAAAGTCCTTTCCAAATGCCGTATATGAAAATAGGGGGTGCCAATCAGAACTATTTATTAATAGCCATGAACCTAACACTGCGGCTATAACCGCAGGTATGCCAAATCGTAATAATACCGCTTTATTTGCCTTACGACCCACTAATAACAGTTTAAATATATTGTTAAAAAAATGTACCACTCCCGTTAAGGCTATTGCTATTTCTACCGGAAAAAAGAGCATGAATACCGGTGTTAGAATCGTTCCGAGACCGAAACCCGAAAAGAAAGTGAGAATCGCTACCAGAAAAGCAGCTACGGAAATAATTACTAGTTCCATTTATTCTTGATTGGATGCGTGGTTAGCTTGTATGTCATAAACTGATACCTTTATAATACCTAATTGTAAACGTCACTATTGTTTAACTTGTAATTTTCTAAAACTACAAAAAACAAAATTCTGAATCGTATCAAATGGTGTTTTGTGGTCAATAGTTTTACATTGTAACTTTTCAAACTGTTTACTCAGTCGTTCTGCCATAGTTTTTTCAGAATATTGTTTGATACTTATGCCACTACATTTTTCGGGACCTTGTTCAGAAAAAGTTGCAATAACTAAAATACCGGTTGGGGTGATACTTTTTTGAACAGTAGAGAGATAGTTGGATATTTCTGTTTCATCTGTCAAAAAATGAAATGCCGCTCGGTCATGCCAAAAATCATATTGCTCAGTTGGTGTAAACTTAGTGACATCGGTTACAATCCATTTGACTTGATTTGAGCGTTCGCCAAGACGAAGTTTAGCTTTATCAATAGCAGCTTCTGAAATGTCTAAGACGGTTATATCTTGATAACCGTTATCTAACAAATGGTCTACTAGAAAACTGTCGCCACCGCCAATGTCAATAATCTTTGCAGTGATTGGCAAATTATAATGTTTGATAAAATCTAATGAAGTTTTTGGAGTGGGTTCAAACCAACTTACGTCTTTCAGTTCTTTTGTTTGATAAATGGATTCCCAATGTTTTTTGCGGTCAAATTTTTCCATTCCTTGTTTTACGATATTGTTGACTTGAAAGGTGAGTAAAATTATGTTTTTTTTTACCTATTTCTATTAGGTCATAAAAGTACGAAATTCTATTTTTCTTACAAAGAATATAGTATTTTTTTAAGAAACTAGTGAGGTTGTTCATAGACTGTCTAATAATAGTAACCTTATAAGTAGACAGTTCAAATAGCTGAAAAACAGTATTTAAGAGCTCAAAGGAACAATTGATTTTTAACAAAAGTTAAAGTTGATAGAATGACCTTTATCAACACGAGTCTTCGGTTAAATAGTAAAAAAAAAGGCAATTAATACTTTAGCTCAACCCAATTTGTTGAGTTTATAGAAAGAATAAATTGGCATTATCTAATCCAAGTTTTGGCTTCAATTGGCGGTTGAGGGATCAATGATTGTGGCCACTTCAGAAATAACATTAGCCGGAAATCCACCTCTTTTTGCGTGTTCACGAACCAGCTCCTCTGTTGAGGCGTTATACACACAATAAATTTTATCGGTGGTGACATAGCTGTGAACCCACTCAATTTCGGGCCCCAATTGATTCAAAACCCCACATGAAGTTTGCGATATTGCTTTCAATTGGTCAGGGGTTAAACTCCCGGCTCCTTGAATTTCTCTTTCAATGACATACTTTGGCATACGTATTTGATTTTAGTTTCTACTCGTTTGGCTTTTGGGATTCACTGCTTTTGAAGATATTCCGATGTTATTACATTTTTTCTCCAATTGGTGTTTCTCCATTTTTATAATTGTTTAATTCCGCAATACTATTCTAAATCTTGCTTTTCCTTCTTCTAAATGGGCAATCGCTTCGTTTACCTTAGCCATAGGAAATTCTTCTACTTCCGGATAAATGTTGTGTCGTACACAAAAATCAAGCATCGTTTTTGTCAACGCAGGACTGCCAATCGGACTTCCACCTACTGTTTTTTCTCCCATAATTAAACTAAAAGCAGGGATTGCCATCGGTTCCAAAACAGCACCTACCGTGTGAAAACGACCTTTTGGTGCTAAAGCTGTCAAATAGGAGTTCCAATCCAATGTAACATTAGTAGTATTCAAAATAAAATTTAGCTTTCCTGCTATACTTTCCAATTCTTCCGGAACTGTAGAGTTAATCACTTTACTCGCACCCATAGCTAAAATATCTTTCTTTTTATCGGGATTGGAACTAAATGCAATGACCTCACAGCCCCAGTGTTTTAAAAATTTTATAGCCATATGTCCCAATCCGCCAATTCCTATAACACTTACTTTATCCGTGGGTTTTACTCCGGCTAAAATGATAGGATTAAAAACTGTTATCCCGCCACAAAGCAAAGGTCCGGCTTTGCTTAGGTCTATGGCTTCCGGTAGTGGAATAGCCCATGACCAATGACCACGAACCGTATCAGCAAAACCACCGTTTCTGCCAACAATAGTTGCTTCGCCGTGAGAACAAAGATGATGTTGACCATCCATACATTGTACGCAGCTCATGCACGAGCCACTCATCCATCCGATTCCGACTTTATCGCCTACTTTTAGATTTTTAACCGCAGCTCCTGCAGCTATTACTTCTCCAATTATTTCGTGACCGGGAACTAAGGGATACTGCGTCATTCCCCAATCATTATTAATCATACTCAAATCGGAATGACAAATGCCACAATAGGCTACTTTGATGTCAACTTGTTCTGTCCCTAAAGGACCTAATTCATACGAATAGGGGGTTAGTTTTGCTTTGGGTTCAAGGGCTGCATATGCGTTTACTTTCATGGGTTTAGATTTTTAGATGAGTCATTTCAATGTCGCAGAATGATTCTTGCTTTGCGTTTTTGGCAATTTGTTCAAGTGCCTTAACAAATATAACTAAAATTCTAATACAATCGCTCTAATTTATTGATTATCAAAACATAAATGTGGGGATTGCTATAAGAGATAAATTGTGTATGGCTTGGTAAACGGTGTACTGCTTAAGAGGTTCCTGACTTCACTTCAATATTCCTCGGAATGAAAAAACTGAACCTGATAAGCTGCTTGTGACTTGGATAATGGGATCTCTCCTTGCGTCGAGGTTATAGGTTCGGTGTAATATGATTTGTGTTCCTTTTATTGTGAAAACTCTTCAGTATCGGCGGATAGGTCTCTGTAGGGATGACATAGTATTCTAGATTAACTGAAGAAGACAAAGTAACCTTATTCTAAAAATAATTATTTTAAATATAATAAAATTTGAAATTGTTTATTTGCTGAGAAGTCGTAGACAATGAGTAGGGTATTTATACTTGTTTTAAAACTTCTAAACCTAACCCGTTGGGTGTAATTATTTGTTTCAAGATTATCTTGTTTTTTTACCACGAATTCTCGAATTGTAAATTGATTAAACGCAATAATTTGTTCATCTTCGATGAAAATTCGAATTAAATCTAATAATTATAACCCGTTGGGTGTAATTAAATGATTTGATTTTTGATATTATTAATTGGTCTGTCAAAGATAAATTTATTGATATATTGAACTAAAGTTAGAGACGTTATTTTTGCTAAGATTCTTGTTTTAAACCTTTCAAAAGATTTGGCATAATTTCTTCTGATCATGAACTGGTCGCACAACTGCGAAAACAAAGTTTCTATTCTTTTTCTTGATTTTCTAAAGATGTAAGGCTGTGATTTATATTGCTTCTGATTTATTCTCATCGGTGTCTCTAATTTTACATTTGCTGTTTGAAATAAGTCCAACTGAATGCTTTCCGACAAATATCCTCTGTCACCAAGAAGCACACAATCAGACATTTGTTGTTTTATGTTCTTCAAAAAATGTACATCATGAACTCCTGCTTTTGTAATATCCAATGAATGAAATACTCCAGCTACAGAACAAACCCCATGAAGTTTATACCCATAAAACCAATTGTTTTGTGATGCACAAAATCCTTTTGATGGGGGCACTTTCAAATTCCTCTTTACATATTTTTACTCTATTATGGCGAGAAAATTTACATATCTCAAGCGGCATACTATCGACAATAAAATAGTCTTCAAATTCTAAAAAATTTCTTTGCTAATTTGGTTCTAACTTCCTCTGAAAACAAGAACAGTTTTCTTCTTCTTTTATTGAACTGACTTCGCTCTATTAAATTTGGAATTTCTACTTGATTTATCTGCTTAAACAATGAATTTTCACTATCTATAGACATAAATTCAGCAGTCAAACTCAATGCAACTACCTCTAAATCAGATATTTTTTCTCTTCTTCCAACACCTGATTTATAAACTAACTCACAATTCAAAGAACTTATAACTTCTAAAACTTTAAAATAATTTTTAACTATATTTGTCATAGATATTGGTTTGTTTGGCGACATCAAGATACTGAATTTCAGTATCTTGACCAATATCTAATCCATTTATTTTACTAAAAATAATTACACCCAACGGGTAATTATAATAAAAAATTAGTGAATTAGTGGCAAAATTATTTCCAAAATTTAATTACACCCAATGGGTTAAACCTATTATTTTTATAATTCATTTTTTCCGGGGCTGAAAGTTAACGACTAACTATTGAATCCACTCAAATATAATCAACTCTTCCATCCTTTTCAAAAGCAAATCAAGTTTTTCCTTAAAGACTTCGTTAGCTAGATTACCTAGTTTTACAATCACTAACCAAGTTTACCTGACAATACCTACAAGGAAATCCAAATCTAGAAAGCCAATAAAAAACAAATAATGACCTGTCATAATACATTGAAACCTGACTTCAGGTGTGTAGGTCAATGGTAAAATAAAACTGTAAACGCTATAATACAAAATTCAAAACAAGAGAGTCACTTCGATTCTTAACAATGGTAAACTACTCATATAGATACACCAAACACCTTTCTTAATTTCCTCACAAACTAACCCATCCCTTTCAATCCTTTTCAAAAATCCGTATCTTTGTAACTAATGTTACTGTATGAGTACCCATGCAGGTTTACTTTTGTAATCAAAAAAAAACGAATTATGAAAATTGAACAAATATACACCGGTTGTTTAGCTCAAGGAGCTTATTTTATTGAAAGTCAAGGCGAAGTTGCCATAATTGATCCGTTACGGGAAGTACAATCTTATATTGACAAAGCAGATGCAGTTGTTGGAAAAATTAAATACATTTTTGAAACACATTTTCATGCCGACTTTGTTAGCGGTCATGTTACTTTAGCGGAAAAAACAGGAGCTACTATTGTTTACGGTCCCAATGCTAATCCGAGTTTTAAAGCTCATATTGCCACCGATGGTGAAGTATTTCAACTCGGCGATATCACCATTACTGCTTTGCATACCCCCGGACATACAATGGAAAGCACCACCTATCTGTTGAAAGATAAAAACGGTAAAGATCACGCCATCTTCAGTGGTGATACCTTGTTCTTAGGTGATGTAGGTCGTCCCGATTTGGCTCAGAAAGCCGCACACATGACACAAGAGCAATTAGCAGGCTTGTTGTTTGATAGTTTACGTACAAAAATCATGACATTGGCCGATGATGTTATTGTTTATCCGGCTCATGGTGCAGGTTCTGCCTGTGGGAAAAACTTAAGTAAAGAAACGGTGGGTACTATTGGGGAACAAAAAGCAACCAATTATGCCTTGCGAGCCAACATGACCAAAGAAGAGTTTGTCGCAGAAGTAACTGATGGTTTATTACCTCCTCCGGCTTATTTTCCAATGAATGTGAAACTTAATAAAGAAGGCTACAGTAATGTAGAAGACATCATAAAAGAAGCAAAAGCATTGGATGCCAATGCCTTTGAGTTGATTGCTAATGACACCAACGCCTTGATACTGGACGTGCGTCATCAGGATGAATTTGCAAAAGGCCATATTCCAAAATCCATTTTTATCGGTCTCGAAGGTGGTTTTGCTCCTTGGGTAGGTGCCTTAATTTTAGATTACAAACAACCCATTCTAATTGTAGCCCCCGAAGGAAAAGAAGTAGAAACCATCACCCGTTTGTCTCGTGTGGGGTATGACAGTGCCATTGGCTATTTAAAAGGTGGCTTTGACGCATGGCGTAGTTCCGGTAAAGAATATGACACGGTTACTACCGTATCTGCTACCGAATTGGAACAAAAGATGAACGAAAATGCCGCAGTCTTTGATGTCAGAAAGCCGGGAGAGTACAATTCGGAGCACATTGAAAATGTACCGTCCACACCTTTGGACTTTTTAAATGACCATATCGCTGAATTCCCTAAAGACAAAGATTTCTATGTGCATTGTGCCGGAGGCTATCGCAGCATGATTGCCGCTTCTATTTTAAAAGCTCGTGGCTACCACAATGTGATTGATGTCAAAGGAGGTTATGCCGCGATTAAAAATACAGGTATTAAACGTACGGCCTATGTTTGTCCGAGTACGTTGTAATAGAACGAATGCTTTACCTGTTTAGAAAAATAATAAAATAAATGTAAAGAAGATGAAAAAAATACTGGTTATACTATTACTGTCGGTAATGACAATTTCGTGTCAGTCGCAGTCAAACCCCAAAGTAAAGATCATTGCTCCCGATGCTTTTAAAACAGCAATCTCAAAAGGGGAGGTGCAACTGGTAGATGTCAGAACTTCCGAGGAATTTTCTGAAGGAGCTATTGCTCACGCCCTGAATATCAATGTTAATGGAGCTGATTTTGAAACGGAGATTCAAAAACTAGACAAAACCCAACCCGTTTATATTTATTGCCGTAGTGGAGCTAGAAGTCAAACCGCAGCCAAGAAAATGGTTGACTTTGGTTTCACTGAAGTCATCGATTTAGAAGGTGGTTATTTGAATTGGAAACAATAAAATGGATTACTAATGAAAACCTTTCAAGATATCATCAACACTGACAAACCTGTGTTAGTAGATTTTTTCGCCACCTGGTGCGGACCTTGTCAATCCTTAAGTCCAATACTCAAAGAAGTAAAGGACAGCCTAGGTGAAACCATTTCAATTATCAAAATTGACGTAGATAAAAATCAGAGCCTAGCGTCTCAATACCAAGTAAAAGGAGTACCCACCATGCTCTTATTTCAAAACGGAAAACAAGTGTGGCGACAGTCGGGTGTATTGTCCAAACAACAGTTGCTTCAAATCATTTCTGAAAAAATTATACAAAATTAACACTGTTCGTTTTAAAAAAATATATATATTTGTTTTTCAATTCATTACATTAACCGTTAAAATTTAAATAGTATGAAAAAAATTGTAGCCTTATTTGCAGTAGCATCGTTCTTATTCTCAATGGATGTTATGGCTGGTGAACCAAAAAATAAAGACAAGAAAAAAGCGAAAGCTAAAACAGAAAAAGCAGAAGCTTCGGAAGAGAAGAAAGACTGTGGTTCTGCTAAAAAAGCATGTTGTTCTGCAAAAAAAGCAGAAACAAATTCGTAATTAAAGTTCTATACAAACAGAAAAGCCACTTTTAGTGGCTTTTTTTATGTTTACTAGTTAAGAAATAATCGTCACGGTGTTTTCTTTAAGTTCTTCCAACAATTGGTTAAGATGATCTACTTCTACATGTTCCATCAAAACCACTTTATACCATTGGTTTTGGTCATTGTGTTTTTGTGGAACTAAATCAAAATGAGCCGCTATTTCTGCCGGAATATATTCAGACTTGATGGTCACAATATTCATATTGACTTCTCTAAAATAAGTAATTTTCATTTGGTCTAATTGTTTGCAAAACCAATCGGTACGCATTTGAAGAATTTTAATTTTTTCAAACCATCCATTCGGTCCGTAGGTATTTAAAATCATCCAAACAGCAACTGCATTTGCTCCGGAACGACTTCCCGATAAGGTCAAATCCATCCCTTCAACATATTGAGCTTCTTGTGTTAACACATTTTCAATTAAATTTTTTCTACATAAAAAAACTCCCGTTCCATAAGGAGCTTGTAACATTTTATGAGCATCCACAGTAATAGACGATACCTTTGGGTTTTTGAAACTTAAAGGGGTATTATCCTTTGCCAAAAAAGGATAAACAAACCCTCCATAAGCGGCATCAATATGAATAGAAAATTGGGCATCATAGTTTTCCAATATCTCACAATAGTCTTCTGGGTTGTCAACAGAACCAAACATTGTGGTTCCCATATTACAGACTACAATAAAATACTTTTTACCTTTTTCAATCGCATCAGCAAGCATAGTATTCAAAGCTTCTTTGTCGATTTTTCTATTTTCAAACCCAACCGGAATGCTTATCCAATCAATTAAAAGTAAGTTGGCTCCTTTGGCAATAGAGTAGTGGGTATCTTCAGAAGCTATGATTGCAATCTCATTGGGTTGTGCATTGAAATGCTTCATAAAATTGTTTCGATACATCCACAAGGCTTGCAGGTTGGCTTCAGTCCCGCCTGAAGCTATGTATCCATCAAATTGATTTTTTTCAGCTCCAAAAATATCTACAGCCAAAATATCCAATGTTTCTCTTTCAATTTGCTGTGTCCCTTTAAACGCCTTTTCCGACGTACCTGTGGTATGACAACCGATATGATTCGGATTGGCCACAAAAGTCATTAATACCGGAGCATCTTTTAAGAAAGGAGCATCATCATAAAACACTTTACCGTCTAATTTTGACGCCGGATAACCTAAAGAGGCATCTTTTGAAAAATTTACATTTTCCTGTAAGGCTTTTTCAATATGTTGTAGTCGTTCTGCGGCTGTTCTTTTTTTCCAAAATTCCATGTTGCTATATTTTGGAGCAAAATTGGGTGTTTTTTTAACCCTAAAATATGATTTTAGTCATATTTAATGAAGTGTCACAAAAAGGTATGATTTTGTGTTTTAGAAATAGTTATTCTACAAAAATGAGTTTTAGATTGGCTATCCAAAAAATTTTAGATTTATAAAATTGAAGTGCTGTGGGCACTACTTTGTCTGACATATCTCTGGGTGACTTTTTGATGATTCTTGCCGTTGTTCCTGTAAAGTCTAAAGTGATCTTTTCCTCTAAATCAATATCTTCAGTTGAAAAATGAATCACTTTATTTTTAACCGTCCATTTACCTTTGCTGTAATGATGGTACTCATTTTTTCCAATATCTGTGCGATAACTAGTAAACTGAAATGTGCCGTCACCATTCAAATCGAGTTTATATTCTAAAACTTCATTTTTTTCTGATTCTCTATTAAATACATATGTTCCTGAATATTCTTCCGTTTGAGCAGATAGATGAAGACTTAAGCAAGCAATAATAAAAAGTATATATTTTTTCATAAGAGTTGTTTTTTGTTTTTAATCAAAAAACAGACCAATTACACTTGTATCACCCCCAAATTAAATTTCTTTTCAATAGGAGCGTGGTTAGCCGCTTCAATACCCATAGAAATCCAAGTACGTGTCTCTAATGGGTCAATAATCGCATCAGTCCACAATCTTGATGCGGCATAATAAGGTGAAACCTGGGCATCATAACGGGCTTTTATTTTGTCAAAGAGTTCTTTTTCTTTTACTTCATCAATTATTTCCCCTTTAGCTTTTAAAGAAGAAGCTTCAATTTGTGCTAAAACTTTAGCGGCTTGCGTACCACCCATTACGGCTAATTCGGCACTTGGCCAAGCAAAGATTAATCGAGGGTCGTAGGCTTTTCCACACATGGCGTAGTTTCCTGCTCCATAGGAGTTGCCTACAATCACAGTGAATTTGGGTACAACAGAGTTGGAAACCGCATTCACCATTTTGGCTCCGTCTTTGATAATGCCGCCGTGTTCTGATTTACTTCCTACCATAAATCCGGTGACATCCTGAAGGAAAACTAACGGTATTTTCTTTTGGTTGCAATTCGCAATAAAACGGGTCGCTTTATCGGCAGAATCCGAATAAATCACACCACCAAATTGTATTTCCCCTTTTTTTGTTTTGGAAACCGTACGTTGGTTGGCCACAATACCCACGGCCCAACCGTCAATTCGAGCATAGCACGTGATGATGGATTGTCCGTAGCCTTCTTTATACATATCCATTTCGGAGTTATCAACCAGTCGTTTGATTACTTCCATCATATCGTATTGGTCTGATCTCGATTTTGGAATAATACCATAGATATCTTCCTCCTTCAAGGCAGGTTTTTCTGCTTTTATTCTGTTGAATCCGGCTTTGTCATAATCGCCAATTTTCCCAACAATACTTTTAATGCGGTCTAAAGCATCTTTATCGTCTTTAGCTTTGTAGTCTGTCACCCCTGAAATTTCGCAGTGTGTTGTGGCTCCACCTAAGGTTTCGTTGTCTATGTTTTCGCCAATGGCGGCTTTCACTAAATAACTTCCGGCTAAGAATATACTTCCGGTTTTGTCCACAATCATGGCTTCATCACTCATAATTGGTAAATAGGCTCCACCAGCCACACAACTTCCCATTACGGCAGCAATTTGTGTAATTCCCATACTGCTCATTATAGCATTGTTCCTGAAAATGCGACCGAAATGTTCTTTATCCGGAAAGATTTCATCTTGCATCGGTAAATATACGCCGGCACTATCTACCAAATAGATAATGGGTAATCGGTTTTCAATGGAAATTTCCTGAGCTCTTAAGTTCTTCTTTCCGGTAATCGGAAACCAAGCTCCGGCTTTTACAGTAGCATCATTGGCTACGATCACACATTGTTTTCCTTTAATATAACCTATTTTTACAACCACACCTCCGGAAGGACAACCACCGTGTTCGGCATACATACCGTCACCTACGAAAGCTCCAATCTCAATGCTTTTTGCTTTTGGGTCTAGCAAATAATCAATACGTTCGCGAGCCGTCATTTTACCTTCTGCATGCAGTTTGGCAATACGTTTCTCACCGCCACCCAATTTTACTTGAGCAAACCGCTGTTTTAAATCAGAAAGTAAAAGCTTGTTGTGGTCTTCGTTTTTGTTGAAGTTGATGTCCATTATATGTTGTAGTGTTTTTATTTGTTGCTAAAATACGAAAACGTTAGAGAATTTGAAAAATGATTTTTAGGTAACAATAGCGTATACTTTTTTCAGCGTTTCTAAAACCCGTAACTCGCAACCTGCAACCCGAAAACTATTCCTCTTTCTGACCCATCATCATCAAATACGCTTTTAAAAATTCGTCTATTTCGCCATTCATGACGCCGTCTACATCGCTGGTTTCTTGTCCGGTTCTTACGTCTTTTACCAATTTATAGGGTTGCATGACATAGTTTCGGATTTGAGAACCCCATTCAATTTTCATTTTTCCGGCTTCAATATCAGCTCGCTGTGCCATTTGCTTTTTCAATTCAATTTCATATAACTGCGAACGCAACATTTGCATGGCTCGTTGACGGTTGTCTTGTTGTGAACGGGTTTCCGAGCATTGAATTTGAATTCCGGTTGGTTTGTGAAATAATTGTACTTTGGTTTCCACTTTGTTTACATTTTGACCGCCAGCACCACTCGAACGAGAAGTAATGATTTCTAAATCAGCCGGATTGATGTCAATTTCAATAGTGTCATCCACCAAAGGATACACATATACAGACGCAAACGAGGTATGTCGTTTGGCATTACTGTCAAAAGGGGAGATACGCACTAATCGATGTACGCCGTTTTCCCCTTTTAAATAACCAAAAGCATAATCGCCTTCAATTTCTAGGGTAACGGTTTTGATTCCGGCTACATCGCCTTCCTGAAAGTTGAGTTCTTTGATTTTATAGCCTTCTTTTTCGGCCCACATCAAATACATCCGCATCAGCATAGAGGCCCAATCACAACTTTCTGTACCACCGGCTCCGGCAGTGATTTGCAACACAGCACTCATGCTGTCTCCTTCTTCGGAAAGCATGTTTTTGAACTCTAAATTTTCGATTAAAAGATTCGCTTGGTCAAAGACAGCATCTACTTCTTCTTCAGACGCATCACCTTCTTTGTAAAACTCAAAAACCATTTGCAGTTCTTCTGAGAGATTGACTGCTTTTTGGTAATCCTCTACCCATTTTTTCTTGGAACGAAGTTCTCGTACTATAAGTTCCGCTTCCTTAGCATTGTTCCAAAAATTGGGGTCAAACGTTTTTTCTTCTTCGTTGGTAATTTCTATTAACTTCTTATCGATGTCAAAGATACCTCCTCAACGCACCAAGACGCTCCACAATACCTTTAATTTGTTCGGTATTTGTCATAATTATTGTAGTTTTGTTTTTTGCAAAGGTAGGAACAAGTTGTGATTTGTCCTAATCAAAAAAATGGGATTTACTTTTTAGACCTATATGTCATATAAGTAGTTGAATGTAAAAGATTAAGTTCTTTTTAATGAGTTCACATAACAAGTAGTAAGATTTAATTAAAATAGATTTTAATAATGGAAATAAATTTAGTGAGTGATACGGTTACCAAACCAAATGCGGATATGTTACGTGCCATGTTTAACGCCAAAGTAGGAGACGATGTTTTCAAACAAGACCCTACCGTAAATGAACTGGAAGCAAAAGTTGCTGCATTTTTTGGCATGGAAGCCGCTTTGTTTTTTCCGTCAGGAACGATGGCCAATCAAGCAGCAATCAAATTGCATACGCAACCCGGAGAACAATTGATAGCCGATAAATATGCGCATATTTATAATTATGAAGGTGGTGGTGTTTCGTTTAATAGTGGGGTTTCCTGTAAATTGCTTGAGGGCAATCGAGGGATGATAACCGCACAACAAGTGGAGGAAGCTATTAATCCGCCTGACTTTTACCATAGTCCGTTGACTTCCTTAGTTTCTTTAGAAAACACGACTAATAAAGGAGGAGGAGCTTGTTATGAAATGTCAGATTTAGCAGCCATTAAAAAAGTATGTGTAAAACATGGATTGAAATATCATTTAGATGGAGCCCGTTTGTGGAATGCTTTAGTGGCAAAAAACCAAGACCCATTGCAATATGGACAATTGTTTGATACCATATCCGTCTGTTTTTCAAAAGGTATGGGAACCCCAATTGGGTCCGTACTCTTAATGTCGCAAGAACACTACAATAAAGTCATGCGAATCAGAAAGGTGTTAGGTGGTGGCATGCGACAAGTAGGTTTTGTTGCCGCCGCCGCTATTTATGCACTAGAAAATAATATCGAACGTTTAGCAGAAGATCACAGACGTGCAAAAGAATTGGGCTTACTGCTGCAACGATTGCCTTGGATTCAAGGGGTGGAACCGGTGGAAACCAATATTGTGATTTTCTCGGTACAACCTAAAATTGCGGACTTAGATGTAATTGAAAAACTAAAGCAAAAAAACATAGCCATTAGTTCCTTAGGAAAAGGAAAATTGCGAATGGTGACGCATTTAGATTACAAAGAAGTCATGCATACTTATGTGCTGGAAACGCTGGAAAAGATTACTTTTTAAAAACAAAAAAAAACGCTCTGTTTAGAGCGTTTCTTTTTATAATCCATGCTTTTTTTATTTCAGCTTACCATTAATTACCGCAATAATAGCACCAATAGCTGCACTCATTATAATAGTGATCGCAACATCAAGCAGCATCATTTGTACATCTAATTCACTAGAAGAGGCCATAAACAGATTCACCGATAGTGCATAGAAAAATCCAAAAATAGCTCCTGCAAGTGCTCCTGTTTTTGCTAAACTTATAGTGGCCCATTTAACAAATACATAGGCCATAAAAAGACCGTAGACCAAACAGCCTAGGAAGATAATGACTAAATTCATATCTTCTTCATTAGACTGCGGAAAGAAATCTTTAAAGAGCATGGCATAAAAAACCCAGCCTAAAAAGAAATTAACAATACCTCCAACTACACCGGAAATTAAAACGTTTTTTGCATTCATAAATTTAAATGTTTTTTGGTTAGTGGCGTAAATTTATGAAAAATGATAAACACTTGTTAAAAAATGCTAAAATTTTTTATGAATTATATATTTTATTATATAAATGTTGGTATTTTTCTTTAACTATTTTTCTTTTCAGTTTCATAGTTGGAGTTAAATGGCCACCATCAATGGACCAAACATCAGGAGTCAATTCGAAACGTTTGATTTTCTCCCAATTACCAAAATTTTCATTGGCAGTTGTAATTTCTTCTTGAAAACGTTCAATAACTTTAGGATTATTTACCAATTCTTCATTGGTAGCTATATCTATCACTTGATGTCTTTTTGCCCATTCGCGTACAAAATCAAAATTAGGCTGAATGAACGCAGCCGGCATTTTTTCGCCATCACCAATCACCATCACTTGTTCAATAAAGAACGATTGTTTTAATCGGTTTTCTATTAATTGAGGAGCGATGTATTTTCCGCCAGACGTTTTAAACATTTCTTTTTTACGGTCGGTGATACGAAGAAAGCCATCACTATCAAATTCACCAATATCTCCCGTATGAAAATATCCATTTTTGATTACTTCGTTGGTTAATGTTTCGTCTTTATAATAGCCCATCATGACGTTAGGTCCTTTACAAAGAATTTCACCGTCTTCAGCAATTTTAACGTTAACGTTTTTAATCAATTTTCCAACTGTTCCAATGCGGAACAAGCCATTACGCATGTCATTTACAGAAATAACGGGAGATGTTTCCGTTAAACCATAACCTTCCATTACGGGAATACCTGCTGCGGCAAAAATTCGAGCTAATCGCGGCTGAAGAGCGGCACTACCGGAAACCATCACATCAAGATTACCTCCCAAAGCTTCTTTCCATTTACTGAAAATCAATTTTCGGGCGATACCTAATTGTTTTTCATACCACCAGCCATTTTGGCCATACGGTTGGTATTTTAAACCTAAATCGATGGCCCAAAAGAACAACATCTTTTTAATTCCGGTTAATTCAGCTCCTTTTCCATAAATTTTATCATATACTTTTTCTAACAAGCGAGGCACAACGGTCATTACGTTGGGATGCACTTCTTTTAGATTGTCTGTTAGCTTCTCTATGCTTTCGGCAAAATAAACAGACACAGAATAATATTGATAGATGTATAAAATAACCCGTTCAAAAATGTGACAGATGGGTAAAAAACTTAAAGCGGTACTTGTACCTTCATTAAATGGTATTCGCGGAGCACTGTCCAATACGTTTGAAACAATATTGTTGTGGGAAAGCATAACACCTTTGGGTCTTCCTGTAGTTCCTGAAGTATAAATTATAGTGGCCAGTTCCTCTGGTTTGACGTTGTTTTTTCTTTCTTCAACCTCATTTTGATTAGAAGCATCAGCCCCTAATTCCAATAATTCTTTCCAATTTTTACATCCTGAAATTTCATCAAATGAATAAATTTCAGTTAAGGTTGGTACGTTATTTTTAATGGCTATCAATTTATCATAAACCACTTGGTCTGAAACGACACAAATCTTAGATTCCGAATGGTTTAATATATATTCATAATCTTCGGATGCGATTGTTGGGTAAATAGGTACCGTTTGAGCTCCTACTTGAAGCGAACCAATATCAAAAATGTTCCATTCTGTTCTGTTTGTTGAAGAAATCAGAGCAATTTTATCGTTTTTTTTTATTCCCAATCTTATAAAAGCACGAGAAATAGCATTGGCTTTATCTACATATTCCTGAGTGGATGTTTTAATCCATTCTCCATTGTATTTGGTTACCAAGCAATCGGCAATATTATTTTTTTCAAGTTGATAATAAGGAAAATCAAAAAGTCGGGTTATGTTAATCATGAGAATACAGGTTATATTTTCTGCAAATTAGTAAATTTTGTTAGGAATAAAAAATATTAGTTTTTAAAATTTTGATGCTTCATGTTTTGTACTTTTGCAAAAAAAAATTACATTCATTTAACCATTTAATAATGAAAGCTTTTTTTAGAATAGGAGAATACAAAGTGTTGTTATACAGACTGCTATTAGTGTATGTCTTTTATTTTATTAGCCGATTTCTGTTTTTATGTTATAATAATGAAGTTTTAAAAGTTACCTCTGTGGTTGATTTTTTCTCCATTTATTATCATGGATTGGCATTTGATACTACCGCTATTTTGTATGTAAATAGTCTTTTTGTCTTGTTGTCTGTCTTACCTTTTTGGGTAAATACGCGTCAAGGCTATCAGAGAATGTTATTTTATGTGTATTTTCTAACGAATTTATTAGCATATGCTACCAATTTTATAGACTTAATATATTACAAATATACCTATGCCCGAACGACTATATCGGCTTGGGAGTTAGTGCAAAATGAATCAAACAAAGGTGGTATGCTATTTCGCTTTTTGATTACATATTGGCATGTGTTTTTGCTTTTCATTCTATGTTCACTTTTATGGATTTATCTATATAAAAAAGTCAGAATCAAACACATCATTTATCCCAAAGGGAAAATTAGTTATGCTTCAACGTCTATTTTTTCACTTTTGGTTATTTCAACCTTGATGGTTGGAGGAATTAGAGGCGATTTCAAAAAAAGTACCCGTCCTATTAATTTGGTGGATGCCAACAGACACGTCACCCGAATGGAGCAAGCTGATTTAGTGTTAAATACTCCATTTGCTATTTTAAGAACAATCCGTGTAAAAACTTTTAAAAAGGCGGATTATGAGTTGGATGATCAGGTTATTGATTCTTTATTTCATCCAATAAAACACTATACTAATAATCCTAAAACAACACCAAACATTGTGTTGATTATTACCGAAAGTTTTGGTAGGGAATACATTGGTGCTTTCAATAAAGATAGCGGTATAAAAAATCATGTGAGTTATACACCATTTATTGATTCTTTGTCCACTAAAAGTTTGATTTTTCCAAACGCTTTTGCCAACGGTAGTAAATCCATCCACGGAATGTCTTCGGTTTTGGCGGGAATACCTTCTTTTAAAGATGCATTCACCTCGTCACCATACAGCAAACAAAACATAGAGTCGTTAGTATCCATTTTGAATAATCAGGGCTATGATACTTCCTTTTTTCACGGAGCACCTAATGGTTCGATGGGGTTTTTAGGGTTTGGAAACATCCTTGGTTTTGACCATTATTATGGCATGACAGAATTTAAAGATGATACCCAATTTGACGGTTCGTGGGGTATTTGGGATGAACCCTTTTTTCAATTTATGAATCAAACCCTATCAAAAAAGGAAGGACCATTTTTTACAACTTTGTTTACGGTTTCTTCTCATGAACCTTATTTGGTGCCAAAACATTTAGAAGGAAAATTTCCAAAAGGAAATGTGCCCATTCATCAATGTATTGGTTATACGGATTATGCATTCAAAAAGTTTTTTGAAGCCGCAAAAATAGAAGCTTGGTTTGAGAATACCATTTTTATCATCACAGCAGACCATTGTAACCAGGTGTATTATGATGAATATTATAAGATAGTCAACCGATTGGCGATACCAATTTTGATTTATACCCCGGATGAAAAATATAAAGGAGTGGACTCAAGTTTGAGCCAACAAATAGACATTTTTCCAACCATTTTAGATATGATTGGCTATGACAAACCTTTCAGAAGTTGGGGGAGGAGTTTGTTTGATACTAAAACTACAACACCATATGTAATCAACTATAACGGTAAGAATTATCAATTTCAACAAGGCAATTACATCTGCGTTTTTGACGGTAAAAAAGCTATCGGGTTTTATGACATCAATGATAAAGACCTGCAAAAGAATTTAATTTCTATGCGAAATAAAGAAATGGATCAGGTTGAATTGGCCTGTAAAGCGTTCTTAAAAGATTATTTTGATAAAATTATAGACAAACGTTTGGGAGGTATCTAAATCCCACTTTTTCAACATAATAAAAGGTGCAATTTGATTTAATTGCACCTTTTCTTATTTTATATTTGTTCAATCCATTTTCTTGCATTCACAAATGCTTCAATCCATGGCGACACTTCATCGTTGCTGTCTTTTGGATAATGGGCCCAGTTCCAAGGGAATGTCGAACGTTCGATATGTGGCATCATCACTAAATGACGCCCCGTTTTATCACACATCATGGCCGTATTGAAATCGGAACCATTTGGATTGGCAGGATAATTTTCATAACCGTATTTGGCTACTATATGGTACTGACTTTCTTCATAAGGCAATTTGAATTTTCCTTCGCCATGTGAAACCCAAACTCCTAAAGTTGAACCAGCTAGTGTTTTTAACATGATAGAATTATTCTCCTGTACTTTTACAGAAGTAAAAATACTTTCGTGCTTCTGACTATCATTGTGATGCATTTTTCCGTGAATTTCGTGTTCCGGGTTAATCACTTCCAATTCCATAAACAACTGACATCCGTTACAGATTCCGACAGACAAGGTGTCTTCTCTTTTAAAGAAATTATCCAAAGCACGTTTTGCTTTTTCATTGTACAAAAAGGCTCCGGCCCAACCTTTGGCAGAACCCAAAACATCTGAATTGGAAAATCCACCTACCGCACCAATAAACTGAATGTCTTCCAAGGTTTCACGCCCTGAAATCAAATCAGTCATGTGTACATCTTTTACATCAAATCCGGCTAAATACATCGCATTGGCCATTTCACGTTCCGAATTACTTCCTTTTTCACGAATGATTGCGGCTTTTGGTCGCGGTTTTGTAGCATCAATTTCCGGTTTCTTTCCATCAAAATGGGAAGGAAATTGGTACTGCAACGGTTGCATTTTATAATTTACAAAGCGTGTGGCTGCTTTTCCGTTTTTGGATTGTTTTTGGTCTAATAAATAGGAAGTTTTAAACCAGATATCTCGCCATTTTGAGATGTCTAACGAATAGTCTCCAATTTCTAAAGCACTTGAATGGGTGACATTTCCTAATTTATGGAAAGTGACATTTTCCGCTTTTAAGAATGATTCAAACACGCTGTCATCATTCGCTTGAAGCACAATTCCAATGTTTTCTGCGAATAAAATTTTCAATACATCTTTTTCTTCAAATGAGGAAAAATCAAGTTTTGCACCTAAATTGTTATCGGCAAAACACATTTCTAATAAGGTCGTAATCAAACCACCGCTTCCAATATCGTGTCCGGCAGCAATTTCATCGTTTTTGATTAATTCCTGAATCACATTAAATGCTTTTTTAAAGAAAGCGGCATTTTGGATGGTGGGTGTTTCTTTTCCAATCGCATTTCTAACTTGCGAAAACGATGAACCACCTAATTTAAACCCGTCTTGCGACAAATTAATATAATAAACAGAACCGGCATTCTTTTGAAAAACAGGTTCAACTACTTTCGTAATGTCATTGCAATTTCCGGCGGCAGAAATTATAACCGTTCCGGGTGCAATTACTTCCGCATCAGCATATTTTTGCTTCATGGAAAGGGAATCTTTTCCGGTGGGAATGTTGATTCCAAGTTCGATAGCGAAATCGGAACACGCCTCAACCGCTTCATACAAACGAGCATCTTCGCCTTCGTTTTTACAAGCCCACATCCAGTTGGCAGAAAGCGAAACACTTTTTAAGCCATCTTTTAACGGAGCAAAAACAATGTTGGAAAGAGCTTCACCAATGGCATTTCTACTTCCGGCTTTCGGGTCAATTAACGCAGAAATAGGCGAGTGGCCTATTGTAGTGGCAATTCCTTCTTTTCCTTTGTAATCTAATGCCATCACACCAACATTATTTAAAGGTAACTGTAATGGACCGGCACATTGTTGTTTGGCTACTTTACCACCAACACAACGATCGACTTTATTGGTTAACCAATCTTTACAAGCAACAGCTTCTAACTGTAAAACGTGCTCTAAATAGGTTTCAAAATCGGCTTCTTTATAATTAATTTCGGTAAAATTGCGTTCCACCGAAACATCATTCATGATCACTTTTGGCGAACTTCCGAACATATCGGCCAATTCAAAATCCATTGGTTTGGCTCCGGTTGTTTTCGATTCAAAAGTAAATCGATGATCTCCGGTTACATCACCTACTTGATACATGGGTGAACGCTCCCTGTCGGCAATGCGTTGCAGCGTATCCATATCTTTTTGACCAATCACCAAGCCCATTCGTTCCTGACTTTCGTTGCCAATAATTTCTTTGGCAGATAGGGTAGGGTCGCCCACTGGTAATTTATCCAAATCGATTAATCCTCCGGTGGCTTCCACTAATTCCGATAAACAGTTTAAGTGGCCACCCGCACCATGATCGTGAATGGAAACAATCGGGTTTTCATCACTTTCCACCAAACCACGAATGGCATTAGCGGCTCTTTTTTGCATTTCGGGATTCGAACGTTGGATGGCATTTAATTCAATTCCTGAACCAAATGCTCCTGTATCCGCTGAGGAAACAGCGGCTCCACCCATTCCGATTCGGTAGTTTTCACCTCCTAAAATGACGATTTTATCTCCTACTTTGGGTTCGTGTTTTTGGGCTTGTTCGGCTTTTCCGTAACCAATTCCGCCTGCCAACATGATTACTTTATCAAAACCTAATTTGCGGGCATCTTCTTCGTGTTCAAAAGTCAAAACCGAACCGGTAATTAACGGTTGTCCGAATTTATTACCAAAATCAGAAGCTCCATTCGATGCTTTGATTAAAATATCCATTGGCGTTTGATACAACCATTGGCGTTCTTTCATCGCATTTTCCCATGGACGGTTTTCTTCTAACCGAGAATAAGAAGTCATATAAACGGCAGTTCCTGCTAATGGCAATGAACCTTGACCACCGGCCAAACGGTCTCTGATTTCTCCACCCGAACCGGTTGCTGCTCCATTAAAGGGTTCAACTGTTGTTGGAAAATTATGTGTTTCTGCTTTAATCGAGATAACCGAATCAAATTCTTTCGTTTGATAGAAATCCGGTTTATCGGCACTTTTTGGAGCAAATTGTTCCACTTTCGGCCCTTTGATAAACGCGACATTATCTTTATAAGCCGAAACAATATCATTCGGATTTTCTGCCGATGTTTTTTTGATTAATTTGAATAGGGATGAAGGTTTTTCTTCGCCATCAATCACAAATGTACCATTGAAAATTTTGTGACGGCAATGTTCTGAATTCACTTGAGAAAAACCAAAAACTTCGGAATCCGTTAAATTGCGTTTTAGTTTAATCGCTAACGTGTTCAAGTAATTAACTTCCTCTTCGCTTAAAGCCAAACCTTCTTGTTTATTGTAAGCCGAAATATCCTCAATTTCAATAATCGATTCCGGTTGAATTTTGATGGTGAAAATGTCTTGATGCAGTTCCGAATATTTTTGAAATAACATCGGATCAAAATCAGTGAAACCTTCTGAAACTTTTTGGAATTCTTCAATGCGAATGATTCCTTCAATTCCCATGTTTTGCGTAATTTCCACAGCATTGGTACTCCAAGGTGTTACCATTGCGGCACGAGGTCCAACAAAAAAATCCGTCAGGACGGATTTTTCTATTTTATATGTGTTGCCAAATAACCAGTTTAATTTTGAAATACTTTGTGCCGAAAGTTCGTTTTGCGTTTGAACCGCAAAAACAGTTGTACTTTCGCTTCCGAAGAAATGAATCATTATATTTTTATTAGTTGTGTTGTACGTGCAAAAGTACTCTAAAAAAGTAAAATGTAAAAACTTTTAAATACTAAAATTATTCCGGAAAAGGTGCATTTTGATAAGCCCCTAAATCAGGTGGTGTGGAACGGGTTCTGTTTAAAATATCTTTTTCAATATAGAAACTGTTTGCCCCTTTTCCAATCACACCGGAAGTATCGTCAATAAACAATTTGTTGGCATTCACATTAAAATAATTCGGATTGAATAACGAAGAATTGGTGGCCAAATAGACCATGTTATAATGTAGCGAATCGGTTGGAAATTGATACAAAGGGTTGTTTGTAAACGGATTGGAAATGTTATTGAACTTAATCAAACAATGATCAAAAAAGTAATTGAAGGTGTCGGTGCCTTCTTTTACAATCAGCATTTGAATTTGATTGGAACCGTAGATAATGGAATTTTGAAAAGTGGCTTTAACAAGCGGTTGAGTAGGAGGAATAGCTCCTTCTATATAATTGTCAATAATGACAGAAACTTGTCGTGCGTTTGGAAAACTATTGTTAAACGTGCAATGCGTGAACTCATAACTTCCGCCATACGAACACGCTAAACTCACTTGACCGGCTCGGTTAATCACTACATTTTCTCCCGTAATGTATCCGGTTCTGGCCAGAATACCCACATTGGTAGAGTTGTATATTTGAACATTTGAAAGTTTTACATCCGGTGCTATGTTTGACAATCCCGTATTTCCTGTAACAAACAAACCTACAGTTGCATTTTTTATAATGCAATTGTTGAACTCATTCTCTTTACTTCCTTGAGTCAACCAAATGGTGCCCCATTGACCGGCTACATTCTCAAAAAATGGTTCCAATCGGTCCCCTTCAAAAATAACTTGATTTTGCAAGGGTTGTGTTTCATCGGTTACAGGCAATCCGTTTACTTTTATAGAAGCGTTGTTGCCAACAATCAGTCCTGAACCTGAATGAAAGTGAATTCTGGCTCCGGCTTGCACAGTTAAGGTTTTATTTGGAGCTACTGCCGCATAGCCATAAATGACATAAGGTTTGGAGTTATTCCAAAAGTATTCGTTGCCATTTATCGGATCGTTTTCATCCAAATAAAAACCATATATTTCATCGTCACCAATAGGTAGTGTTTCTGTTGTACCGTTTTCAAATCGTTGCGGATATAAAAAATAAGCATCTTGAATCAAAGTGACCAATTCCACTGTTTGAGGTGTAACAGTAGCAATATTATGAAACTCTATCTGGTCGGTATATAAAAAATCACCCGGATTCGCATCGGCAATACCGGCAGTCATTTCAATAAAAACAAACATGCTGTCTTTGGCCAGTAATTCTACATTGGTAAAAATACGGTTGTCTTGCCCAACTAGACCATCAACGGTAATGCGGTATTTAGATTGCAAGCCTTTTCCCAATCGAATGGAAGGAATGCTGATGTCTTTATTTGATTTGTTGTACACTTTCAACATGTACGTACTCGAACTTACATTCGTAAAAACAGTGTCTAAGTAGATGGTATCTCTTGAAAACTCCAATCCTCCGGTACTGGGAGAAAATTCAAAATCATTACGACATGAAATAAACGAGATAACTATAAAACCAAATACAACTAATAGGAGTGGACGCATTCTGTTAGAATTTTTGTAAAAATAACTATTAATTTCAAAATCTAAGAATCATAACGAAAAAAGTAGGATAATAGTTTGATGCCTTTATTTTGAAAATTATAAATAGTAAATTTACCAAAAATTTTAATTCATGTTTGACAAGCAAAAAGTACTGCAATTGTGCAATGACTGGTGTAAAAACACCTTAATGGAAACCTTAGAAATTGAATATATAGACGCTGGAGAAGGATATTTAACCGCCAAAATGCCTGTGAATTCAAGAGTGCATCAACCGATGGGACTTTTACACGGCGGAGCCACAGTGGCCTTAGCTGAAAGTGTGGGAAGTGCGGCTTCCCTATTGTTTATTAATCCTGAAAAACAAGAGGCGAGAGGTATTGAAATTTCAGCCAATCACTTGAAAAGCAAACGCGAGGGAATGGTGTATTGCACGGCTAAAATCATTCATCAAGGCAGAAGTATTCATTTGTGGGAAATAAAAATTACCGATGAAAAGGACCAATTGATTTCGTTGTGCAAATTGACCAACATGATTCTGCCTAAAAGAGTTTCCTCATGACAAAATGCGAAATAGCAGTAAAATTATACTTTGAGCAAGAATTGCCGTTTGTTATTTATTCCAAACCTAATGCTACTAAAATGATTGCTGTTCTTCAAAAAAACAGCAACATTTATAAGCCTTCACATGCGGCTAGTGGTTTTGTTTTTGCCCCTTTTAAAGGAGAGGCAAGTATCCTTATTTCAGAAAAGCATGCGGAAGTTTTTGTAGAAACTATTGATTTCCTGCAAAACCCGAAACCTTTTACTCCAAATGCCTCTTTCTCAGAAAAGGATAAAAGTAGCTTTGAAGCTATGGTGACGGTAGCTGTTACCGCTATCCACAGTAAAGCATTGGAAAAAGTAGTTTTGTCCCGAAAAGAGTTGGTAAAAACTAAAGAAATACAACCTTACGAACTTTTCAAACGATTGAAATCGACCTATCCCGATGCCTTTTGTTATGTATGGTATCATCCGAAAGTTGGGTGTTGGGCCGGAGCTACACCGGAACGTTTCCTGAAGAAATCAAAGCAAACTATTGAAACCGTTTCTTTGGCAGGAACGCAACTCTTTCATGAAAATACTGTTGTAAACTGGTCGGATAAAGAGATAGAAGAGCAACAAATTGTCACTTCGTATATTCAAAGTGGGTTACAAAACTATTGTTCGGAAGTGCATATTTCTAAAACATATACCCAAAAAGCAGGGAATTTGTTGCATTTGAAATCGGATATAAAAGGGGAGTTGCTTTCGGATGCTGATTTTATAAAAGTCATTCAAAAATTGCATCCTACTCCTGCGGTTTGCGGTGTTCCGAAAGACAAAGCACTGGAATTTATTGACAAAACTGAAGGATACGACCGAACATATTATACCGGTTATCTGGGGGAATGGTTGAAGGATTACGAACATGAAATTCCCAATTCATCTGATTTGTTTGTCAACCTACGTTGTATGAAAATGGAAAAGAATGAAGCCGAACTGTTCATGGGTTGTGGTATTACAAAAGACAGTACTCCTGAAAATGAATTTTGGGAAACGGTAAACAAATCACAAACCATGAAACGAATTCTGGCAGATTAAGTATCTTTGAATAATGAAATATCCTAAAATGAAATTAGACATCTTAGCTTTTGGAGCCCATCCGGATGACGTGGAATTGGGTTGTGCCGGAACTATTGCAAAAGAAATTGCATTGGGCAAAAAAGTCGGAATTATTGATTTAACGCAAGGAGAATTGGGCACACGTGGTTCCGCTGCAATTCGAGCTACTGAAGCGGCAAAAGCGGCTCAGATATTGGGTCTTTCAGCTCGCGAAAATTTAAAAATGCGGGATGGTTTTTTTCAAAATGATGAAGCCCATCAATTACAAGTCATCCAAATGATTCGAAAATACCAACCGGAGATTGTGTTGTGCAATGCCATTCAGGATCGCCATATTGATCATGCTAAAGGAAGTAAACTGGTTTCAGACGCTTGCTTTTTATCGGGATTGCAAAAAATTGAAACGGATTTTGAAAGTGAAAAACAAACGGCTTGGCGTCCGAAAGTAGTCTACCATTACATTCAATGGGAAACTATTTCACCCGATTTTGTAGTTGATATCTCCGGATTCATGGATAAAAAAATGGAAGCAATTATGGCCTATGATTCGCAGTTTTTTAATCCGAATACCAAGGAACCCATTACTCCAATTGCTACAAAAAACTTTCTGGACAGCATTAAATACCGTTCACAAGACTTGGGAAGATTGATTGGTACTGATTTTGCAGAAGGTTTTACTGCAGAAAGGTATGTGGCAGTCAATAGCTTAGAAAATTTGATTTAATTTATTTAAAAAATCTTTGCAAAATACAAGGTTTGCACTATATTTGCACTCGCAAAATAAATGGTGATTGTAGCTCAGTTGGTTAGAGCGTCGGATTGTGGTTCCGAAGGTCGCGGGTTCGAGACCCGTCTTTCACCCAGAAATACAAAGCTTCAAGGAAACTTGAGGCTTTTTTTGTGGCATCAATCAATGCTACTCTTTGGAATTTCACAATTAGACACTATGAAATCTAAAAATATCTTAGTAAATTAGACGTTTTTATTGAGCATACAATTGAAAATAACTTAACCAAGGGATCATTTGTAACTAATAAAAGTAAAAATTGCGGATTTTAGTTGTAGTATAGTCGGAAACGGATAACTTAACCCGTTGGGTGTAATTATTTAATTCAAGATAGTTTTTGTTTTTTTACCACAAATTCTCGAATTATAAATTAATCAAACGCAATAATTTGTTCATCTTCGATGAAAATTCGAAATAAATCGAATAATTATTATAAAAAATTAGTGGCCCGAGCGTAGCGAACAGACGAAGTAAATTAGTGGCAAATTTATTTCCAAAATTTAATTACACCCAACGGGTTAACTTATATTATCTAATACAAGATATACAACTAAAGCCACTCGCGAAAACGGCATTGCTTCTGTTGCTAAAAATGTACCTGATGCAGATACAAAAGAAGATTTAGGATAACCACCGTACTTACTATAGTTTTGAGGCCTCGAAAAATCGGGGCTTTATTTATTTTAAACTTTGGTACAATGAAAAGATTCCAATTAACAGAATTAATACCAAGGCAATTCGTTTAAAATAATCTTGCGAAATGTGGTTTAATATCTTTTGACCGATCCAACTTCCCACAAAACCAATGAGAAGTAAAAACGGAATATAAATCAGAATGTCTTTTGTCAAGTATCCGTTGCTGTAATAAACGATAGTTCTCGAAAAGTCAATCATCATATCAATGGCGGCAGAAGTGGCAACAAACACACTTTTTTCTAAGTTAAAAGCAGCCATAGTCAATCCCCGAATGGCACCTCCCGTTCCTATTAAACCGGCAGAAAATCCGGAAAGGGCACCTCCGATGACGGTTTGTTTTAATTTGGGAGGAATAACAAGTTTGTCTTTTATTAAAAACAATAAACTGAGAGCTATTAGAAAAATACCTAAAGCAATTTCCAATATACGACTCTCAAAAAACTTGCTCAAAAAGCCTCCAATAATAACAAATACTACAGATGGTATTCCAATTTGTAGAATCAATTTTTTGTCTAACCCTTTTCGGAATAAATAGATTTTAGAAAGGTTGCTTGATAAATGAAAAACAGCAGTAATTCCTAATACAGTATGAAAATCAAAGAAAATGTTGGCAAAGGGCACAAAAAAAACAGAAGAACCAAAACCACCAATGGTACCAATGATTTCTGCCAGTAAGGTCAATAGTAGAAACAGCAAAGTTCTGTCGAGTGCCATATGTTTGTAAATGAATTCTAAAGGTACAAAAAACGCAAAAGAAACTTTTGCGTTTTAATTGAATTATACTAATGTAAAATTACTTCCCGTCTTTATCCACCAACGGTCTTTCTTTTGCATTGGCTAGTTCCCAAGCTACGGCAAAAGCCAATTGTGCTCTCTTGGCTAACAACGGATAATCAATTTTATCAGGCGTGTCAGTTGGTTTGTGGTAATCGTCATGAACGCCGTTAAAGTAAAAGATGGCCGGAATTCCTTTTTTAGCAAAGTTGTAATGATCGGAACGGTAATAAAAACGGTTTGGGTCATTCAAATCATTGTATTTATAATCCAATTCCATACCTACATATTTCTCATTGGCTTCTTCAGAAATACGGTGTAAGTCAGTACTCAATCTATCTGAACCAATTACATACACATAATTATCGTTGTCTTCTTTGCCATAGCCTCTTCGTCCAATCATGTCAATATTGATGTTGGCAATGGTTGCTTTTAAATCATATAAAGGATTCTCGGCATAAAAACGAGAACCGTGTAAACCGTGTTCTTCACCGGTTACGTGTAAAAATAATACCGAACGTTTTGGACCTTTGCCGTCTTTTTTGGCTTTTTGAAAAGCGGCAGCTAATTCTAACAAAGCAACAGTTCCGGAACCATCATCATCTGCTCCGTTATATACTTCTCCGTTTTTCATACCCACATGGTCGTAATGAGCTGAGATGACTAAAATTTCATCCGGTTTTTCAGTACCTTCAATGAAAGCCCAAATGTTTTCGGAATCTCCTAGTTTGGGACTGAATGCTTTTTTAAAAAATTCAGAGGGGATGGGTTGGTAATAAGAAGTAGCTCTTTTGGGGTAACTTACACCCATTTTTTTATACTGATTGATTAGATATTCTCCTGCCTTTTTTTGACCGGGTTCACCTGTGTTTCTTCCTTCCATTTCGTCAGATGCCACAATAAAGAGGTGTTTGCGTAACTGTTCGGCTTGGATTAGCTCTAAATACGGCTTAGCACCTTCATCTGTTGTATTGGCTGAAGAACTTTTGTTGGTGGAACAACCAGCTACTAAAAAAGCGAGACAAGCATATCCTAAAAGAATTTTTTTCATAAAGTATCTTGATTTTGAACAAATATACTAATTCTTATGAATTATAAAACTTCTTTGAGAAAAGTCAAAAAATGTTGAAACGAGCGTTTGTCTGCCAATTCATTATAGGCAGCACCTCTTGAATTATCAGTACCCGCACTTTTATTGGTGAAGGAATGAACCGCTCCCGCATAATAAATCATTTGCCAATCAGCATTGGCGTCACGCATTTCTTTTTGAAAAGCAGCCACTTCTTTTTCCGGTACAAATGGATCATCAGCTCCGTGTAATACCAGAACTTTTGGTTGAATAGTGTCAACCAATCGGTCTTCTGCTTTGCCTAGGCCTCCATGAAAGGAAACAACACCTTGTATGTTCATTCCACCACGTGCGGCTTCAAGAGCACCTGTGCCTCCAAAACAATAGCCTATCACAACAATTTTATTTTTGTTTGCACCGGTCTGAATCAATTCATTTAAAGCCAACTGAATTCTACGTTGGTAATCGGCTACATTATTTTTATAATATCCCGCCTGTTGGCCTGCTTCTTTGGTAGAAGTGGGATAGTTGCCCTCGCCATATATATCTGCCACAAAAGCATGATAGCCCAAATCTGATAGTTGTTGTGCGACTTCTTTCGAATGATTGTCAATTCCCATCCAAGCCGGTAAAATTAAAACACCTGATTTTTCAGCATTTGGCTTCTTGGGTTGCGTGGCAAATCCTTTCAGTGTTTGGTTACCATCTTTATACGTAACCGCTTTCAATTGAGCATTTACAGAGAAATGAAGCAATAAGAAACCCAGGAGTACTTTTTTCATAATTTTTTTTTTAGCTATTTTGTTTATCAAATTTCGATAAATAATTTATAACAATCTTGCTATTCCATAGTTTTTTCTAATTTTATAAAAATTTAAATCTATGCAATCTTCTGCTTTAACTGTTGATGATTACATCAACGCATTACCTCAAGACCGTAAAGAAGCGATACAAAAGCTTAGGGCTATCACCTTAAAGAACTTACCAAAAGGATTTGAAGAAGCTATGGGTTATGGCATGATGGGCTATTGTGTACCACATTCCCTTTATCCCAATGGGTATCATTGTGATCCTAAACAACCTTTGCCTTTTTTTGGAATGGCTTCTCAAAAGAATTCTATTAACGTTTACCACATGGGAATGTATGTTCAAAAGGAGTTGTATGATTGGTTTGTGGCAGAATATCCAAAACACGTTAGCTCCAAATTAGACATGGGAAAAAGCTGCATTCGCTTTAAAAAACCGGAACATATTCCCTATGATTTAATTGGAGAATTACTAACTAAAATGACCATATCCGACTGGATTCAAATGTATGAATTGAATATAAAACCAAAAAAATGAAAGAGCTTTTAAAGAACACTTACGGATTTATTTTTGAAGATGCTTTGATTGATGAAATTACAGCAGTTTCTTTGCTTCGCGACTTTAATGAAGGCGATGTTTTGATTGATTTTGGCGATTACATCAAAAAAATGCCGCTTTTGTTAGAAGGAGCCATTAAGATATTGCGGGAAGATTTTGATGAAGGTGAATTGCTGTTATATTTCATAGAAAAAGGTGACACTTGTGCTATGACTATGGCCTGTTGTATGGGAGAATCTAAAAGTGAAATCAGAGCTGTTGCGGAAACAAAAGGAAAGGTAATTATGATTCCTGTGCAGAAAATGGAGGAGTGGTTAGGCAAGTATAAAAGTTGGCGAAACTATGTTTTTAATAGTTACAACAATCGTTTAAAAGAAATGCTTTTAGCTATTGATAATCTGGCATTTATGAACATGGATGAACGCTTGTTGAACTATTTGTATGAGAAATCTAAAATCAATAATTCCAGAGAGATTCATGCCACCCATCAGGAGATTGCCTATGATTTGCATACCTCAAGAGTGGTGGTTTCCAGGCTGTTGAAAGTTTTAGAAAATGAAGGAAAGATTCGTTTGCATCGAGCCAGTATTGAGTTTTTGGTATAGATTTAATTGTATCAAAAGTTACCAACATTTCGTTTCATACCCGTTACATTTGCACAAAAAAGCATGGAGTTTACTCAAATTATAGGCTTTTCTTTAGCCGTTTTGGTTGGCATTACCTTAGGCTTAATTGGAAGTGGCGGTTCTATTTTAGCTGTTCCAATTTTGGTATATGTAATGGCTGTAGAGCCGGTTTTGGCAACCGCTTATTCCTTGTTTATTGTGGGAGCCACGGCTCTGGTTGGTGGTTTGCAAAGAGCCAAGCAACAGCTTGTGGATTTTAAAAAAGTATTTCTTTTTGGCATTCCCACATTGCTGGCGGTATTTCTTACCCGTAAATTTATTGTACCCGGTTTACCCGAAGTGTTGTTTCCAACTTCTTTTTTTCCCGTTCAAAAATCGGTATTCATCATGTTGGTTTTTGCTGCAGTCATGATTGTAGCGGCGTTTAAGATGATTATGTCTAAGGTTGCAACACCCGAAGCATCTGAAACAAACCAAGAGTTAAATTATTTCCTTATTGTTACTCAAGGGTTGTTTATTGGTTTGCTTGCCGGATTTGTTGGTGCGGGAGGTGGGTTCTTGATTGTTCCCGCCTTGCTTTTTTTAGGTAAAACCCCAATGAAAATTGCAGTGGGTACCTCACTTTTCATTATAGCCTTGCAATCATTACTTGGCTTTTTGGGTGATATTAGACCGGATCAAGTAATTGATTGGAAGTTACTCTTGTTGTTTGCTTTTTTTTCTATCCTTGGTATTTTTATAGGAAACCGACTTTCAAAGACCATAAACGGAAGTAAATTAAAAGCAGGTTTTGGATGGTTTGTATTGGTAATGGGATTTTATATTATTATTAAAGAATTAGTTTTGTAACATGGAAAACACCAAAAATTCCCTCTTAAGTGGTATTCTTTTTTCAGTGTTTTTAGCTGCAGTTGTTCTGTTGTTGGTTCACTTATTCAGTGCGTTAAACGCTATCGTTTTGGGTTTGCTGCTTGGAATTTTAGTAGGTAATATATTTACAATGCCCACACATTTTCAACCGGGTATTGGGTTTATTGGCAACAAAATGTTGGAGTTATCCATTATATTTCTGGCTTTTGGGATTAATTATACCCACATGGGAAAACTGGGATGGGAGAGTTTTTTACTCATTGGTAGTGTTGTTTTTATTCTCTTGATTCTTACCGTATATCTTGCCAAGAAGCTTAACTGTCCGAGTTCCGTTGGATGGTTAGTTGGTTTTGGAACAACCATCTGCGGTTCCAGTGCCATTGCTGCTTTGGCTCCAAGTGTCAGTAAAAACAAAGAGGATGTGGGCGTTGCCGTTGCCGTAGTTAATTTTTACGGAACACTAGGTATGTTGATTATGCCTTTGCTTTTAGCTGCTTTTTCATTTTCAACCTTAGAAAGCAGTTTGCTCTTGGGAGGTTCGTTGCATTCTGTGGGCAATGTTGCGGGAGCCGGGTATGCCATGTCTTCAGAAATCGGAGAACAAGCATTAACCATCAAGCTAGCCCGAGTGGCCTTGTTGTCTCCGGGATTGATTTTCTTTTCCTATTTGACACAAAAAAATACAGGTAAACATTGGAAGCACTATTTTCAATTGCCTTGGTATTTGTGGGGATTTCTCTTTATAACTGTAGTAGTCTCGCTTACAGCTATGCCAACGGGTTTTATAACTGCCACTTCAGAAATCGGTAAGGTTATTTTAACTATTGCGATGACTGCCATTGGTTTGAAAGTGAGTTTCAGGTCGCTTATTCAGTCCGGAAAGCGGGGGATGGTTTTTGGATTGCTCATCTTTGTTATCCAAATCGTTTTGCTTGGTTTGGGTATTTGGTTTTTTGTTTCATAAACACATTTATGCAATTATGTCTAGTAGTATAGCCATTCAGTATTATAAATCACCTTTGGGTGAACTCGTTTTAGGGGATTTTAACGACCAACTTTGTTTGTGTGATTGGCGGTATCGCTCCATGCGAACTGAGGTGGATGCTCGAATCTTAAAAGGTTTAGCTGTCGTTTTTGAAGAAAAGCCTACGCCTTTGCTTACTGAAACTCAAAACCAGTTGCAAGCTTATTTTGAAAGAAAGCTTGATGTGTTTACCATTCCCTTGTTGTTGGTGGGCACGCCTTTTCAGCAAACGGTTTGGAAAGCCTTGCAGACGGTTCCTTATGGTAAGTCCCAAACCTATATGGGGTTGTCTAAACATTTGGAAAACCCTAAAGCGATAAGAGCTGTAGCGGCGGCTAATGGAGCCAATGCTATAGCAATTCTCATTCCTTGTCATCGGATTATTGGTAGTAATCAGGAGTTGGTGGGTTATGCGGGTGGTTTACCGGCAAAGAGGAAATTGTTGGCTTTGGAGCAGGGGAATCAGTTGGAGTTGTTTTAGGTTTTTGGTTGTATGCTAAGGGTTGTTGGTATTGGAAGTGTTTATTGGGCTTACTCTTCTATATTAAATTTTTAACAAAGGGTACCACAACTACGGGGTATCTATGGAGTATCTTCGGGGTATCTACGGAGTATCCTCCTAGTTGACCCGTCCTGTGACCCGTCCTGATTTAGCTATACAAATTAATAAATAAACCCGTTGGGTGTAATTAAATTTTGGAAATAAATTTGCCACTAATTTACTTCGTCTGTTCGCTACGCTCGGGCCACTAATTTTTTATAATAATTATTCGATTTATTTCGAATTTTCATCGAAGATGAACAAATTATTGCGTTTGATTAATTTATAATTCGAGAATTCGTGGTAAAAAAACAAAATAATCTTGAATTAAATAATTACACCCAACGGGTTATTATAGTTATACAACTATACTTCTTAATCCTAAACATACTGGCCGGTCCTAAAATAATTATACAGATTATTAAATCCTTTTTGGGTTTTTAGGGAGGGGAAAAGTGTTCAATTGTTCACTATATTGTTGATATAAAGTGCAGATATACTGCGGATTGGTTGGGAAAAGGATGTATTTTTGGGAAATAGATAGGAATAAGTTATTAACAAGGGGTACCACAACCCCGAAGCAATCCCGAACCAAACCCGAAGAAAACCGGAGTTGAATTCGAAACATTTAAAACCTACAACAATGGCAAAAATTATCCCAACCGGTTATCCGATTCCTAAGCGATTAGGAGGTGGTTTAGTGGTTTATAAAATGGATGGTGAATACATCCTTCGAACGCAAAGTGGCTTTACGAGCAAGGCGTTAAAAAAGTTGGCTAAATATGCGAATTGTCGCCACAATGCGAGTGAGTTTGGTCGGGTTTCTAAAAGTTGTAAAGGGTTGCGGGACTTATTGACGGGTATTTTACCTAAAGAAAACAATTTAGCGGTGGTGAATTCACTTACTAAGAAAATGCGGGCTTTGTTGGTTTATGATATGGAACACGAACGAGGTCAGCGGTTGTTGGCTACCGCTTTTGAGCAAGAGGAAGTGCGACAGCAATTCAAGGATTATGCTTTTAATCCGGATAGTGGGTTTGTATTTACTTCGGAGGTGAAAAAGAAGCAGTTGCGGTTGGTTCTTGTTCAAAAGCCTTGGGGATTGGAATGTGTGGGCATTCGATTGCATGTGGTTAATTATGACTTTACGGAAATGAGTGGGCAATTGTATTCCGGTGATTGGCAGATAGAAAGAGGCTGCAAGCGGTTGTTGCGGTATCGATTTCCGACGGTGGAGCCGAGTGGTGAGGGGGTGTTGTTTTACTTGGTGGAATTGCAGCCGTTTGAGGAGCAAGATGGAACGTTTGTGCCTATTAGGATGAAAGAGAAGGGGGTTGAAGTGGTGTTGTGTGGATTAGGATGATGTGAAGGGTTGCGGGTTGCGGGTTACGGGTTGCGGGTTTCGGGTTTCGGGTTGCGAGTTGCGGGTTGTAGGTTAGTTTTTTTGTTTATTTGGTTCTCTTGGTTCTCTTGATTTATTCATTTTTTAGTTTAGGTTGTTTTATGATGTAAAATTGGGTTGTATGTTTTTGTTAGTTCTTTGATTTTTATTATTTTAGTGGTTTAATTATTCGCCAGATGGAATTAGTTGTTAGGAAGATTTTTCATAGAGGTGCTTATCGAATAGGTTTGTTTTTTGAACGGGATTATTCTGTACAGCAGCAATTGAAGGGCATTGGTGCTGTTTATAGCAAGACGCATCGTTGTTGGTATATTTCTTATTCAAAGGAGCATTATGGCGTTTTAAAAAAGTTATTTCCCAATTTAATTGTAGCCCAACCGGTGGCCGGCGAAGTGAGTAGCCGTGACCTTCCACCCATAGCCAAAAGCGAACGTCAGTTAGGTTCTTCTGAAAACATGAACAATCCTGACCATATAGCGAACCCTGTTTCGTTAGCACAAAAGTTGCGGTTAGAATTATTAACTAATATAGGTAAGTATTGGGTTTTTAAGTTGAACTATCATCATTTGATTAGCAAACAGTTGCTATTGGTAAAAGGTGTTTATTGGAATGCCAATTATAAATGTTATATGGCTTTGCGACATCCCGATGTTAAAAATAAGGTTGAGCAAATTTTAGAGACACCCCATTTTTTTGGAGAAGATTATTTAAGTAAAGAGCGAAGTTTTAAAGGCGAGAAAATAACCATTAGACCCCATTTGGAGGACACTGCTTGGATGGAAGTGTATGTGCCTAAATTAGTAGCAATACATGAAAAAATCAAACGTTTTTCGATGGCTCGTTACAGCAAAACAAAAGATTGCTATTTGATTCCTGCGGCTCCTGTGGCTTATGATAGTTTGGGTTTGCAGATGGAAGTTTTAGAAGTAGCAATTACGAACGAACTTCCGAGTAATTATTTACAAAAGAAACATTTACCCAACCGGAAGCAAATTGAATTGCGAAATGCAAAGACGCGTATTTTTGATCAGGTTCCGGAAATTGGCAAACCTTATGTATCAAAAATGATGGATACTATTTTGGCGTTCAACTACAGCCACAACACTTTACAATCGTATAGCAGTGCATTTATTCAGTTTTTAAAACATTTTGACTATCAAGACCCTGCTACGATTGACTATGATGCCATCATTGGTTATTTGGCTTCCTTGATGGAACGAGGATTGAGTGCCTCAAGTGGTCATACAATGGTGAATAGTGTTCAATTTTATTATCATAATGTGTTGGATAAAAAATTCTACACGTTTAAATTACCTCGACCCAAGAAAGAGAAAAAACTACCTTCGGTTTTGACAATGGAAGAATGTTTGCGAATTTTTCAGGTAGTGGAAAACCCCAAACACAAATTATTGTTATTGATTGGTTATGGAGCCGGATTACGAGTAAGCGAAATTGTAACATTAAAATGGGTGGACATTTTGTTTGCTGAACATAAAATTCATTTAAAAAATGCAAAAGGAATGAAAGACCGTATGGTGATGTTACCGTATTCTATTGTACACACGCTAGAACTCTATAAAGAATTGTATAAAGGGAAGCAGTATGTTTTTGAGGGTCAATTTGCCGGAGAGCCCTACAGCACTACAAGTGTTCAGGCGGTAATGCGACAAGCTTTGCAAAAAAGTGGTTTAGACAAAAAAGCCACCGTACATACCTTGCGACACAGTTTTGCAACACACTTGTTGGAGAATGGCACAGACATTCGCTACATTCAACAGTTTTTGGGTCACTCGAGTATTAAGACGACAACCATTTATACGCACTTGACCAAAAGTGCTGTGGATAAAATAAAAAGTCCGTTAGATATCATGGTGGATGAAAATAATAGGAAAAAACTTGAATAGTTATTTTGAAAAATGAAATAAGTTATATAAACTTGCGTATATTTACTAGTT
>NZ_DIVJ01000008.1 GCF_002428305.1 Flavobacterium sp. UBA6135 | reverse complement strand
AGTTGTGAGACGGCTTCTTTTTTTTGTTATATATTAATTTATAAATATCAGAAACTGTTTTAATCTCATCTTTATTGATTTAAAAAAGTGGAGGGTTAAATTTTTGATAACATTTCATTGGCAGACTCTTTCTGTGTTCATTATTCAATATATTTGCAATGATATAGTTTTTGAAAACCAATGATAGTTACCATACTGCTTTGTGTTGTAGTGGCTTTGATTTTAATTTTTTTTGGTAAAAAGTTAAAAGGAACAACTTCCTATCTACTCACTTTATTGCCTTTATCTCTGTTTGTGTATTTTACCACTTTTATTGGAAAAATAAAACAAGGAGAAGTTCCGACTCAGTTGTTTGAATGGGTTCCCAGTATGGGTGTTCATTTGAGTTTCCGTATGGATGGCTTAGCTTTGTTGTTCAGTTTGTTAATCACGGGCATAGGTACTTTGGTTTTTTTATATACTTCCTATTATCTAAAGGGTCATACCTATCTGGATCGTTTTTATGGGTATTTGTCCATTTTCATGGGAGCCATGTTGGGGTTGGTACTTTCAGATTCTATTATGGGCTTGTTTATTTTTTGGGAGTTAACGAGTATCAGTTCGTTTTTCTTAATTGGTTTTAATAACCATGACAAAGGTTCCCGAACGTCGGCTTTACAAGCTTTGGCAATCACAGGATTTGGTGGATTGTTTTTATTGGGAGCTGCTATTTTATTTGGATTTATTGGAGACACTTATTCGATTCAGGAATTGATTCATAGTGGTATCGATTTTACAGAAAGTCCGTATTACGTCATTTTATTAGTATTTATACTTGTAGCTGCGTTTACCAAATCGGCTCAGTTTCCGTTTCATTTCTGGTTACCCGGAGCGATGAAAGCTCCGACTCCGGTTTCTACCTACCTGCATTCTGCCACCATGGTAAAAGCGGGTATCTATTTGTTGTTACGATTTACACCGCTGTTAGGAGATCATGAATTTTGGAATACAACTTTATTTACTGTTGGAGCCATCACGATGCTTTATGCTGCTTTTCACACGTTATTTCGAACCGATTTAAAAGGGATTTTAGCTTATTCTACCATTTCTGTTTTAGGTATTTTGGTTTTTTTAATTGGAATTGGTACTACCACAGCGTTACATGCCGCATTGGTTTTTATAGTAGTGCATGCCTTGTATAAAGCAGCACTTTTCTTAATAACGGGGATAATTGATCATGAAACCGGAACAAGAAATGTAACCAAGTTAAGTGGATTGAAATCGGTCATGATGCCTGTTGCCGTTGCCGGATTTTTAGCGATGTTGTCAAATGCGGGCATGCTACCGAGTTTTGGATTTGTTGGCAAAGATTTGATATATGAAGCTACCTTACAAAGTAGTGAAGCGGTTTTGTTTACGGTTTTTGCGGTTGTAACTAATATATTGTTGTTGTATGCCGGATATCAAGTAGGGATAAAACCATTTATTGGCCCATTACCGGAAACTTTTAAATCTGTTCATTTACCGGATAAACGGTTGTGGATGCCTCCTTTGTTGCTGGGTATTTTAGGAATGTTATTCGGATTGTTTCCTTCGATTTTAGACAATGCCTTGTTTCAGCCTTCCTTGAATGAATTAGTTCCTGACTCTTTTGTAGCACCGTTAAAATTATGGCATGGCTTCAACTTTGTTTTGCTTTTAAGTATCGGAACACTAGCATTAGGAGTCCTTTTGGTTTTTGTGTTAAAACCATCGGCTGTAAAAGAATTGAAACTTAAAAAAGTAGATTTCTTAGCACCCAAAACATTGTTTAGAGGATTTGCGAATGGCTTTCAGGAAACGGCTTCCCTTTGGACGAACTTTTTTCAAAATGGATATTTACGAAATTATATCCTTACCATTATTTTGTTTTTAAGTTTTTTGATTGGTTATTATTTGATTAATAATGTTACCTTTTCACTTGATTTTAATTCGTTATTGGATCTAACAATTTATGAGGTTTCCACCTTATTGATTATGATTGTGGCCATATTTTATGCCGTTTTTACAAAATCCCGATTAGCTGCTGTGGCCGCAATGGGTGTTGTGGGTTATGCTATTTGTATGATTTTTGTGTTTTATAGTGCTCCTGATTTGGCGATGACACAGTTTACCATTGATACTTTAACCGTCATTTTGTTTGTATTGGTATTGTATCGATTACCAAAATATTTAACGCTTTCTGATTTTAAAACAAGAGTGCGAGATGGTTTTATTGCTCTGTTATTTGGTTCTTTGATTACTATCCTGTCAATTGAAGTTTTACAAGTTTCGAATGCGGGTGAAACCAAGCAGTTTTACGCTGAGAACTCCTATGTTTTGGCAAAAGGAAAGAACATTGTAAATGTGATTTTAGTAGATTTTAGAGGAATGGATACCATGGTAGAAATTACGGTTTTAGTAATTGCTGCTTTGGGCGTTTTTGGTTTATTAAAATTACGAATTAGAAATAAATAAAAGCTATGAAGACTATAATTTTACGTACTGCTTCTACTTATTTACTGCCGTTATTACTGTTGTTTTCTGTATTTATATTGCTTAGAGGTCATTACCTTCCCGGTGGCGGATTCATCGGTGGTTTGATTGCTTCGATTGCTTTTATTTTACACGGATCGGCAAACGGACAGGAGAATACCAAAACCTTGCTTCGGATACACCCCGGATTTTTAATGCCGGTTGGTTTAGCAATTGCTTTTTTTAGCGGTATTGCCGGAATGGTTTTGGAAGGAAAAGAATTTATGACAGGTGTTTGGTTCAAAGACCCACTTCCGGTAATTGGAATGATTGGAACCCCCTTGTTTTTTGATATTGGTGTTTATTTAGTGGTGGTGGGAGTGACCTTAACCATTATTATGACTATTTCAGAATCCCCTTAATTATGGAAATACTATTAGCCGTTATAACCGGATTACTTTATGGTGCCGGTGTTTATATGATTCTCCGACGCAGTTTGGTGAAGCTTATTATTGGCTTAATCCTATTAGGAAACGGAGCCAATTTGCTGATTTTTTTGGTAGGAAGAATTGTAAAAGGAAAACCACCCATTATTCCGGAGGGTACTTCTACCATTTTGGATACCTATGCCGATCCGGTGCCACAAGCCTTAATTTTAACCGCCATTGTGATTAGTTTTGGTTTACAAGCTTTTGCTATTGTTTTGATAAAACGAGCTTATAAAGTTGTAAAAACTGACGATTTAGATCAAATGAACACCACAGACGAATACGCATGATAGCACATTTTTTATTATATCCGCTACTTTTTCAATTTGCATTAGCCATAGTGTTGATGTTCTTTTGGCATGATACTCGAATTCAACGTCGTTTAAGCGTTGCAGGAAGTGGCATTGCTTTATTACTTGCTGCTTTTTTGTTTGCACAGGTATGGCAATATGGAACCGTTACTTTTCAAGCGGGAGGTTGGCAAGCCCCTTTTGGAATTACGCTGGTAGTAGATATGCTTTCGGCTACAATGGTGCTGTTGACGTGTTTGTTAGGACTAGCCATTTCAATCTATTCCTCAGCATCAATAATCAGTGAACGAGCAAAGTTTGGCTATTTTCCCATTTATCATTTGTTGCTGATGGGTTTAATTGGTGCTTTTGTAACCGGTGATATTTTTAATTTATATGTTTGGTTTGAAGTAATAATCATTAGTTCGTTTGTCTTATTGACCATTGGTGGCGAAAAGCCTCAGATTGAATCGGCTGTAAAATATTTTACCTTAAACATTTTGGCCTCGGTTATTTTTTTAACCGCTATTGCGGTGTTGTATGGTATTACGGGTACTTTGAATATGGCGGATTTGTCAGTTAAAATTGCCGCTTCTGAAAATACAGGTTTAATCAATATTACTGCACTTATCTTTTTTGTTGGATTCGGGATTAAATCGGCCGTTTTTCCACTCTATTTTTGGCTTCCCTCTTCTTATCACACTCCACCGGCTGCGGTTTCCGCTATTTTTGGCGGACTACTAACAAAAGTAGGTGTTTATGCTATGATTCGCGTATTTACACTTATCTTTATCAGAGATGAGTTTATAGATAATTTGTTGATGACCGTTGCGGTTTTAACGATAGTAAGTGGCGGATTTGGAGCGTTGGTTCAAAACAATATTCAAAAAGTCTTTTCCTATCTTATTATTTGTCACATCGGTTTTATGATTGCCGGTTTGAGTATGCATTCTGAATTGGCCTTAACAGGAGCTATTTTTTATATGATACATGATATTGTAGTAAAAGGAAACTTATTCTTGGTGGGAGGGATGATATACAAAATAAAAGGAAGTAACAGTATGAAAGAGTTGGGCGGGTTTTATGGTTCTTACCCAAAACTGTCAATTTTGATGTTGATTCCATTATTCTCCTTGATAGGAATTCCTCCTTTGTCGGGATTTTGGCCAAAAATTTCGTTGCTAAAAGCAGGATTTGAAGACAATTATTATATTTTAATTGGGTTTATATTGTTGGGTAGTTTTTTAACTTTGTTTGTCATTGCTAAAATGTGGACCAATGTGTTTTGGAAAGCCAGTACCGGAATCCCAAGAAAACCTAATTTTAAATATTTCGGTGATTTAAAGTTTAAAGATAAATTAAATATGGTTCTTCCTATTGTTATTCTAGCTTTGGTCTCGTTATATATCGGATTTTTTGCTGAGCACGTTCAATTGTTGTCGGAGCGAATAGCCTTTGAATTATCCAACACCTCCGGTTACATTGAAGCTGTTTTGGGAAAAGTAACACCGGTTAATCCATAAAGTCATGAAAAAGTTAGTCTTATTAAATTTGATACTTACCATCGTTTGGGTTGCCCTAACGGGAAGTTTTGAGTTTATAAACTTTGTTTTTGGTTTTGTTTTGACTTTTTTAATTCTTTGGATAATCAGTTCAGATAAGACCGATCGTAAATATTTCAGAGTAATTCCAAGTATTATCTCTTTTTTCTTTTATTTTATATATGAATTGATAAAGGCCAATATTCAAGTGGCATATGATGTAATAACACCAACAATGTACATGAAGCCCGGCATTGTATCGGTTCCTTTGGATGCCAATACCGATTTAGAAATTACACTTTTAGCCAATGTGATATCGTTGACACCCGGCACCTTGAGTTTAGATGTTTCTGATGATCGCAAAGTACTCTATGTTCACGCTATGTATATCCATGACAAGGACGAATTTATACGAAGTATCAAAGATGGATTTGAAAAGAAATTATTAAACATTACCCGATGAGTTTGTACGAATTTTTATATTTTATAATTCTACCGATTTTATCCATTTCGGCAGTATTAGTTTTTATCCGGTTTTTGTTAGGTCCTTCTTTATCAGACCGAGTGGTGGCTTTGGATTTGTTAATTACTATAGGAATTGGTATTATATCGATTTATAGCATCATTACCAATCAACCTACCTTTCTTGACATTGCAATGATATTAGCATTGATTGCTTTTTTAGGAACGGTTGCTTTTTCCTATTATCTTGAAAAACGTAAAAAAAATGAGTGAGATACTGATTTATATATTAACTTCTTTTGGAGCTATTTTTATTCTTTTAGCAGGAATAGGTGTGATTCGGATGCCGGATTTGTATCTGCGAATCTCCGTGACAACCAAAGCTGCTACATTAGGAATAGGATTGGTTTTAATAGCTGCCGGAATTTATTTTAATGATTCTTCAATCACAACCAGAGTTTTAGCCATTATATTTTTTATGTTTTTAACTGCACCTGTTGGAGCCCATTTGATTGGAAGGTCTTCTTATTTTACCGGAATTAAACTCTGGAAAAAAAGTTTGATGGATGATTTGGAAGGAAAGTATGAACAGAAAACACACGTTTTGCAGAGTGATGAAAAGGAAGTAGAAAATCCTATTGAAACTAAAAAGGAAAATGAAGAATAAAAAAAATCCTTAAGTAATTACGGTAGTTACTTAAGGATTTATTTGGTTGCTATTCGTTGGAGTTCGCAACAATTTTGTTTGTTTTTCTCTCTAGATCAGAAAATTTATTGGTAACCGTATCAGAAAAGGAATCGAACTTGTGTTTTAGCTCATCTGCATAATCGTCATACTGATTTTTCATTTTTTTTCTGGTCACAGTTCCTTTTTCAGGAGCAAAAAGCACACCTAATAGGGCTCCAACTGCAAATCCGCCTAATAAGCCTAAAGTAAATTGATTGTTTGTCATTGTAATTGTATTTAAAGATTTGTATTTGATCCACCACCTCTTATTACTCTTAAGACTATTGCAATTATCGCAATTACTAATAGAACGTGAATGATGCCTGAAGAGCCGTAAGCAAAAAATCCAATTGCCCAAACGATTATAATGATGACTGCGATGTAATAAAGTAAATTGCTCATACTGTTTGTTTTTAAGGTTTATTTCATTTTGTTTTTTTTAAAAAAAGTGTGAATGTTAAAAAGATAAGCAAAATCTTTCTTGGCTGAATTACGACTAACTATATGGGAATTAAGTTGTATCGTATTGATTTCTCAATACTTTTCAGTAAGCAGTTTTTCCATTATATTTTTACTTTCAACATCCACACTTATAATTAAAGCGATGCTAATAGTGATGAAAGTTCATCTTTTGTCATCCCAAGCCTAACCTGAACTTTGGATAACATAGCATTTTTATTACCATCGTCAAAACGCAAGTCTGCGTCTGTAAGAGAGGTGAATTTCGCTTTAAGAATTCTTTTTTTATTATTCCAGTTGTTGTTTTTAACTGGCGATTTTAATGAAGCAAGTTTGTTTAAATATACGTTTTCCATTTTATAAATTTCTTTCTGATTATTAAATCAAAGGTATTCTATGTTGTTTGAAAAAGGATTATATAATCTTGTGTTAAAGTTGTATTATTTACACTTATTTAACTATTACACTCCCAATGCTGTTTCATTTTGTTTTGATTGGTTTAAAATTGCAATAATTGTCTCTAAATAATTATAGTAGCTTTCTTTAGAATATTTTGTTTTAGAATCCCAAAAAGGCAAAGGTGTTTCACTTAAGTGTTCATATATTTCAGGAAAATCTGTATGTAGTTTTTGAGTGATCTCTATGATCTTCATACCTAATATTTCTTCATATTTTTTCATTTGTTCTAGATTTTAATTGTTTGCTACTACTTCACTCACATTTAAGCAACGATAGTAGTTACTCCTTGTTTTTTTCATTACCGGATTATTGTTTTATAACCGGAAAACACAACCATTTATCTCCTACCAAAGGTGATTTAATTTCGGAAGGTATGGATTACACAATTGTGTCATAAAATTGCATTATTCACACATTAAGTATGTGTTGTGATGCTAATTTTTTTGTTGTAGTTGTTTGAAGTGAGAAGGAGTTAAGCCTGTGACTTTTTTGAATTGATTGGATAAGTGGGCCACGCTACTATAATGCATTAAATATGCGATTTCTGTTAGGTTGTTTTCATTGAATAGAACAAGTTCTTTGACTCTTTCAATTTTTAGATTGATGATATAATGTTCGATAGTCATGCCTTCAATTTCAGAGAAGGAACTAGCTAAAAAGGCGTAGTCACGGTTTAGTTTTTTACTTATATACTGCGAGTAATTCAGTTTTGGAAGATCGTCAGAATAACGAATCATTTCAATAATTACCTTTTTAATATCTTCAATTAAGATGATTTTTTTGTCTTCCATTAGTTCCAAACCGGAATTCAATAAACAAATTTTGAAGAGTGTTTGTTGTTCTGTAGTTAAGTTTTCTAAAATTTCTACCATACCAAGCTCTACAATGACATAGTGTAGCCCCAGTTTTTTCAACTCTTGCTTCACCATTAATTTACAACGTAAACTCACCATATGTTTTATGTAAAGCCTCATTTTTATTCAAAAAATGTAAAACTCCAATTAAAAGTTCAATCAGAGAAGCATTTCATGAAGCTAATTTAACGTTTAAAAAGTAGAATTAAACAATTGTTAAAGCTTTTTTGAAATATTTTGTTAAAAACAAAATAAAGACTTATTATTTTAACCTCACATATACATGTTTGATTCCTTTTTTATCCGATTCTCTTTCATGAATTTCCAACAAGTTGGTAAGTGATTTCATTAACGGTGTAAGCTTTGTAAAACCATAATTTCTTGGGTCAAATTCCGGTTTTTTCTTAACTATAAGATTTCCGACATCACCTAAAAAGGCCCATCCGTCGTCTTCGGCAATATCTTCAATACTGGATTCAATCAAGTCAATGGTTTCCACATCGATTTTAGGAATTATTTTTTCAATTTTTTTCTTGTCCGCAGGAGAATTTACGATTTTTTTCTTTTTAGCATCTTCTAAAACTTCAATAAATATAAATCTATCACAGGCACTGATGAAAGGTTTGGGTGTTTTTTGCTCCCCAATTCCAAATACTTTCATGCCGGATTCTCTGAGTCTAATGGCTAATCGTGTAAAATCACTATCGCTGGAAACAATACAAAAGCCGTCTAATTTTCCGGAATACAATAAATCCATTGCATCAATGATTAAGGCGGAATCTGAGGAGTTTTTTCCTGAAGTATAACTGTATTGTTGGATGGGTGTAATGGCGTGTTCTAATAAAACACCTTTCCAGCCGTTGGCATTAGGTCTTGTCCAATCGGCATAAATTCTTTTGGTGGTTGGTGTGCCGTATTTGGCAATTTCTTCCATCATGCCTTTTACATTGCTATATGGAACGTTATCTGCATCAATTAATACAGCTAGTTTCAAATCATTATCATCGCGTTGACTCATCTATCAAGTGTGTTATGTTTTATGCAATCAAATGTACACTTTTTTAAATAGCTTTTATTCAAATCTCTTCAAAATGCATATTTGAAAAATATTTCTATTTTTAAATAATTAGTACTTAAAATAGTATGAAAGAAACGAAGAAATACTTACTTTTGACCCGTTTTTTATATACCAAATTAATACCTTTTTTTATCATGGTAAAAGATTTATTCGAAAGAATTCAAAACAATAAAGGTCCTTTAGGAAAATGGGCTTCACAAGCTGAGGGTTATTATGTATTCCCAAAATTAGAAGGTGAGTTAGGACCAAGAATGACATTTCACGGGAAAAGTATTTTAAATTGGAGTTTGAATGATTATTTAGGCTTAGCCAATCATCCTGAAGTGAGAAAAGCAGATACAGATGCCGCAATACAATACGGTGCTGCATATCCGATGGGAGCTAGAATGATGAGTGGGCATACGGATGCTCATGAACAATTGGAGCGAGAATTGGCTGCTTTTGTAATGAAAGAGTCCGCCTATTTATTGAATTTTGGCTACCAAGGTATTATGTCAACTATAGACGCTTTGGTTACCAAAAATGATATTATCGTTTATGATGTAGATGCACATGCATGTATAATTGATGGAGTTCGTTTGCACATGGGTAAGCGTTTTACCTACCGTCATAATGATTTAGAAAGCATGGAGAAAAACCTGCAACGTGCTACCAAAATGGCGGAAGAAACAGGTGGTGGTATTTTGTTTATCACAGAAGGTGTTTTCGGAATGCGTGGTCAACAAGGAAAATTGAAAGAGATTGTTGCCATGAAAGAAAAATACAATTTCCGTTTATTAGTTGATGATGCTCATGGTTTCGGAACTCTAGGAAAAACCGGAGCTGGAGCAGGTGAGGAGCAAGGTTGTCAAGACGGAATTGATGTGTATTTTTCCACTTTTGCCAAATCTATGGCAAGTATTGGTGCTTTCATTGCAGCAGATAAAGATATAATTGATTATTTGAAATACAATTTACGTTCGCAAATGTTTGCCAAAGCTTTACCGATGATTCAGACTGTTGGGGCTTTAAAACGTTTGGAATTATTACGCAATCATCCCGAATTGAAAGATAAATTGTGGGAAAATGTTAATGCATTACAAAACGGTTTAAAAGAAAAAGGATTTAATATTGGCGATACCAATACTTGTGTAACACCGGTTTATCTTGAGGGTAGTATTCCTGAAGCGATGGTAATGGTAAATGACTTGAGAGAGAACTACGGAATTTTCCTTTCTATTGTGGTTTATCCGGTTATTCCAAAAGGTATTATTTTATTACGAATGATTCCAACGGCTTCACACACATTAGCTGATATAGAAGAAACCTTAACCGCATTTGAAGCAATACGTGAGAAATTAATTAACGGTACGTATAAGAAGATTGCTGAGGCTACTACTGTGGATGTGTCATAAGTAGGTAATGGGTAATAGTTTATAAATCAAAAAACCACTTCTTAAACGGAAGTGGTTTTTTGATTTTATAATTCTTTTCTATAGGTTCTTCTTTTTCTATCCACTTTTGGATCAAAGTTTTTCCATAAATTGTGAATAGCATTGTTTTCTTCGAGTTCAGGAGTTCTGATGCATTTAATAATTCCTTTTTCCTCAAAAACTTTATGGTATTGTTTGAAAATAATTGCGGTAACCCCTTTATTTTGGTAGTCTGGGTCAATGCCAATTAAATAAAATAAAACTTCCTTGCTGTGTTTTTTTGCTTGTAATAAATGATAAAAACCAAAAGGAAATAAGGAACCGTTTGCTTTTTTCAAAGCTTCTGCAAAATTTGGCATTACGATGCTGAAAGCCACTAATTTATTGGTTTGATCCACAACAAAAATGATGTATTCCGGATTAACAAAAGGAATGTATTTCTTTTTGAAATAGTCTTTTTGCCGTTCAGAAACTGCCACAAACGAGGCTAGTTTGGCATAGGATGCATTAAACAAATCAAACATTTCATCTACATAGGGTAAGATATCTTTTGTATTGGTGAACGTAACAGCTTTTAATCCATATCGCTTTCCAATAAGATCACTTGCTTTGTAGTAAGGAGAGGCATCCACATTTGAAAAGGAAAAAGTACTTTCAAAATATTCTTTTTCTTTTGTAAACCCTAATTTTTCTAAATGGTCTTTGTAATAGGGAAAATTATACCACGTTATCATTGAACCCATGTAATCAAAGCCTTCGGTGACTACTCCAACTTTATCTAAGTTGGAAAAACCCAACGGTCCTTCTACATGTTCAAGGTTGTTTTTTCTGCCTAATTCATATACTTTTTCCAACAAAGCTTTCGTGATTTCAATGTCATCTATAACATCCCACCATCCAAAGCGAACTTTCTTTTTTTGTTGGTTATTGACTTCTTCCCAATTGATGATAGCGGCAATTCTACCCACAATTTTATTTTCTTTATAAGCCAAATAAAAATAGGCTTCTGCGTTTTCAAAAGCCGGATTTTTTGTTTTGTCAAATGTCTCCAGTTCATCAGAAATCAATGGAGGAACCCAATACGGATGATTTTTGTATAAGGCAAAAGGAAACTTTACGTAATCTTTAATTTGTTTTTTTGTTGTAGCTTCTACAATTGTAATCATAACTATCCTTCAATTTCATCTAAGCGTTTTTTCTCCTCTTTTTCTTTTTTCTTTTTCTTGCCGTCTCTTTTATCTGCTGGATCTTCTTTTTCCAACATGATTGGTCGGTGTTTTTTGTCAAAACGCCAAGAGCATCCAATGCCACCATAAAAAATATCAGGAGTGTCTTTGAAGTTTTTACTTAGGGAAGCATCAATTTGAAAATTTTCAAACAAGAGATAGGCTGCTCCAACTGTTAAAATGGAGTCGGCATAATAATCACCTTGGATACCTTTGTTTTCCAGAAAACCGGACCATTTTTCATTAAATCCGTTGGTTAAAGTTATCACATAACCAAAAGATTGAAAATCTGTGCCAATTCTATCAGCAAATATATTGGTTACAAATACTAAGTGATTGGTTAAGTGTTGTTGCGTAACCACCATAGCTTTCGGACTAAAAGAGGGTTCTTCGGGAAATGAAAAAGCATCGCCCACAACAAAATTGGCACCCGCATAAACAGCAACAGCGGGTAATAAACGTCTCCAATTAAATTTTTGATTGGCTTTCCAACTGTAAATATTTACTTTTTCTTCATAGTTTTTATACGGGTCATAAAATAAATATTTGGCTCCAAAAGTCAGATTCCTAAAACCCGAACGATTGTCTTGAATTAATGGAGCGGTATATTGATCAAATTGCATTTGAGAGTTGAGTACAAATTCCAATTGCTCTAAGAAAAAGCCATATCGCAAATCAAGATTTAAACCCATTCCGGTTGCTTCATAACCCAAAAGTTTATGGTTTTCGCGATTAAAATAAATGCCACTTTCCACTTGAAAAACGGTTTTACCAACAGAATAAGCTGTCATCGACTCACCCGGACGGTTGGAATTAATCACATCAGTATGTTGGCCAAACGAAAGTTGAACCAAAAATAAAGCGAAGAGAAGGGATGATTTTTTTAATGTAGTCATAGCTATTTGGGATTGATAAGCTCAATAAGAACCAAAAATAGTGTTTTTTATTATTATTTTATGAAAGTTCATTTATTTTTGAGTGTTGGAATTCTTATTTTTACCAAAAATATTATCTTAATGCAAACAGCATCTGTACCGGGATTTATTAGAACTATCTTAATTATTGTTGGGATTTATTATGCCTTCAAGATTTTAGCTCGTATTTTCATGCCTTTTCTTTTGCGAAAAATGGTTCAAAAAGCAGAACAAAATTTCAAGCAACAAGCCGGAAATTTTCAACAACAAAATCAGCAAACACCACCCAATCCAACTACAAATCAAGGAACTCCTAAAGTGAAAAAACAGATTGGGGAATATGTTGATTTTGAAGAAATTAAAGAATAATGGAATTTTTTAAATTCAATGAAATTTAATTTTCTTATTATTACATAAGTTTAGAGCTTATCAATTTTCCAAACATGAAAAACGCATCAAAATTTTTACCACACCTTTTGGCAATACTTGGGTTTGTAGTGGTTGCTATCTTCTATTTTTATCCTGTTCTTCAAGGTAAAAAGATTTATCAATCCGATATCGTACAATATACCGGAATGGCCAAAGAACAAAATGATTTTAGACAAGAGGCAGGAGAGGAACCTTATTGGACCAATTCCGCTTTTGGAGGGATGCCAACCTATCAACTCGGAGCAAAATATCCACATAATTATGTGAAACAAGTTGATTCTGTTTTGCGGTTTCTGCCACGTCCTGCTGATTATTTGTTTCTTTATTTTTTAGGGTTTTATCTGTTGCTTATTGTTCTGAAAATTGATCCACTCAAAGCTTTTTTTGGGGCATTGGCTTTCGGATTTTCCACGTATCTTATTATTATATTGGGTGTTGGACACAATGCAAAAGCTCATGCGATTGCTTATATGCCTATGGTTGTAGCTGGTGTGATATTGGTTTTTCAGAAACGATTTATTGTTGGAGGTTTACTCACCATGGTTGCTGCAGCTTTAGAGATACAAGCCAATCACTTTCAAATGACCTATTATTTGTTGTTGTTTCTTTTGGTGCTTTCAGGCTATTTTATTTATAAATTAATTAAAACAAAAGATTTTAAAACAATTGGTATTGCTTTTGGGGTTTTTAGCTTAGCTGCTTTGTTAGCAGTAGGTGCCAATGCAACTAATTTATTAGCTACTGCCGAATATACAGCTTTTAGTACACGCGGTTCCAATGATTTGACGGTTGGTGCCGATGGAGCCACATTGTCAAAAAATACAGGTATGAGTTATGACTATATCACAGAATATAGTTATGGTATTGCAGAAAGTTTAAACCTAATTGCACCCCGACTTTTTGGCGGTGGTAATTCGGAAAACTTAGGCGAAAAAAGCAATTTATACGATTTGATTTTACGAGTTGGTGCCACACCTGATGAAGCAGCAGATTTTGCAAATAATGCACCCACTTATTGGGGAGACCAACCTATTGTGGCAGCTCCTGCTTATATAGGAGCCATTGTTTTTTTATTGTTTTTATTGGCTTTGTTTGCTGAAAAGCGAAAAATTAAATATGTCTTTTTGGTTGGAGCTATTTTCTCCTTGTTTTTGTCATGGGGTAAAAATTTTCCCATTCTGACCGATTTTTTTATTGATAGTTTTCCCTTGTATAACAAGTTTAGAGCTGTTTCTTCCATTCAGGTGATTTTAGAATTGTGTATTCCTGTTTTAGCAATTATGGGATTGCATTCCTTTTTTAAATTGGATAAGGAAGCCCAATGGAAAACCTTGTGGAAAGCATCCGCAATCGGGTTTGGTATATTAGCATTCTTGTTTTTAATTAAAGGAACTTTTTCTTTTACTACAGAAGGTGACGGCTATTATATTCAAGCTTATGGCGAATTAGGGCAACCTTTTATTGAAGCTTTGATTGAAGACAGAAAATCCATGTTTTCATCAGATTTGTTGCGTTCCATGGGACTGATTGCCTTAGTTTTTTTGCTTTTATGGCTTTATACTAAAGAAAAGATTTCACAAACTGTGGCAGTTGTTTTAGTGGGAACTATCATGGTTTTAGACTTGGTTTTGATTGATAAAAATTATGTAAACAGCGAAGATTTTGTGAATGCCCGTGCTATGGATTTTCCTTTTCAACCTACACAAGCAGATATGCAAATTCTTCAGGATTCCACGTTGCATTATCGTGTATTTGAACCTCGTGGTAGTATGTCAAACGCACGAACATCTTTTTTTCATAAGTCAATCGGAGGATACAGTGCCGTAAAACCACAACGCATGCAGCAGTTGTATGACTTTCATATTTCAAAAATTAATGCAGGTGTTTTAAACATGTTGAATGTCAAATATATCATTCAGACAGGCGAACAAGGTCAGTCTTTTGCAAGTATTAATGCTTTTTCTAACGGCAATGCTTGGTTTGTCGATCAAGTTATTTCAGTAAATTCAGCAGATGAAGAAATACGAGCATTAGATAGTTTGAACACCAAAACAACTGCGGTGCTCAATAAAAAGGAGTTTCCAATTGCAGCAAAAGAATTGACAAACAAAGTTTTTAAAACAGACAGTTTGAGTGCCATCCAACTTTCAGTTTACAAACCCAATTATTTAAAATATGAAGCACAAAATTCAAACGATGGAGTTGCTGTTTTTTCTGAAATATACTATCCAAAAGGGTGGAAGGTTTTGGTGGATGGAAAAGAAACTCAAATGTTTCGTGTGAATTATGTGTTGCGAGCTCTGCAAGTTCCGGCCGGAAAACACACGATTGAATTTAAATTTGAACCTCAAGTGATTCAAAAAGGCAGTACAATTGCTTTGTTTAGTTCTTTGGGAATACTGCTGTTGTTGATTGGTGGGGTTTATTTTGAGTCTAAAAATCAATCTACAAAAGAGAATTTATAACATATTTTTATTTGTATATTTGATTCAATAAAGCTGAAGATGAGTAAAGTAATTTTACATCACGGAAATCCAAAAGAATTGGAAGCAAAACGAATAGCTGAAATAAAATCACTTTCTTATGCAGAACGATTAGAACGCTTAATGGCGATAATTGAGGTTTCGTATGCGTTAAAAAATGCACCTAAAATTTATCGTAAAAAATGATCGAACAAATATTTATTATTTGGAAGTGTTTTAAAGAAAATGATGTTCGATACATTACTATTGGCGGTTTTGCTGTAAATATTTATGGATACAATCGAAATACCGGAGATTTGGATATCCTTATTGACGATACTATTGAAAACAGAAAAAAACTAAGAAAAGCATTTAATGAAATTGGTATTGGAGATTTTGAATCCATTGAAACAATGCAGTTTATCCCGGGTTGGACAGATTTTACATTAGATTTTGGTTTGCGATTAGATGTAATGACGTCAATAAAAGGTTTGGAAGACAAATCTTTTCAAGAACTTTATGACGATGCAACAATTGTTTTGCTCGGTGGTGTTGAAGTAAAATTTATTGATTATGATAATCTTATCATAGCTAAAAAAGCATCAAATAGACCTAAAGACCAATTGGATATTGATGAACTAAATAAATTTAATGGCGAATAGAATTTATTTAAATCGATAAAATTAAAATCCAAATCTTGCAATCAACAAAAAAAATCCTCATCATTACCTATTACTGGCCTCCTGCCGGTGGTCCGGGTGTGCAGCGTTGGCTAAAGTTTGTAAAATACTTACCGGATTTTGGATACGAACCGCATGTTTACATTCCTGAAAATCCAACTTATCCGATTGTAGATGAAAAGTTGATCAGCGAAGTTTCTGAAAAGGCAATTATGATCAAGCAAAAAATCAAAGAACCCTATCGATGGGCTTCTTTTTTGTCGAAAAAAAATACCAAAAAAATTAGTTCCGGTATCATTCCTAGTAAAAAAAAACAATCATTGATTGAAAAAGTAATGCTATGGATTCGCGGAAATTTTTTTATACCTGATGCTCGCGTTTTGTGGGTGAAACCTTCTGTTGTTTTTTTGAAGGAATATTTAGAAAAACATCAAATTGAAACAATAATTACAACCGGTCCTCCACATAGTTTGCACTTGATTGGTTTACAATTGAAAAAACAAATAAACGTTGAATGGATAGCTGATTTTCGTGATCCTTGGACAACTATTGGTTATCACAAAGAATTGTTGCTTAATAAAAATTCAGAAAAAAAACATAAAGATTTAGAGAAAAAGGTTCTTCATTCAGCCGATAAAATTATAGTAACGAGTCCTACTACGAAAATTGAATTTTCTAAGTTAACTTCAAAACCAATTGAAGTCATTACAAACGGTTATGATGTGGAAAAAGTCAGCAAAAGTGACTTGGACGAAAAGTTTTCCATCGCTCATATCGGTTCGTTTTTATCCGATAGGAATCCGAGAATTTTATGGAAAGCTTTGAAGGAATTAGTCAAAGAAAATAACGAATTTGCTACTGATTTACAATTGAAACTCATTGGAAAAGTAAGTCAAGATGTTTTGGAAACGATAAACGAATTCAAGCTTACAAAATTTGTTTCTAATTTAGGGTATCTTTCACACGATGAAGCGGTTGTGCACCAACGAACCTCACAAGTGCTATTGTTAATTGAAATTGATTCCGAAGCAACCCGTTGCATCATTCCCGGAAAGTTGTTTGAATACATGGTTTCCGATCGTCCGATTGTTGCCATTGGTCCAAAAGCTTCCGATTTTGAAACTATTCTAAAAGAAACAAATACAGGAAGTTTTTTCACTTATGATGAAAAAGAAAATTTAAAAGAAACTATTTTTGCTCATTATCAATTGTTTAAGCAAAACAATTTGAAAGTTTATCCCGTAGGATTACAATATTACAGCAGAAAAAGTTTAACCGAAAAGTTGGTCAAAAATTGTCTGGCTAATCATTAATCACTATTCACTAGCAATGGGCATCGTAGTTAATCAATCCATCAAAAACACCCTCATTACCTTTATTGGTTTTGTTATTGGTGCGGTGAATGCCTTGTTTATGTATACTCATTTTTTAGGTGAAGAGTATTATGGTTTGACCGCTTTTTTACTTTCTTCGGCTAATATTATGATGCCTCTCATGGCTTTTGGTATTCAAAATACGTTAGTGAAATTTTATGCAACACACCAATCTGAAGAAGATAAATCACGGTTTTTGAATTTGGTAATGGTGTTGCCTTTGCTTATTATCATTCCTTTTTTCTTTATTTTATTTTTGTTTTATGGCGAAGCAGCCCGTTTGATTTCAAAAACAAATCCTATCATTTTTGAGTATGTTTGGATGATTCCAGTTATCGGTTTGTTTATGGGTTATTTTGAGATTTTTTATGCTTGGGTAAAAGTACATTTGAAATCGGTTTTTGGAAATTTTGTCAAAGAAGTATTACTTCGTATTTTTATTAGCATCTTTTTATTTGCGGTTTATTTTGGTTGGATAAGTACAATTCAATTTGTTTACAGTTTGGTTTTCATATATTTTACAATGATGGTGTTGATGGCACTCGTGGCATTTAAAGTCAGAAAACCCCAATTCCATTTGAAGTTTCCAAAGGAAAAAAGAGATGTCATTGTGTACTCTTCTTTTATCATTTTTTCCTCCAGTATTGCGGTACTTTTGTTGGATATTGATAAATTCATGATTGGACAATACATTCCAATTAGTGAAGCGGCTTATTATTCGGTAGCTATATTTATTGCGTTAACCATTTCGGTTCCGATGCGTGCAATGCATCAAATTACGCACCCAATTACTACGGATTTGATGGCAAAAAATAACTACGAAGCTTTAAATGAACTTTATAAAAAAACGTCAATAACATTGCAAGTGGTTGGTGGATTTATCATGCTTGGTATTTTAACCAACATTCATGAAGTGTATGCCTTGTTACCCGTGAAATACAGTGGGGGTGTGGCAGTAGTTTTTCTGATTTCTTTTTCAAAGTTTTTTGATTTGATGTTGGGCAATAACAATTCTATTATTTTTAATTCAAAATATTACCGCACGGTTTTGATATTAGGACTTTGTTTGGTTGGATTAACCGTAAGTCTAAATATGTATTTTATTCCAAATTTTGGGATTGAAGGAGCGGCCATTGCAACGTTAATTTCCATCGGTTTATACAGTTTGGCCAAGTTTTTATTTGTGGTATTTAAGATGCATTTGTTTCCTTTTACCGCAAAAACGTTAGCCTCGCTTGGCATTATTGTCTTAACTTTTGTGGTGTTTTATTTTTGGAGTTTTCCCTTTCACCCAATTCTGAATATTGTGTTGAAGTCGGTTTTACTTTCTGTATTTTATTTAGTTTTCAACTATAAAATGAAAATTTCGGAGGATATTAATGGAGTAATGGAAAAAATAGTATTGAAATTTAATTTCAAATAAAACTAATAATTCTTCACTTGTATTGAATAAGTGACATTTAAAAAAGAGAAAGCCCTGCTACTTGGGGATTTCGCAGGACTTTCTTCAACCAAACTTAACCAACTTTTAACTAACTAACTCAATTTATTTTATTTCTTTTTGTTGTCTAGTAACGCTTTAGTACCATCTGTTCTGTAATAATAGTAACTATTGTCGTTATAAGTATATCCGGTTTGTGTTCCGTATGCAGGACCGTAATAGGTTGTACTTGCATAAGCCGTATTTCCTCTTGTATAATTTACATGTCCCACCATTCTGGTAACCATTCCTCTATTATTATATGCAATTTGCATGCCACCAATTTGTGTTAATCCAAAATTATTATATCGCATATATACGGTTCCGATTCTATTCACACGGTTGAATCTATCATAATTGATGAAGGTATTTCCAACACGTCTTACTCTACCAAAACTATCGTGTTCAATTCTAACGCCATAGTTAATTGCAATTGGAGCATTTCCTCGGGCTGTTGCACCTCTTCGGTAAAAAAAGCCTCCTTGACTGTCATCCGGACGTGTGTTGAAATCAAAATCACCATTCAAGAAAACAAAGAATTCAATTCCACGTTCAACAAATGCGATTGGTTCAGCATCCATATAATGAACAGCTCCACCACGAGTTCTGTCAAATTCAGAAAAAGTAACTTTTTCTGCTGCTACAGCCAAACTTACAACCAGCAAGTTCATGGCTACTAAGAAGGTAATTTTTTTCATGACACATTCGATTTATTCATTTTGCTTACTCTTGAGTTTTTCAGCTTTCACTAAGATTTGAATGGAATTCAATTTCTTGATTAGCTATTTTCAATTGCTGTGCCAAAACAAAATAAATTGTTGTGAATGACTTGTTAATAATTTTTAACTAGATGAAAAACAGGTATTTAATTGTTGTTTAAAGTGTTTAAAATAACAACCACAAAAGAGGTTTTTGTGGTTAAATGCAATAAAAGTTTATTTGTAGCTTACAATTTTTCCTTTAAATAGAATCCTGTAATAGATTTTGAGTTTTTAACTATTGCTTCCGGAGTTCCAAAAGCAATCAATTGTCCACCGTTTTCACCACCTTCAGGACCGATATCGATAATGTAATCCGCACATTTAATCAAGTCTAAATTGTGTTCAATTACAATAATAGAATGTCCCTTGTCCAACAATGCCTCAAAAGAAGCCATTAGTTTTTTGATATCGTGAAAATGCAAGCCGGTGGTAGGCTCGTCAAAAATAAATAAAGCTTTATCTTTTGTGGTTCCTTTTACTAAGAAGGTAGCCAACTTAATCCGTTGTGCTTCACCACCTGAAAGAGTTGATGAGGATTGACCCAATTGTACATAACCCAATCCAACATCTTGAAGTGGTTGTAGTTTTTGAGTAATTTTTGATTGTTGGTGTTGTTTAAAAAAAGCCAAGGCATCATCAATGGTCATTTTTAAAATGTCATCAATGTTTTTACCCTCAAAGGCTACTTCTAAAATTTCTTTTTTGAATCGTTTTCCGTTGCAGGTTTCACATTCCAAATGGACATCTGCCATAAATTGCATTTCAATGGTAACTTCGCCATCACCTTTGCAGGTTTCGCAACGACCACCGTCTACATTAAAAGAGAAATGTTTGGGTTGATAACCTCTAATTTTTGATAACTTTTGTTTGGTAAACAAATCTCGAATATCGTCGTAAGCCTTGATATATGTAACGGGGTTTGAACGTGAGCTTCTGCCAATTGGGTTTTGGTCCACATATTCAATGTGTTTGATATGATTGAAATTTCCACGAAGTTCAGTGAATTGTCCGGCTTTATCTGAAACACCTTCCAATTTCTTTTGTAAGGCAGGGAACAATATCTTTTTGACCAAGGTACTTTTTCCGCTTCCCGAAACCCCTGTGATTACGGTCAAGCAATCTAACGGGAACGTTACATCAATGTTCTTTAAATTGTTTTCGCGAGCACCGATGATTTCAATTTGGTTTTTGAAAACTCTTCTTTTTTTAGGAACAGTAATGGATAATTCGCCACTCAAATATTTTCCGGTTAACGAGTCTGCTTTTAAAATTTCTTCAAACGTACCTTCGGCTACCAAATTACCACCTAAACTTCCGGCTTCCGGACCAATATCAAATATTCTGTCTGCAGCTTTCATGATGTCTTCATCGTGCTCCACTACAATAACGGTGTTGCCAAGGTTTCGCAAGTTCTTCAATACAGAAATTAACCTTTCGGTATCTTTTGGATGTAATCCAATACTGGGTTCGTCTAGAATATACATAGAACCTACCAAACTACTTCCTAAAGACGTGGCAAGATTAATACGTTGTGATTCTCCACCGGAGAGTGAATTTGAATTTCGGTTTAAGGTTAAGTAATTTAACCCCACATCGGATAAAAACTGTAAACGGTTGTTGATTTCAATCAATAAGCGTTTTGCTATAGCTTTATCATTTTCAGATAATTCCAATGCTTTGAAAAACGTAATAAGGTTTTTAATTGGCAAATCCACCAAGTCTGAAATGGTTTTACCCCCAATTTTTATATAATTGGTTTCCACTCGCAACCGTTTTCCTTTGCAAGTCGGACATTTTGTTTTTCCCCTGTAACGGGAAAGCATTACGCGGTTTTGAATTTTATAATTCTTTTCTTCTAATTCTCTAAAAAACTCATGCAATCCTGTGAAATGAGTATTTCCATTCCAAATGAGTTGTTTTTGTTCTTCCGAAAGTTCAAAATAGGGTTTGTGAATTGGGAAGTCAAATTTATATGCCGCATTGACCAACATGTCTCTGTACCAACCCATGCTTTCACCTCTCCATGGATATATGGCGTTTTCAAAAACTGAAAGTGCTGTATTAGGAATTACTAATTCGTCATCAATCCCAATGATGTTTCCATAACCTTCACAATTCGGACAAGCTCCATACGGATTGTTAAAACTGAATAAATGACTGTTGGGTTCTAAAAAAGAGATGCCGTCAATTTCAAAATTTGTACTGAATTCCAATCGGTTTTCTGTAGCATTTTGTTGTAGATAACAGTTTCCTTTTCCTTCATAAAATGCGGTTTGAACTGCGTCTGCCAAACGATTATAAAATGATTCATCATCTTTAATGACCAATCGGTCAATGATTAAAAAAATATCTTTATTATCTAAGGAATGTATTTCAATTTCATCCAATCGAACAACATCTTTATCCACTAAAACACGAGCAAAACCTTGTTGTAATAACACTTTTAATTTGTCTTCCAGTTGTCTTCCGGATTCCAAGTGAATGGGAGCCATTAACAGCCATTTGCTTTCCGGTTCAAATGTTTTAACGGTATTAATTACATCAGTTACGGTGTCTTTTTTTACCTCTTTTCCTGAAATTGGCGAATACGTTTTTCCTATTCGGGCAAAAAGAAGTTTTAAATAGTCATAAATTTCTGTGGATGTACCAACGGTTGAACGGGCATTGGTTGTATTTACTTTTTGTTCGATGGCAACTGCCGGAGCAATACCTTTAATGTATTCAACTTTCGGTTTGTCTAAACGACCTAAGAATTGCCTAGCATACGAAGATAAACTTTCAACATAACGTCTTTGACCTTCAGCATAGAGTGTATCAAATGCAAGACTTGATTTTCCGGAACCCGATAAACCAGTAATTACCACAAACTGATTTCTGGGAATTGCAATATCTAAATTTTTTAGATTATGCAATCCTGCACCTTTAATTAGGATGTATTTTTTTGGTTCGAGTTTAAGGAATTCTTTTGTAGTCATAGCAATTAGGCAAGGAAATGCAAAGATATAAATTGTGAAGCAATATTTTGAACAAGCTTACACTTGTTTTTTAAGCTCAAATAGTAGGTTAAATTTATTTTTTATTACGGTTTTCCGCAAATATTGTGTAGTAATATGTTAAAAATTGAAATTTTGTTTGACATTTCCATATTTTTTATGTTACATTTGAAGTGTCATAAAAATATTAAACAACAACTGCCTATAGCAAAGAACTACTTTTTAGAAAATATTGTCCCTAACAAAATTAAAAAGAGTAGAATTATGGCTATTATTACCACACCAGACGCAGTATTAGTTAAGAGCTATGTTTCAGGAGATGAAAATGCACTTTCCTTACTAATAGAAAGACATCAATCAAAAATTTATGGTTTTATCTATTCTAAGATATCAGACAGAGATGTCTCTGACGATATTTTTCAGGATACTTTTATTAAAGTTATTAAAACTTTAAAATCAAATTCTTATAATGAAGAAGGTAAGTTTCTACCTTGGGTGATGCGGATTGCTCACAATTTAGTGGTAGATCATTACAGAAGAAATAAAAAAATGCCGATGTTTAGAGAAACGGAAGATTTTTCTATTTTTTCTATTATGACAGATAATTCACAAACTATAGAAAATCAATTAATCACGAATCAAGTAGAAAGTGATTTAAAGCGTTTAATTGAGGAACTACCCGATGATCAAAAGCAAGTTTTGGTTATGAGAATGTATCAAGATTTAAGTTTCAAAGAAATTGCCGATTTAACCGGTGTAAGTATAAATACAGCTTTAGGCAGAATGCGTTATGCTTTAATGAATTTGAGAAAGGTAATTGAAAAAAATAATATTATTTTAACTAATTAGAATACTAAAGATAAAAGTTCTCCGTTATAAAATTAATTAACTGTTATAATTATATGGGGAAACTTTACACTAAGAAACAATTAGCGGCTCCAAAGATGTTACCTAAAAAAGAAACTATAAGTTTTTTACTCAACTATTCAAAAGCGTTGCGTATGATTAAAGTAGGAAACATGACTTTCGAAACTATCGCTAATTAAGGAAACATCCCGATAAACTTATCGGGATGTTTTTTTTTCAAATTCTTTCAAAATTGCTTTTCTACCAATTGTTTTTGTGATAATGTCTTTTTCGATATCCCATCCTCGTGCCGGTGAATATTCTCTTCCATACCAAATAATTTGGAGGTGTAAATTATTCCATAATTCTCTTGGAAAAATAGCTTTGGCATCTTTTTCAGTCTGTACTACATTTTTTCCGTCTGATAAATTCCAGCGGTACATCAATCGGTGAATGTGGGTGTCAACCGGAAACGCAGGGACACCAAAAGCTTGGCTCATCACTACGCTAGCCGTTTTATGACCTACAGCAGGTAACGATTCCAAAGCTTCAAAACTTTGGGGGACTTTACCTTCATAGTTATCTATTAAAATGTGTGATAACCCATAAATACCTTTTGATTTCATAGGAGATAATCCGCATGGTTTTATTATTTCTTTGATTTCTTCAACAGACATTTTTATCATATCATAGGGATTGTCTGCTTTTTCAAATAGAATAGGCGTGATTTGATTTACTCTCACATCCGTGCATTGAGCTGAAAGTAAAACAGCAATTAATAAGGTATACGGATCTTTGTGGTCTAATGGAATGGGAATTTCAGGATATAAGTCATTTAACGTATTTATAACAAATGTTGCACGCTCTTTCTTGGTCATTTTTGTATTTTTATAAAAGTAAAAATACAATAATTCACCAAATTAAAATCAAAATAGTTATGACCCATTTGAATGTAGGAGATAAAGCACCATCCTTTATCGGCAAGGACCAAGAAGATAAAACCCATCAACTGTCTGATTATGCCGGAAAAAAGTTGGTTGTCTTTTTTTATCCAAAAGCTAATACGCCGGGATGTACGGCAGAAGCCTGTGATTTACGAGATAATTATGAACGTTTCGAAGCGAACAACTATGCTTTGTTGGGCGTTAGTGCCGATAATGCAAAAGCTCAATCAAATTTTAAAAATAAATTCGAATTCCCGTTTCCTTTGTTAGCTGATGAAGATAAATCTGTAATTCAAGCATTTGGTGTTTGGGGACCTAAAAAATTCATGGGAAAAGAATATGACGGGATTCACCGAACTACTTTTGTTATTGATGAAAATGGTTTCATTACGAATATTATTTCGGATGTGAAAACGAAAGCACATGCTAATCAGATTTTAGGTTAATAAAAAACCGAGTAGTGATTTTGCTACTCGGTTTGTTTTATTAATTTTTCTCTTGTAATTCTTTTTTTTCTGAAAAGCCGAAGAGCTTATCTCTTTTAATCAATTCGGCAATACCTTTTGGCAGCATAGCTTCCCAACCCGGAATGTCTTTGGATATCATTTTTAATACTTGACGGGAATAGATTTCTAGGTTATCGGTATTGAAGTTTTCGATGTCAAGTACTTTTCCATTGAATTTAAAGAACTTGTATAATTCTTTCATTCGAGGATGTACTTTTAAGTTTTCAGAATTGATAACCGTTTTGTTTTCATCTTTCATCGGATATAAAAATACTTTCAAATCACGATAGAATAATTTACCAAAAGCTTCTAAAATTCCTCCACTCAAATGACGGTAATATTTTTCGTCAAAAATATCAATAAGATTGTTCACTCCCATAGCTAATCCCATTCGAGCTTTTGTGTAATTGGAGAAATATTCAACTACTCTATAGTATTCTTGGAAGTTAGAAATCATTACATATTGTCCTAATGAACAAAGTAATTCGGCTCTGTCCATAAAGTCGCGTTCGTCGATTTCGCCTTCAGAACGAAGGTTGGAAAGCGTTATTTCAAAGATTACTAAGGTGTTGTCTGGGTCTACTTTAGACTCTTCCAAAAACATCTCAAGTGACTTTTCATACATGTCCATGTTTACTTTTGTGACAGGTCTGAAACTGCCACGCAAAGTCAAAATGTTTTTTTTGTAAAGAATAGCAGCTGGTAATATATTATTTCCATCAGGACCAAACATTACCGCATCTGTCATGCCGTTTTTAACCAATTGTAAACTCATCAATCGATTGTCAACATTAGCAAAACGAGGACCTGAGAAGTTGATGGTATCAATTTCAATTTGATCTTTGTCCAAATGATCATACAAATATCGTAGTAATTTTTTTGGATCATTATACTTGTAAAAAGCACCATAAATTAAGTTTACTCCTAAAATACCTAAAGTTTCTTGTTGTAATCGGGCATCATTTTCTTTGAAACGAATGTGAAGACAGATTTCATTATAATCTTCATCAGGTTCAATTTGGTATTTAACACCCACCCATCCGTGACCTTTGAATTGCTTCGCAAAATCAATAGTTGCTACAGTGTTTGCATAACTAAAAAACATTTTGTTAGGATGTTTTACACGATCCAAACGTTCTTCAATTAATCGAACCTCATGCGATAGCATTTTTTTAAGGCGACTTTCAGTTACATAACGGCCGTCATCTTCTGTGCCGTAAATGGCATCACTAAAATCTTTATCATAAGCTGACATTGCTTTTGCTATTGTTCCCGAAGATCCTCCGGCTCTAAAAAAATGACGAACAGTTTCCTGTCCGGCACCAATTTCAGCAAAAGTGCCGTATATGTTTTCGTTTAAATTGATTCGCAACGCTTTATCCTTCAATGAAGGAATTTGTTCGATGGCTTTATCTCCTTTTAATTTAATTTCCGTAGCTATTCTCTCCATGATTTCATTTATAATGCTATGCAAAGTTAACAATTATCATGCCTTATTAAAAGTTAAATTGTACTATTTTTGTGTAAAATTTTTCAAGTGAAGGTTTATTTTTTAGGCACAGGAACTTCGCAAGGTATTCCCGTAATTGGGAGTAATCATTCGGTGTGTAAAAGTCTTGACTTTAAAGACAAACGTTTGCGTGTTTCTGTATGGTTGCAATGGGATGATTTTTCCTTTGTAATTGATTGTGGACCGGATTTTAGGCAACAAATGTTAACTTCCGGATGCACAAAACTGGATGGTGTTTTGTTTACGCATGAACATTCAGATCATACTGCGGGACTTGATGATATTCGTCCTTTTTTTTTCAAACAAGGTGATATTCCCATTTATGCTCATCAAAGAGTGGTTGCTAATTTAAAAAAGCGATTTGATTATATTTTTGAAATAGAAAATAAATACCCCGGTGCTCCCTCTGTCACAGTTAATTTTGTTGAAAACAACAATCCTTTTTTATTGGGAAATGCAACCGTTATTCCGATAAATGTGATGCACGGTGTTCTTCAGGTTTTTGGTTATCGGTTTGATGATTTTGCTTATTTGACTGATGTAAAGACCATCGAAAACGAAGAAATTAAAAAATTAAAAAATTTGAAGGTTTTGGTAATTAATACCTTACGGGAAGAACCCCATGAAACGCATTTTAATCTTAAGGAAGCCTTGGATTTTATTGCGTTAGTTCAACCTGAAAAAGCTTATTTGACGCACATCAGTCATTTGTTAGGTTTTCATGAAGAAGTGCAAAAAACATTGCCAAATAATGTATTTTTGGCCTATGATAATTTAGAAATTACAATTTAAAACGAATTTATACTATGAAAAAATCACTTTCTCTTTATGTCTTAATCGTTGCCATTTTATCAACTGTTTTTACTTATATGTATTTTAACAAGCAGGTAAAATTTGAAAAAGAACGGTTTGAAACCTATAAAAATAAAAGTAAAGATTCGTTAGACGCTATGAAATTGCGACTTTTTGAATCAAATTATTTTTCATTGGAAGCCAACGAAAGTGCCCAGAATTATTTAGAAAATTATGATGTTAATAAATTGATTCCTATCATTAAAGAAAGTCTGTTAAACTATAATGATGCTCCGGAGGGTAATCAATTTACCGGACAAGATAAAATTGGAGAACAGAAATTTATCATTAATAAAATTAAAGTATTAAATCACCGCTGGATTATTGCAGAATATAGTGACGGAACGTATTGGGGAGAAGTATTGCTTCAGTATTTTATTGAAGAAGATGATTCGATAACCTTTAAAATTTTACAATCTTTTATTTATCCTACTACTTAATTTTGTACTTTTATCATAGTTGATTATACTCTTATGAAAAAGTTTTTTCTGTTTGTTCTCGTTTTACAAGGTTTGTTTTCCTGCAAGGATACAGATGTTGCTGTTATTCAAGACAATTCGGATTCAAAAGAAGTTGAAAATATCATCGTTGGAGCCAATAAAGACAGTGAAGGTTGTTTGACCACTGCGGGCTATACTTGGTCAAAGTTGAAAAAAGATTGCGTTCGCTTGTTTGACAGTGGGGTTCGACTTTATCCCAAAACAGATCCCAACACACAAGATGCTTTATTGATCACTTATTTAATTTTGAGTGATGATGGTATGGAGGCAGAAGTTTTCATACCCAATCAGGACCAATCTTTGGTTTTGATTCGAGCAAAAGAAGCTACACCTTGGGTTTTTAACGAATGGGAACTCACCGCTTTTGAAGGTTTTACACTTCGAAAAAACAGTGAAGTTTTATTTAGTGGTGATGGTGAAATCGGTCCAAAATTTACCGGTAGCGATAAAAACGGGGATTAATGATCCAACAACCATTTTCTGAAATCATAAAAATTTTGTGGTGAAACCCCATGACCAATTGGGTATTCTTTAAAAGTAACTTCAATGCCTAATGGCTTTAATGCTTCAGGAGTTTTTCTGGCCCATTCCACCGGAATAACTTGGTCTACAGTGCCATGTGAAGCAAAAACTTTCAATCCGGAAAAGTTGTTTTTTTCAAATCCCGGAACCGCCATATCCAAATTCAAATAACCACTTAGTGCCATCACCCGTTTTATCTTTTGAGGATAAGAGAGTGCTAGGGCATAACTCAAAATGGCTCCTTGACTAAATCCGATTAAAGAGATGTCTTTTTCATCAATGGGAAATTGGGATGTGATTTCATCGATAAATTCCAAAATTAAATCTCTGGATTCACCGGCTTGCTTTAGGTCTGAAAATTTATTGGCATCAGCGTCAAAGTTGATGGCATACCAAGCATAACTACCATATTGCATATCATGTGGAGCTTGTGCGGCTATGACATAATACTTTTCGGGTAATTCTGAGGCAAATGAGAACAAGTCTTCTTTGTTGCTGCCATAACCGTGTAATAGCAGTAATAAAGGATTTTTTTCAAGAATTACTTTCGGAGGTCTTACCAAATATTCTAAAACCATACTTATAAGGATTTAAATAATTGTTGATAAAAACCGCCTACTAAAGGAACCACTTTTTGCTCACCATTTAAAGCACCCAAAAAGCCATAAATCCAAAGGATAAAAAAGAAAATATAAAAGGCAGAAGACACCATCCAACTGTCAAAATAACCTATCGGATAGCCTAAAGCAAAAAACGTCAGAAAAATGCCCAACGCTTGTCTGATGTGAAAACTGGCAAAAGAATTCTTATTTTCACTATTCATAAATATCGCAATTACACTACCAATCAAAGTTAAATAGGCAATGATTGCTGTTTGTTTTTCTTTTTCGGCTGACATGATTTTTAATTTAAATTTAAAATTCCTTTGTTGTAAATTCCATATACTTTTCCGTTCATTTTTTGTCCTAAAAATGCAGAATTTTTAGATTTTGAGGCTATGGCATCTTTAGAGAATATCCATTCTTCATTAGGATTGAATAAGGTAATGTTGGCTTTTGATCCTTCGTTGATGGTTTCACTTTCCAAACCAAAGATAGTTTTTCCTTGAGTTAATTTTGTGATAATAACGTCAAGAGGCAACACGTTTTGAAGAGCTCCAAAAGCACTTTCTAATCCGATGGTGCCGTTTTTAGCTAGATCAAATTCCATTTTTTTATGTTCAATATCTATAGGATTATGATCGGAAGTAATGCAGTCAATTGTTCCGTCAAGCACACCTTCAATCAGGGCTTTTCTATTAAAATTGTCTCGCAATGGTGGTGTGATTTTATATCGTGTGTCAAATTCTTCCAACTTTTCATCGGTTAACACCAAATGATGAACTGCAACACTACAGGTTACGTTCATGCCTTTTAGTTTGGCATCTTTAATTAATTCTACTGATTTTGCGGTGGAAATAGTAGGGATGTGTAATTTTCCTCCGGTGTATTCCAAGAGGTATAAATTCCGAGCAATAATGAGTTCTTCCGCAAGGGTTGGAATGCCTTTTAAACCCAATCTAGTGGAAACAATTCCTTCGTGTGCCACACCATTTCCTTTTATCTTTTCGTCTTGACAAAAGGTGATGAGTAAGCCGTCAAAATCTTTGGCATATTGCAACCCAATTTTTAATAGATTGGCATTGGAAATGGATTTGTTATAATCGCCAAAGGCAATGGCTCCGGCATTTTTCATGTCAAACATCTCAGCAAGATCTGTGCCTTCAGCATTTTTGGTAAAGGCTCCAATCGGAAAAAGTTCGGTGGCACTTTTTTTGGCTTTTTCTTTTACAAATTTAATTTGCGATTGATTGTCTAAAACCGGAAAGGTGTTGGGTTGTAAAGCCAGTCCGGTGAAACCGCTTTTGGCCGCTACTTGCAATCCGTTGGCAATGGTTTCGCGGTCTTCATACCCGGGTTCGCCAAGGGATACGGAAGTGTCAAACCAACCTTGTGAGACATGAAGATTATGAAGTTTTATTTCTTTAAAATTTTCCTTTGGAGAAAGGTTTTCACCTATTTTTTTAATAATTCCGTTTTCAATTTCAAGGTCAACCACTTGGTTGTGAAATGAACTTTTTGGGTTAATGATTTTTGCTTCTCGAATGATTAGATTCATTTGACAAATTTTTGAATTAAAATTTCTATAACTAAAAATAGTAACGTTAGCATCACAAACCATTTCCAGATTTGTTGGTCAGTTCTATCCGTTTGAAGCGTGTTGAAAACAGCTTCAATTGATGGGTTTACGTTTTGATCTTTTAACAAGGTTGCCGCATTGTTTTCAAACAGGTTGCTTTCTTGTCTGTCAAAATTAAGACTTATATTTTTAATGGGTTGTTCCTTTTTTAAAATGCTGTAATTTCCGGCTTCTAAGGGTAGGTTTGCCAGTGAAATTTTAACCTTGTTGTTTACAATTTGTTGGATGGGAATATAGTTTTGCGTGCCGTTTGAAATAGAAATGATTTCGTCTTTTTCTAAATTGGCATCCAATAAAAAAACGTTAGAATCTCCAATTTTTAAAGCAACAACACCACTTAACAAACTATTTTGTGCCATGTTGTAAAACGTTGGAACAATTAAAGGGCTGTTTTGAAAATTAGAATTCTCCTTGTTGATAGCTCCCGAAAAAACATATACTTTTCCGAAACCGTTTTGAAATGAAGTTAAAAAAGCTTGTTGGTCCTGATAACTTAATATGGGTGCATATTGTGAAAGTATCGGGAAGTTTGATTTGGTAGTTGGGTATTGGAAGTTATCTATCTTTTTTTCAAAAACAGTACTATATAACGGATGTGAAAACGCAATTTTAGTGATTAATTTTTCACCCGTTTCCATGTTTGAAAAGGAAACAGCTCCTAAGCTTCTTAAAAATTGTGTAAGTTCTGTTGCATTTATTTTAGTGGAGGGTATCACAATTAAATTGCCGCCTTTTCCAACAAATGCTTTTAGTGTGCTTTGTAAAGCGTTTGGAATTTCATCCAATTCGTTGAGAATAATTGTTTCTTGGTTTTCAATTTGATTGTAATCTAAAGCATTGAGTTCATAATTGGAATAATTGAACTCATTAGCGGTATATATTCTACTCAAAAAAGCATTCTTTGTAGATGATCCGAGACTTAGAACCTGAAACTTTTCCGGTTTTGAAATACTGAAATAGTAAGTGTTGTCAAACAGTAATCCGTTGTCTTCAATGGTCACATAACCGTGGAAGTCTTCTTTTGGAATGGTGAACAACATGGTTTTATCCTTTTCTTCAAACGTAGCTAAGGTTTTCGCGATGAGTGTATTTTTATTGTGTAAAGCTACCGGTATTTCAGTTTTAGACGTGCCATAAGCGGTAAGTTTTACGCCTATTTCATAAAAATTATCTAAAGTTTGGTTGATGAATACACTGTCAACACTTATGTTGTTTTTTTGTTCGGCTTTTGGCAAGATATAGAAGGCATTGATTGTGCTGTCACTTTTTCTCAGGTCGTTGGCTTGCATTCCGATGCCGTCTGTGATGATGACCACATCGCTTCCCAGTACTGATTTTTTAGCTTTTACTTTTGAGAGCAATTGTTCCAACGGAAAGGCTTCACTGCTGTAATTCAGATTTTGAAGTTCTTTCTGAATGGATTTAACATCGGTTTCTGTAAAGGCGTCGTCGTTGGTATATAAAGTAAAGCGTTGGTTTTCGGGAATGTTTTCCAGCAATTCCTGAACGGAACGTTTGAGCAGCTCGCCTTTTTGACCTTTGGCTTGCATGCTGAAGGAGTTGTCAAGAAGTATGAACAGTTCATTTCCTGTGGCTGCACTGTCTTTTGCTTTAAAGAATGGCTGTGCAAATGCGAGTATGATGAATAGGAGTAAAAGCAATCGCGTTAGCAATAACAACCACTTTTTGAGTTGTGAGCTTTTGCGGGTTTGTATGGAAAGTTCTTTTAGGAAACGAACGTTGGTAAAGTATTCTTTTTTGAATCGACGTAATTGGAATAAGTGAACTAAAATCGGGATTACCAGCAGAAAAAGGAAGTAAAGGATTTCAGGATTCTTGAACTGCATTTGATGAAAGTTTGTCAAAAATACAATTTAATTTTTAAATGGTTAAAGTTTTTTTGGATGAGGTTCAAAGGTACTAAGGTTCTGAGTTGCTAAGGTCTTTTTATGAGGCTTCTCTTTTTTTAAACATTAAGTAGTTAAGACGTTTCGCTTTATTTCATTAAGGGGGGGTAACCGCAAAGTTCACAAAGGGTTACTCAAAGGACGCAAAGTTTATTGAGATGTTTTTTTTTGACCTTAAGATTAAGACGCTTCGCTTTATTAAGGGATTAAGGTTTAAAAGCATTAATTATCAAGGATACACAACGATACCATGTAAATCCCATCTCCCGTCTCCCATCTCCCATCTTCAAACTATTTCTTTCTCTTCTTCGCTTTTGCTCGTTCTGCTCCGCGGTTGCGGGGTTCGGTTTTTTTAGGTGTGCGTTTTCCGGGGCCGCCGAGGTTAACTTTTTTGTTTTTGTCTTTCTTTTCATGGAAGGCTTCGCCGCCTTCTTTTTTTGGACGTTTTAGAAGGACTTTCATCTTTCTTTTGTCTTTTTCAAATTCGAGGAGTTTTTCGGAGATTTCGATATCGGGTAGGGGAAGGAATTCTATTTCCTTTTCCATAAGGATTTCGGCTTCTATTTGTATTTCTTCTTCTCTTGGTGTGATGAGACTGATGGCGATACCGTTTTTGTCGGCTCTTCCGGTTCTACCGATGCGGTGGATGTATTGTTCCGGAATTTCGGGGAACTCCATGTTGATGACGTGGGTGATGTCGGAAATGTCAAGTCCACGAGCCATTACGTCGGTGGTGACAATGCCTTTGATTTCGCCCCGTTGAAAAGTTGCCATCGTGTTTAAACGGTAGTTTTGTGACTTGTTGGAATGGATGATGCCGAATTGGTCTGCAAAATCTTCTTCTAATGCGGTGGCGACTAAGTCGGCGGTTTTTTTATTGTTGACAAATATCAGGATGCGTTCCATACTTTCGTCGGAGTGAAGGAGCTCTTTGAGGAGGGTAATCTTGGTTAGGAAGTTGGGCACTTTGTATCCCAATTGTTCGATCTTCTCTAAGGGTGTTCCTGATGGGGCTAAAGAGACTTCTTCGGGTAATTCGAAATATTCTTCTATCATTTCATCTACTTCGTCGGTCATGGTGGCGGAGAAGAGGATGTTTTGACGTTTGGTTTTTAACATGGTTAGAATGGATGTGACTTGAAAGCGAAATCCTAGGTTTAGGATTTCATCAAATTCATCGATTACCAGTTTTTGTAGGGTATCAAAACGGATAACGTTGTCAAGGGCTAAGTCCATGACGCGGCCGGGGGTTCCTACAAGGATGTCGATGCCTTGGTAAACGGCTGTTTTTTGGGTGTTGATGTTTACCCCTCCGTAAACGCCGAGGGTTCTAACCGACATGTGTTGGGTTAGCTTTTCAACTTCGCCGGCTATTTGAACTACCAGTTCTCTTGTGGGCACGAGTATCAGTACTCTTGGGGTATCTGACTTCATGAACTTCCATTGTTTGAGGATGGGGAGTAGGTAGGCAAAGGTTTTTCCGGTTCCGGTTTGAGCGATACCGATGACGTCTCTGCCGGATAGTATGACCGGCATGGATTTGATTTGTATGGGAGTTGGGGTTGTTAGTCCTAACTCATCTATTGCTTTTTGCAGGGATTTTGGTAAATCAAATTCGTGAAACGAAACCATGTGTTTTTATTTTTTGCAAAGGTAGGGAATTTATTGGGAATGGTGAGTTGCGGGTTGCGAGTTGCGGGTTACGGGTTCGGGTTGCGGGTTGCGGGTTTCCGGTTTTGGGTTTGGGATTGGATGTGTTTTGTGATTATTTTAAAGAATTGTTATAAAATTTTTTAGGGTTTGGACGCACTTCGACAGGCTCAGTATGACAACGGGAGGGGTTTGTTACACTTCTATTTAATTTGTTATAAATTTTTTCAGGCTCAGGTGTGTTTATGGCAGGCTCACACGTGTTTATGTTAGGCTCAGGCGTATTTATGTTAGGCTCACACCTATTTACGTTAGGCTCAAGCTTAATTATGACAATGACGCTCTTATTTATGGTAGGCTCACAGTTATTTACGTTAGGCTCACGCGTATTTATGACAATGACGCACTTATTTATGGTAGGCTCACACGTGTTTATGACAATGACTCATGTATTTATGACAATGACTCATGTATTTATGGCAATGACTCATGTATTTATGATAATGATTGGCGTATAAATGGAAGTGTTTACTTTATTTATTTTAGGGTTTGGTGTTTTTAGGTTAGTAACCAGGATTTTTTTAGATTATTTAGTTTTTTAATTTTTTTGGTTTTATTAGTTCTTTTATTTTTTTGTTTTTTGATTTTTATAATTTATTGATTTATAGTAAGCTATCAAAGTAAAGTCTTTGTGTTATCTTGTTTAGAACATTTTGTTAGTTTGATGATTTGGATGAACAAAAACGTAAGAAAAGACACGAATGTTTTTTGAAAAGTATGAAAAAGTTGTATATATTTGATGATATTTACTAGTTAGTGGTAAGGCTATGACGACACAACCCGACAGACAAATCGGGTACTTTTTGACATTTTGTATTTTAGTAATTGCTTAAATAAACAA
>NZ_DIVJ01000011.1:1026-44557 GCF_002428305.1 Flavobacterium sp. UBA6135 | reverse complement strand
AAAAGAGCTCAATATATGAAGCAATATGCGGGCTACAGAAAATCGCAAGGCGATGAAATAAAAATAAAATCAGATGAATTAGCCATTCAAAATGAAAAACTTTCTACTCAAAAAACTGAAAAAGAAATTTTAATAAAAGAACAAGAAAAAGAAAAAATTGCTTTACAACAAGAGAAAAAGGAACAAGAAAAGTTGGTTAATTCTATAAAAAAGGACCAGAAGAAAATTGCAGCAGAGATAAAGAAAAAGCAACAGGAAACTGCTGAAATTGACAAAAAAATTCAACAAATTATTCGTGCAGCAATTGCTGAAGCAAATAAGAAAACGGCAAAATTAACCGGAGAAAAAACAGTTTCTACCGGAACGTCGAGCACTAAATTTGTATTAACACCGGAAGGTAAAATCATATCCAACAATTTTAAAGCCAATAAAGGAAACTTACCTTGGCCGGTTAGCAAAGGTTTTGTTTCGGTTAAATTTGGGTCGCAGCCACATCCGGTTGTAAAATCAACATTAATTCAAAGTAGCGGTGTTGAAATCACCACAGAAGAGGGTTCTGACGCAATGGCTGTTTTTGAAGGCGAAGTAGTTTCAATTCAAATAATAACACCAATAAAAAAAGCAGTTTACATCCAACATGGAGATTTCATAACAGTTTATCATAATTTAAGTTCTGTTTCTGTAAATAAAGGTGATAAAGTAAAAGTGAAACAATCTATCGGTAAAATCCACACGGATGCTTCAGGAAGAACCACAATAAGGTTTTCAGTACTTCAGAACGATACTTTTTTGAATCCGCAATTGTGGCTTTCTAATATGTAAAAAATAAAAATGCGAATTAAAGTTTCTTACAACTTTTAATTCGCATTTTTTATAATGTCTAAAAGATAACAAGCTTATTCTACAAACAAAGCTTTTAACTCCGTAGCTTCATGAGGTTTCATTTTACCTGCTAATACTAAACTCAGTTGTTTTCTTCTCAAAGCGGCTTCAAATCGTTGTTTTTCTAATTCTGTTTGTGGTTCAACCGGTGGAACAGCAACGGGCGTTCCGGTTTCATCAACAGCAACAAAAGTATAGATAGCTTCATTTGCTTTGCTTTTAATGCCGGTTTCACGATCTTCAATCCAAACATCAATAAAAATTTCCATAGATGTTTTAAAGGTTCGCGATACTTTTGCTTCAACGGTAACCACACTTCCCAAGGGAATTGCTCTGTTGAAAGCAACATGATTTACAGAAGCGGTTACACAAATTCTTCTGGAGTGTCTTCTCGCGGTGATACTTCCCGCTCGATCCATTCTGGCTAACAATTCGCCACCAAATAAATTATTCAAAGGATTGGTCTCACCCGGTAAAACAATGTCTGTTAATGTTGTTAAAGAGTCTGAAGGATATTTAGGCTGCATAGTTTTTTTTGCAAAGGTAAAAAACAACCCATAGAGTTACATCACATGTGCCAAAAAAAAGACCCAATCGGGTCTTTATTGTAATTCTTGCACTAATATCCAAGCATCTTTGGAATGATTTTGAGTGATGGCTTCACGAGCTTTTTGAGCTTCATCAGGCGTGGCATAACTGCCATATAAAACTTGATGTAATCCGAATTTATTTGGAGCAATTTTTCTGGCTTGAAAACCTTGCTCAACTAATTGTTTTAGCAATTTTTCTGCATTTCGTTCTTCTCTGAAAGCTCCGGCAACGATATGATAATTTTGTTTTTTATCAGCATAAGTCATTGTTACAGATGGTAACGGATTTTGAATAAAAAAAGTAGCTTCTTGAATTTTTTGTTCCACTTTTTGTTGAACCGATTTTTCAACAGCCAATCGGTCTTCTTCAATTTTTGATTCGTACCATTGGTTTCCAAAATAAGCCGCAAACGAAATTCCTAAAGCAAAAACAGCGGCATATTTTAACCAATTATTCTTATCTCGTGTTTCTGGTGTGATACTAATTGGAGCTTTAGTTTCCAAAGCAACAACTTGTTCTTTATAAACTTCACGTTTAACAGGGGGCGAAACAAAAGAAGCCAACCCAAAGGCATCGGTTAAATAATTTAACGCTTCATAAGGTTCAAAAACCATGTTCCCTTCAGAATTTAAGGCTATTTTACCAACGTTTTTAATCACAACTGTACTATTGTTTTGAAGTAAGCTTTTCCATAAAGTCACAAAATCTTCAATCAATTCTAATGCTTGATTATAAGATATTTTTTCAGACAAGGCAATATGCTGTGTTAATAAACCGTCGTTATTTTTTATATTGGAATTAAAAGCAATTACCTTTTTTGGCGGATAAAAAGTATTCGACGATTCATCCAAATGTGCAGACCGGATTTCGGTTAAAAAGGCACCAAATCCGGGAACAGTTACACACTGATATCGGTAAAGTAATTGCGATAAATAATTGTCGATTCTCATAGTAACAAAGAAAATAGAAATAGGGTATCAAACAAAATTTTATCAACAAATTTTATCAACAACAAGCACTTTTCCGACAAACAGCTCATTTCAAGAAAATTAATATTATTAGGATTACAAAAAAGACAATAAATTTTACAATTTCAAAAAAATTTAGTTCCTTTGACTATCTATTTATAAGCCATGAACACCACAGATTTATTTTATACCTTAGCATTATTGCGAGTTGAAGGCGTTGGCGACATTGTTGCCAAAAAACTCATTAACCACTGCGGATCTGCAGAAAATGTATTCCTAGAAAAAAAATCAAAACTTGAGACAATTGAAGGAATAGGGCAGATTTTAATTAAAAATCTAAAAAACAAAACTGTTTTTGAACTTGCAGAAAAAGAACTTCAATTTATCGAGCAGGAACAAATTTCGACTTGTTTTTACCAGGAAGACACCTATCCAAATCGATTGAAACATTGCATTGACGGCCCTGTTTTGTTGTTTTCAACAGGAACAATTAATTATGAAAATAAAAAAATTCTCAGCGTTGTAGGAACACGTCAAATTACAAGTTATGGAACTGATTTCTGCAAACAATTGATTGAAGATTTAGCCCCTTTGGATCCAATAATTGTTAGCGGATTTGCATATGGTGTTGATATTGTGGCTCATCAAGCTGCAATCGATAATAATTTGCAAACTATAGGAGTTTTGGCTCATGGAATGAATCAAATATATCCGCAATCGCATAAAAAGTATGTTTTAAAAATGGAGCAAAACGGAGGTTTTTTGACCGAATTTTGGAGTACATCAAATCCCGATAAAGAAAATTTTGTTAGACGAAATAGAATTGTTGCCGGAATGTCTGAAGCCACCATTGTGATTGAAAGTGCAAACCGAGGCGGGTCTTTAATTACGGCTACTTTGGCCTCAGATTACAATCGGGATGTGTTTGCTCTTCCTGGAAGAAATACAGATAAGTATAGTGTTGGATGCAATAATCTTATTAAAACGCAACGGGCACATTTGTTAACTTCTGCGGCAGATATTCTCTATATTTTAAATTGGAAGACTGACGAGGCAACCGCAAAACCCATTCAGAAGCAATTGTTTGTTGACTTGGATAATGATGAACAAAAAGTATTTAATTTTCTTCAAAAAAGCGGCAAACAACAAATGGATGACATTGCGTTGGAATGTGATTTTCCGGTTTTCAGAATTTCATCAATTCTTTTAAACTTAGAACTAAAAGGAGTTGTGAGACCTTTACCCGGAAAACTGTTTGAAGCGATTTAACTATAGTGTTTTTTCCCAAACCACTTCATATTTGGCATATTGGCCATTTTCATAAGGCTCAATAATATATATTTTAGGAAACAATTGGTTGATGTTTTTTTTGAATTCTGCTTCTTCTTCGCGAGAGAGCAACTCATCTAACGTAATCATTTTATAACTTGAGAGTAGAGAAGCATCAACCGTTTCAAATTTGTTATTTTGAAATTCAAACACAAAGATATTTCTACATAAGATGAAACGGGTCACATTTACTTTTCTATGTCTTTTTTGAGTATAACTGAATTTTATTTTTTTTAGAGGTTCTTTACTAACCGGATAGTGACATGTAGCGGTAGCATTTTGATTGAATAGGATATACACAGGTTCGCTCTCCTGACTAAATCCGAAAAGTGAAAACAATAAAATTATCAGTGTGTAATTTTTTTTCATTTTATAAAAAACCTAATTTATTTCGAACACGTTGCAAAACACCATTGGCAACTTCACTTGCTTTTGCAGCTCCTTCAGCCAAAGCTTTGTCAACCTCAGTAAGGTTGTTCATATAATAAGTATATTTTTCTCTTTCTGTTTTAAAACGTTCCAACAAAAGTTCAAACAAGGCTTGTTTGGCATGTCCGTAACCATAATTACCACCAAGATAATTGGAAGTCATCATTTGTATTTGTTCGGGAGTTGCCAATAATTTATAGATAGCAAAAACCTTGCAAGTTTCAGGATCTTTTGGTTCTTCTAAAGGTTTACTGTCTGTTTCAATAGACATAATTTGTTTTCGTAACGCTTTATCATCCAAAAATATATTGATAATATTTCCTCTGGATTTACTCATTTTATGACCATCTGTTCCGGGAATATACATGGTTTCTTCTTGAATTTTTGCATCCGGCAACACAAAGGTTTCACCCATTTGGTGATTGAATCTGGAGGCAACATCTCGGGTTATTTCAAGATGTTGTAACTGATCTTTTCCAACGGGAACCACTTCGGCGTCATATAATAAAATATCAGCAGCCATAAGCATAGGATAAGAAAATAATCCGGCGTTTACGTCATCTAATCTATCCGCTTTGTCTTTAAATGAATGAGCCAAAGTCAAACGTTGAAATGGGAAAAAACAACTCAAATACCATGACAATTCCGTGGTTTGTGGTACATCGCTTTGACGATAAAAAATCACTTTGTTGATGTCTAATCCACAGGCCAACCAAGTGGCAGCAACACTATAGGTGTTTTCTCTTAAAGTGGCACCTTCTTTTATTTGAGTAATGGAATGTAAATCTGCTATAAATAAAAAGGAGGTGTTTTCTGGTTTGTTTGCCATTTCAATGGCAGGTAAAATGGCTCCCAATAAGTTTCCTAAGTGTGGTGTTCCTGTCGCTTGAATTCCGGTTAAAATTTTTGCCATAGTTGTTTTTTCTAAATATAGATGGTTCCTTTTTTAGCAAAGGTAAATCTTTTATCAAAATTTACCAGCTTATGCTTACATTTGACTTCATGAAGTTATTTAAAATTATTTTTTGGGTGCTGTGGAGAATTTGGTTTTATATCCTTGTAACAGGAATAATTCTAATTCTATTCCCGCTATTAGTGATTTCAATTCTTAAAGAAGAATGGTATCCTTTTTTCTTTAAATTAGCTCGTTTTTGGGCCAGAAGCATTTTATTTGGAATGGGTTTTTATGTAAAACTCGAACAAGAACAAGCTTTAGAACCAGGAAAAAGTTATATGTTAGTGGCCAATCATACTTCAATGACAGACATTATGTTGATGCTTAGTGTGATTAAAAATCCGTTTGTTTTTGTGGGAAAAAAGGAGTTGGTAAAAATTCCTTTGTTTGGTTTTTTTTACAAAAGAACCTGCATTTTAGTGGACAGAAATAATTCAAAAAGCCGATCTGCTGTTTTTGAAAGAGCTCAAAAAAGATTAAACCAAGGATTGAGTATTTGCATCTTTCCTGAAGGTATGGTGCCCGATGATGAAAGTATCTTATTGGAAGAGTTTAAAGACGGTGCTTTCAGACTGGCAATTGATCATCAAATTCCAATTATTCCAATAACTTTTGCAGACAATAAAAAACGATTCTCATATACTTTTTTTAGTGGAAGCCCTGGTCTTATGAGAGCAAAGATTCATTCGTTTATTGATACAAAGGGGTGTACGAACGATGATAAAAAACAACTTAATGAAAAAGCAAGAAACGTGATTTTAAATCAGTTAATAGCGTATATAAAATAAGAAAAGAGCACTGTAGCAGCGTGCTCTTTTCTAAGGTTATTACTGATTTTGGGAGAAAAAGCAATAACGAACTTAACTAAAAACATATTTTAAACTATTAAGCTAAATTGTAAAATTTAAAATCTATAATTTATTCCTGTATATAAACCTATAAAGTAAGGTTTGAAATTACCAGGGTTATTGTTAAAGGTATTTAGTTGGTATTTAAACATTGGTTCAAAGTTGGCTTGAAAATTTTTCAAAAATTTGTATTCTAAACCAACACCAAAATTGGCACTAAAGTGTATAGTGTTGATATTATTTGCTTCGCCTAAATTTCCAGAAAAACCGTCGTTGCTAAAAACCGAAACTTCATTTTCTATAAGAAACAAGCTACTTGCACCGCCTATAAAATTGATTCCAAATTTTCTATCAATTATTTTATAGGATAGTTCTAGTGGCATTTCTATAAATCCCATTCGCTGATTCATATATCCTTGATTTTTTTCTTGAATGGTATTTTCAACAAAAGTTGGGGTGTTGCTGGCATGTACCATAATGGGATTTCCTATATTAGAATAGTTAATAGTTCTAAGCATGTTTGAATTTAATTCAGCAAAAAACACAACATCATTAGTGTTATAGCCCAGATTTACCTTACTTATTCCAGTTCTCAAAGATATTTTAGGGTTAACTGCATATTGCAACCCAATTCCAAAAGCCATATCATTTTGATACTCTTTAGCATTAGAAGCAAATTCAGCATCAATAGGTGAGCCGTTGGAGACAGAATTAAAATAAACAGGGGCAACTAGCGGACCTATTTGCCACCTGTTTACTTTTGGTTCTTTAGAGAAATTCTTTTCTTTTTCTTTTAGCAATTCTTCCAACGTATTAGGTTCTGTTTCTTGCAAAACAAGAGCAGAATCTATTTCTTTAACAAACTCTTTGAGTGAGGATGTTTTTTTTATTTTATTTTCCAACTCTGATTGATGAACTAAATCAGGCGTTGAATTTTCATTTTTCTTAAGGTTGGGTTCAATAAAAGACTTATCTTCCAAAGTGCCGTTCTTTTCTTTTAAATCTGAGGCAGAAACATAACCTTTATGTAACAATTCTTCATCGCTATGTTTTTCAGTTTTAGCAATCTTGTTTTTGTCAGTTTTTGTTTTTAAAATGCTATTGATAGTGCCATTGCCACGGTATTGAACTGTGTTTTGTTTTTGTTGTGCTTCAATTTGTTCTTTTGTCAAGGTGGAAATGGAATTTGAATTGGTGGCAGCGTTACCTTGATTGTCTTTTTGCTTTATATTATTATTTTGTTGTGCTTCAACTTCCATTTTATCTTGTTCAGAGGTAGATGAAGTTCCCAAAACGATTTCTGTATTTTTTGAGTTTTCATCATGTTTTAAAACATCTTGAGTATCCAAAACGATTGGTGTTTTCTCTTTTTCGGTTGAAAAGGGAATCAACAGCAATCCACCCAATAACAACGCGGCAACGCCACCTAATTTCCACCAAAGCGGAAATACTTTTCTTTTTTGAGTTGAATCTAATTTAGAAGCTATGTTGTTCCAGACATCGTTACTTGGAGCAGCCTCAAAGTCTTTGAGCTTTTCCTGAAACAAACGATCTATATTCTTTTTTTCCATGGTTAGGAATTATATTTTTTTTTATTATCAAACGAATCTGAAAATTCGTCAATTTTCCCTTTTAAAATCATGCGTGCTCTAGCCAAATTTGATTTCGATGTACCTTCATTAATATCCAGCATAGTTGCAATTTCTTTGTGTGTATAGCCATCCAATACATATAAATTAAAAACCAATCGATATCTGTCAGGCAGTTCTTGAATTATTTTCATTAAAAAATCCATTTACACAGACTCGTTTTCAATTTCAATTTCAACATCTTCTGCAATATTTTCATTTAAAATATCTAAAAAACTAATTTGTCTATATTGTTGAAGGCAGTGGTTTATCATAATTCGTTTTGTCCAACCTTCAAAAGAACCTTTAAAATTATATTGGTTTATTTTATTAAAAATTATAATAAAACCATCTTGTAAATTATCTTGTGCTTCAGCATAATTACGAGAATATTTCAAGCAAACAGTAAACAACTTGTTCACAAATAAGCGATACAAATGTTCCTGTGCTTTTCTATCATTTTTTTGACAATTACATATTATTTCATCTAATCCCACAAATTGATAAGTTCATTTACAGATTACTCAACTGGTATCTCAACTTCTTCAAAAATATTATTTCCTTCTTCGTCTTTTCCTTTATAAAATCTAAAAATATAAGTGTAAGGTGCAATTTCCATGGGCGAAAAATTAAAACTTACTTCAATTTCAGGAGAATTAGAACTTAGATCATTACAATTATTTCTTTCTTCTACTAAATTTTGAATTCCAATAGTTCTAATGTTTTCATGAATATCATAATAAAATCCTTCATAGAGGTGGCAAGATGAAAGAAGTTTATAAGTGACTGTTATGGGGTAAACAAGTCCGGTCTCTACAGTTTCTGGAACATTGTAACTTTCAACAGGTAAAATTACATAATGGAATTTGGGATAGTCGTCAACCGAACATGAAATTAACAATAATGTGATTAAAGTAAAAAGTATTTTTTTCATAATGCTATTAAATTCTATCAAGTAGATGTATTTGAAGACAAATGGTTGCGTCAAAATAAAAAAAACCACGTCTTAACGTGGTTTTTTTCTTAAAGTGCTTTTTCTTTTATTATTTCCTTGATTTTAGCTTCCAATTCGTCGGATAATTCAGGATTGTCTTTGATTAAAGATTTTACTGCATCTCGACCTTGACCCAATTTGGTTTCGCCATAACTAAACCAGGAACCTGATTTTTTTATCACTTCAAATTCAACAGCTAAATCTAGTATTTCTCCTGTTTTTGAAACTCCTTCACCATACATAATGTCAAATTCGGCAGTTTTAAATGGTGGTGCTACTTTGTTTTTTACCACTTTCACTTTTGTTCTGTTTCCAATCACATTATCACCATCTTTAATTTGAGTGGCTCTTCTGATATCTAAACGAACGGACGCATAAAATTTCAACGCATTTCCACCGGTTGTAGTTTCCGGATTTCCAAACATCACGCCAATTTTCTCACGCAATTGGTTGATAAAAAATACAGTACAATGTGTTTTGCTGATAGTTGCTGTAAGTTTTCTCAAAGCTTGCGACATTAAACGAGCGTGTAATCCCATTTTCGAATCACCCATTTCGCCTTCAATTTCACTTTTTGGTGTTAAAGCAGCTACAGAGTCAATTACAACAATATCAATAGCTCCTGAACGGATTAGATTTTCAGCAATCTCTAAAGCTTGCTCTCCATTATCAGGTTGAGATATGATTAAGTTTTCAATATCAACACCCAATTTTTCAGCATAATTACGATCAAAAGCATGTTCTGCATCAATAAAAGCAGCAATACCACCGGCTTTTTGAGCTTCTGCAATAGCATGCAAAGTCAAGGTGGTTTTACCTGAAGATTCCGGCCCATAAATTTCTATAACTCTTCCTCTAGGATATCCATTAACTCCTAAAGCAATATCAAGACCTAACGAACCCGAAGAAATTACTTCAACTTCTTCAACGGCCTTGTCTCCCATTTTCATCACAGTGCCTTTTCCATAGGTTTTGTCTAGTTTGTCTAAGGTTAACTGAAGGGCTTTTAATTTGGCTTCTTTCTCTGAACTCATAATATAGTGGCTTTAAATTTTAAATTTTTTACAACTGTAAAAATACTTTTTTTTTTAATGTAGAAATAAAATATTTATCACAAAAAGAGAATGTTTTACTAAAATCGATTTCTTATTTTTGTATTCATTTTAAAAAGCATGCAAAAACTAATTTCCTATCCAATTTCAATACTGTATTATTTATTGTTTGGAATACTTTTATGTATTTTCCATCCCATTCAATGGATATGTTTGAACGTGTTTGGATATGAAGCACACAAAAAAAGTGTAGGGCTGTTAAATTTCTTTTTGGTTCGCAATACACACATTTTGGGTACAACGTATGATTTTCAAAATAGGGAATTTGTTCCAAAAGACGTACCTTTGATTATTGTTGCAAATCATCAAAGTTTGTATGATATTCCGGCAATCATTTGGTTCATGCGTAAATGGCATCCGAAATTTATAAGTAAAAAAGAATTAGGAAAGGGAATTCCAAGTGTATCATACAATTTAAGACACGGTGGATCCGTTTTAATTGATAGAAAAGACCCAAAACAAGCTTTGGCAGCCATTAAAGTGATGGCAGAATATATTGAAGAACACAAAAGGTCTACTGTAATCTTTCCGGAAGGAACACGAAGCAAAACCGGTATTCCGAAAAAATTCTCTGAAAACGGATTAAAAATTTTACACAAATATGCACCTTCGGCATATATCGTGCCGATATCCATAAATAATTCTTGGAAAATGAGTCGCTTTGGACAATTTCCAATGGGATTGGGAAACCGAATTACATTTACAATTCAAGAACCTTTTCCAATCAAAGGAGTTCCTTTTGAAGAAGTAATGCAAAGAACAGAAAATGCCGTGATTAGCGGAATAAAAAATTAAAATTATGTCTATAAAAAACATTCGTTTAGAAGTAATGCAGTTGTTGGAAAAAAAGGTGGATACTTTCATGAACGATTACTTGATTCCTGTTGAAAAAATTTGGCAACCCACCGATTTGTTGCCCGATTCAGAAAAAGAAACTTTTTTTGAAGAAGTAAAAGAATTACGAGAAATTGCCAAAGATTTACCCTATGATTTTTGGGTAGTTTTGGTAGGTGATACCATCACCGAAGAAGCTTTGCCAACCTATGAATCTTGGTTGATGGAAGTGGAAGGGGTTGATAATGAAGAAAGAAATGGCTGGTCAAGATGGATTAGAAGTTGGACCGGAGAAGAGAATCGTCATGGTGATGTGTTGAACAAATACTTGTATTTATCAGGTAGAGTAAACATGCGTGAAATTGAAATGACGACACAACATCTTATTAATGATGGTTTTGATATTGGAACCGGAAAAGATCCCTATAAAAACTTTGTTTATACCAGTTTTCAGGAATTAGCGACGTATGTTTCACACAACCGTGTGGCTCAAATAGCAAAGAAATATGGCGACAACAAATTGTCTAAAATGTGCAAATTGATTGCCGGAGACGAAATGCGTCATCATCACGCATACAGTGAATTTGTCAATCAAATATTTAAAGTAGATCCTAGCGAAATGATGTTGGCTTTTCAATATATGATGAAACAAAAAATTGTGATGCCTGCTCACTTTTTGCGTGAATCAGGACAAAAAATTAGTTCTGCTTTTGAACAATTTTCTGATTCTGCTCAACGAATTGGGGTTTATACTGCCGCTGATTATGTTGACATTATGCAAAAGCTTATTGATAAATGGAAAATTGATCAAATCAACGGTTTGACCGATGAAGCCGAAAAAGCTCGTGATTATTTGATGAAACTTCCTGCGAGAATGGCAAGAATTTCAGATCGATTAGTTATTCCGGAAACCGGACATGTGTTTAAATGGGTGCAACCTGCTTTGGTGAAATAATTAATGACAATCATAGACAAAACCATTCTTTTTGTAAAACAACAACTTCAGGATGCCGAAGGTGGTCATGATTGGTTTCATATCGAACGCGTATTTAAAAATGCGGTTTTGATTGCTCAAGAAGAAGATTGTGACGTAACTGTTGTAAAACTAGGGGCATTATTGCACGACATAGCCGATTCCAAATTTCATGATGGCGACGAAGAAATTGGCCCAAAAACAGCAAGTGAATTTTTAAAAAGCGAAAATGTTTCCGAAGAAATAATTGAGCACGTCATTCAAATCATCAAAAATATTTCGTTCAAAGGCGGAAATTTTGAAAAAACCTTTTCATCCAAAGAATTAGAAGTTGTGCAAGATGCCGATCGACTGGATGCGTTGGGAGCCATCGGAATTGCGAGAGCTTTTAATTATGGTGGATTTAAAAACAGAGCATTATACAATCCGAATAGTGCTCCAAAATTGAATATGACTAAAGAAGAATATAAAAAAAGTGATTCGCCTACTTTGAATCATTTTTATGAAAAATTACTTCTTTTGAAAGACAAAATGAATACCGAAACCGGAAAAAAATTAGCTCAAGAACGTCACCGTTTTATGGAAACATTTTTGAGCCAATTTTATGCGGAATGGGAAGGGGAGAAGTAATTATTCTCCTTTAAAATCCGCTTTTCTTTTCTCTAAAAAAGCCGTTGTTCCTTCTTTGAAATCTGCGGTTCCAAATGATTTTCCGAAGTTTTTGATTTCTATTTCATAACCATTTACACCGTCTTTAAAATTGGCATTAACGGCCTGAATTGCATTTGAAATGGCAACAGGAGAATTTTTAGCAATTTTTGAAGCAATCCCTTTGGTAAATTCCAACAATTCTACTTGTGGAACGACATGATTAACCAAACCATAATTTTTTGCAGTTTCGGAATCAATCATCGAAGCAGACATAATCATTTCCATGGCTCGTCCTTTCCCAACTAATTGTGGTAAACGTTGCGTTCCGCCATAACCGGGAATTACGCCCAAAGTTACTTCCGGCAAACCCATTTTGGCATTGTCTGAAGCAATTCTGAAATGTGCAGACATAGCTAATTCCAAACCGCCACCAAGAGCAAATCCGTTAACAGCTGCAATGACTGGTGTGGATAAATTTTCCACAAAATCAAATAATAATTTTTGTCCTTGTGCGGCTAATTTTCCTCCTTCTTCCACAGAAAAATGGGCAAATTCTGAAATATCAGCTCCGGCAACAAAAGCTTTTTCACCGCTTCCTGTGATGATGATTACTCGGGTTGATTTGTCTTTATCTTCGGCATCAAAAGCATGATGAAGTTCTTCAATTGTAGCTTTGTTTAAAGCATTTAATTTGGTTGGTCGGTTGATTGTGATAATCGAAATTCCGTTATCTTTTTCTATTAAAATGTTTTCGTAATTCATGAGCTTTAAATTTTTATTCAATTGTTTTAACCGGAAGTGAAACTGTAAAAGTTGTTCCAACATTGGGTTGTGATTCAAAAGTAATTGTTCCGTTATAATTTTCAATTATTTTTTTTATGATTCCTAATCCAAGTCCCATTCCGCTTGATTTTGTAGTAAATTTAGGTTCAAATATTTGATTTTTTAAATCATTGGAAATACCAATACCATTATCTTGAACTGATATCTTAATTGTAGTATCTATTTGAAAAACGGAAACATTAATTGCTGGATTTTCTCTAGATTCAGGAATGGCTTGAATGGCATTTTTCACCAAATTGGTTATCACTCTAATGAGTTGGGTTCTGTCCATATTGGTAATAATTTTTTCTTCATTACTCTTAAAATGGATGTAAGGTTCATTAAATATTTCAAGTGCCAATTGAACACTTTTTACCACGTTTATGGTTTCGTTTTGTTGAGCCGGCATTGAGGCAAAATTAGAAAAAGCATTTGCTACAGAACTCATAGTGTCAATTTGCTGTAAAAGTGTTTTGGTGTAATCGTCAAGTTTTTTGGTAATTTCAGGATCGTTTGGGTCAAATTTTCGCTGAAAACTTTGAACGGTCAAACGCATAGGTGTCAGCGGATTCTTTATCTCATGAGCCACTTGTTTGGCCATTTCTCTCCAGGCTTCTTCGCGTTCGCTTTGTGCTAATTTCACAGCACTTTCTTCTAATTCATCAATCATGCTGTTATAAGCATCTACCAACAATTGAATTTCAGAACTAGAAGCCAATTGATCTATTTTTTCGTTTTTTCGGTTTAATCTGGTGATAGTAATTTTATCAGAAATATTTTTGATTGATTTTGTGATATAACTTGAAATAAAATAGGCCAAAACAAAGGCAATTAAAAACATTAGAGAGTAAACTTGAGCCAAATTGACTAAAAAGCGTTCGGCTTCTCGTTCATAATATTCATCATCTTCAATATAGGGCAAATTTAAAATTGCAATTGGTTTGAAACGCTCATCGTTGATTTGACTATAGGAAGCTCTATATTTTACATTTTGTAAATTCTTCATTTCAACATATCGCTTGTCAATGCTAGATTCAACCAGTTTTAAAACAGTATTAGAAATAGGTTGTGAGACACTATCAGTAGCAAATGAGGAACGAGAAGATTTTAATAAGTTGCCTTTTAAATCGTATAAATTGATTTCTAGAGTATGAATATCCGCAAGTTCATATATTCGATCTTTAAAAATCAACGGAATATTTTCTGTATTTACCGGATAGGTTGTGTTTTCAATTACATAATAAATATGATCTCTAATAGCACTTTCTTTTCGTTCTAAACGTTGTTTGTGGTATTCTTTTGCTTCTTGTTTGAATTGATAAATAGAAATGGAAGCCATCAATATTGAAGCTAAAAGCGTCAACGAAATCATAGCAATAAATATGCGAATTCGTAACGAAAGCTTTTTTATTTTGATGAATGAAATCACTTGTTTTTTGTTCTTATTTTTTTGTAAAATTGAAAGCCAAGCATGATTATAATTGAAAATAAAAAGATGCCAACCACGCCATAAATCCAATTTAAGGCATTTCTTAGTATTACCAAAAAAACTACTGCAAATAAAATTAGTGTTGCTCCTTCGTTCCAAATTCTAAAAAAATTCGAACTATTTTTGACTTTATTTTGTTGTAATTCTTTAAAAATGAGATGACATTTGATATGATATGCATACAAAAGAACTACAAATCCTAGTTTGACTATCATCCAATCTTGTTCTAACCAAGCAGGAATTAAATGTAATAACCAAAAAGCAAAAATGCTGGCTAAAATCGCACTTGGCCAAGTGATGATATACCATAACCTATATTGCATTAACTGGTATTGTTTGATTAAAATACTTTGTTCCGGTTCCGGTTTTTCTTTCGCTTCAGCATGATAAACAAATAAACGCACAATGTAAAACAGCCCGGCAAACCAAGTGATCACAAAGATGAGGTGTAAGGCTTTGATGTAGTTATAAAATTCCATCCGGTTTTTCAATCAGTTTAGTAGTCATTTCTCTTCTCAAAAAGTAGGCCGTGATTATAGTTGATAAAACATCTGCAATCGGAAAAGCAACCCATACTCCAAAAATACCAAAATAATTTGGCAAAATCAGCACAAGCGGAATCAGAAAAAATCCTTGTTTTGATAAAGTTAATAATAATGCAGGAATCGCTTTTCCCGCTGCTTGAAAATAAGCCGCCCCAATGAGTTGCAATGCAATAATTGGAGTAGCAGCAAAAACCCAACGCATTGCTTGTGGTGTTTCGGCAATTACATCGGCATCGTTAGTGAAAACTGAAACAATTGGCCGAGCGAAGACTAATATTAAAATAAAAATAAACGTAGCCAAAACAGCCGCATATTTTATCGAAATAGAAATAGTTTCCTTTACTCGATTGTAATTTTCGGCACCATAATTATATCCGGCAATCGGTAAAAAGCCGTGCGTAATTCCCAAAATGGGAAACAACGCAAACATCAACATTCGACTAATGATTCCGTAAACCACGACAGAATGTTCGCCCCCATACGTAAACAAAGTATGATTGATGATGATGGCTAGAATACTCACAACTCCTTGACGGGAAAACGTTACTAATCCTAGCGAAGAAATTTCTTTTACAAGCGATAAATTAAATTTATAATGATGAAGCGATGGTTTTAGTTCACTTTTTTTGATGAAAAACCAAAGAATAAAAACAAAACACATAAAATAGGAAATCGTTGTGGCTAAAGCCGCTCCGAACATTCCCATATCAAGAAATTTGATAAAAACAATGTCGAGAAAAATGTTTCCAAATGCAGGAATTATCATTGCCATCATTGCAAATTTGGCCTTCCCTTCAGCACGAATCACATTATTTCCCATCATACAAAGAGCCAAAAAGGGAACTCCCATTAAAACGGGTATAAAAAATTCTTTGGCCGGTTTCATGATTTCGCCATTCGCTCCAAAAAGCAGTAAAATTTCATCGGAAAATAAAAAACCAATGATTACAAAAAAGAAGGCTAAAACTAAGGTCATCATAATTTGATTTCCAAAAGTTCTATAGGCTTTTTCTTTGTCTCTTGCTCCTAAAGCTCTTGAAATAATGGAGCTTCCGCCAATTCCAATGGCCATTCCCAACGAAGAAATTAAAAAGGTAATAGGTAAAACTACAGTAACAGCAGCTATGGCCAAGGATCCAATCCATTGTCCCACAAAAATGGTGTCAACTAAAATATTAATCGACATAAATAGAATTCCAATAGAGGCCGGAACAGCTTGCTTAATCAACAATTGTTTGATATCATCTGTGCCTAAAGCTCCGGATGATTTAGCCATTATTTTGCAGTTTCTGTTTCAGCAAAAGCCCATTGGTCAATCCATCGGCTTAAAGTTTTGCACCAATCATCATCGTCGTTTAAACAAGGGATTGCTAAAAATTCTTCGCCGCCATTTTCTTTGAATTCATGATTGGCTTCCATCGCAATTTCTTCCAACGTTTCCAAACAATCAGACACAAATGCAGGGGTTACAACCGCTAATTTTTTTATTCCTTTTTCAGGCATTTTGTTGATTTCTGTATCGGTATATGGTGTGAGCCACTTATCTCCGGCCAAACGTGATTGAAACGTTTGACTGTATTTTCCTTCGGGAATTCCTAAAAATTCAACCACTTGTTTGGTGGTTTCATAACATTGATGACGGTAGCAAAATTCGTGTGCCGGTGATGGTGTATTGCAACACGAACCATCAATCTTGCAGTGACTTTTGGTGACATCGGTTTTGCGAATATGACGTTCCGGAATGCCGTGATACGAAAACAATAAGTGATCGTATTCAAAACCTTCCAAATGTTTTTTGATGGAATTTGATAAATCTCGGATGTAATCTTTTTGGTTGTAAAAAGCAGGTAGAATCGTGAAATTCATATTTGGGAATTTCTTTTTACGAATTTCTTCTGCCAAAACTAAAATGGTTACCGTTGAAGCCATCGCGTGTTGCGGATATAAAGGAAAAAGCATCACTTCCGTCACACCTTGATCGTGTAATTCTTGTAAGCCGGATTCAATGCTTGGTTTTCCGTAACGCATGGCTAAACTCACAGGAATGCTTGTGTTGGCTTGCACTTTTTTGTGCATTCTTTTGGAAAGGACAATCAATGGCGAACCTTCATCCCACCAAATTTTGGCATAAGCTTCGGCTGATTTTTTTGGTCGGGTTTGTAAAATGATTCCGCGAACTATCAAAGCTCGTAATAAAAACGGAACGTCAATCACATATTTATCCATTAAAAATTCGTCTAAATACGGCTTAACATCTTTTGGGGTTGGACTTTCGGGCGAACCTAAGTTGACTAATAATACTCCTTTTTTCATTTTTTATGTAGCAATTTATTTTTTCTAATTTGACAATGACATTAAATATTTCTTCGGAGTTGTTCCGAATTTCTTTTTGAACGCAGCAATAAAATGCGATGCCGTGCTGTAACCAATTTGTACACCCACTTCATTTACATTGTATGTTCCGCTGTCTAGCAATTTTCGGGCGTATTCCATCTTGTAATCAAACAAAAAGCTATACACGCTATCGCCGTAGATTTGTTTGAAACCCATTTTTAGTTTCTTCAAATTCAAACCTACTTGATCGGCTAATTCTTGTAAACCCGGTGGTTCAGCCATATTGGCAATGACAATTTCTTTGGCTTTTTTAATTTTCAAGACATTTTCTTCGTCAATCAAAAAAGGACAATGGTCTGCATTCGGATCTTCGTTGCGGTTAAAGTACAAACTTAGCAGCTCATAGCCTTTACCTTTGTAATAGAGATTTTTTATAGAAGCATTGAGGTTATAATGGAAAATCTGATTGAGCACAATGGCCATTGACGGACTAATGTTTTCCTCAGCATAATATTTTTTCTCCCGATTATCATCACTCAAAAAGGGAATATATTCTGCTTCGTTTGAAAACAAAGTGTGAAATTTCTTAATCGAAACTAATACAGAAATTATCCAAGATTGTGGTGCAATTTCTAAATGAACCGGCAATTCTTTTTGTGGATTATAAAGCAAAAGTGATTTTTCTTCTTTCATTTCTAAAGCATAATTACCTTGATTGAAGATAAATTTTGCCTTTCCTTTTAATCCAAAATGAAACTGAATTAAACCCGTAGACACTTGTCTTTCAAAGCGAACCACCTCATCGGAGTCGTTTTGAAAACGGATTAAAATAAAGTCATCTTCAATTTTTATTTCTTCTTGAGAACCCATAGCGACATTTTTTCGTATATATCTCGGAAGGCTTGAATTTTGTTTATTTAGAATTATTCTAAACAAATACATTCAAAAGCGTTGAGAACACTACAAATATAAAAGAAATTACGATGAAAAGCATAATTTGGATTCGGATATCTTCAAGCGATACAAAAAGTACTTTGAGCGATACTTTTATAAAATAGATAATGATAATTTTGTTCAACTTTTTAGGAAAAGTGTATATATGGAAAATTTAAACTTGTCGAAACATCAAACCTTTTATGCGGTTGGATTGAGTTACAAAAAAGCAGATGCGGAGACACGAGGAAAGTTCAGTTTAGATGCGAAAGCAAAAACGAATATTTTGCTTCAAGCGAAACTAGAAGGAATTGACAGTTTGATTGTTACATCTACCTGTAACAGAACAGAAATATATGGTTTTGCACAACATCCGTTTCAATTGATTAAATTGATGTGTGAAAACAGTATTGGCACTGTTGAAGAGTTTCAACGTGTGGCTTATGTCTATAAAAATCAGGAAGCTATTTCGCACATGTTTCGTGTGGGAACCGGTTTAGACAGTCAGATTTTAGGTGATTTTGAAATCATTTCTCAAATAAAAAATAGTTTTGTAGAAAGCAAATCATTAGGATTGACCAATTCCTTTATGGAGCGTTTGGTTAATGCTGTGATTCAAGCGAGCAAACGCATCAAAAACGAGACAGAAATTAGTTCAGGAGCGACTTCGGTTGCTTTTGCTTCGGTTCAATATATTATCAATAATGTAGAAGGAATTTCTCAAAAAAACATTCTCCTCTTCGGGACTGGAAAAATAGGTAGAAATACGTGTGAAAATCTCGTAAAACACACTAAAAATGACCATATCGTTCTCATCAACCGAACCAAAGATAAAGCCGAAAAAATTGCCGGAAAATTCAATTTAATTGTAAAAGATTACACCGAATTACAACTAGAAATTCAGAAAGCCGATGTGTTAATTGTTGCCACCGGAGCTCAAAATCCTACCATTGACAAAGACATTTTAAATCTAAAAAAACCACTTTTGATTTTAGATTTATCTATTCCTAAAAATGTTGACGAAAATGTGAAATCACTCGAAAATGTTTCATTAGTTCATATGGATTATTTATCGCAATTGACAGATGATACCTTAGAAAAAAGAAAACTACATATTCCGGCTGCTGAAACGATTATAGATGAGGTGAAATCGGAATTTATTTCGTGGATGAAAGCCAGAAAATTTGCTCCAACGATTCATGCTTTAAAAGAAAAATTGAATTCAATCAAAGATGGCGAATTGGATTTTCAACGAAAAAAAATAACCAATTTTGATCAGGAACAAGCTGAGATTATCAGTAACCGAATCATTCAAAAAATCACAACCCATTTTGCCAATCATTTAAAAGATGACAACACGATGGTGGATGAAAGCATTGAATGGATTGAGAAAATTTTTCAAATTGAAACGGCTGTAAAATGAGTAAAACCATCAAAATTGGAACTCGTGACAGCGAACTCGCACTTTGGCAAGCTCATACCGTAGAAAGAAAATTAAATGATTTGGGTTATCAAACCGAAATTGTTTCTGTAAAATCGACAGGCGACATTATTCTTGACAAACCACTTTATGAACTCGGAATTACCGGAATTTTTACGAAAACTCTTGATATTGCTATGCTGAAAGGCGAAGTTGATATTGCCGTTCATTCGATGAAAGATGTGCCAACGGCTTTGCCAAAAGGAATTGTGCAAGCTGCGGTTTTAGAAAGAGCTTCAACGTTAGATATTTTAGTTCACAAAGGCGATTTAACTTTTTTAGAAAATTCGGGTACAATTGCTTCCGGAAGTTTGCGACGAAAAGCCCAGTGGTTAAATAAATATCCATCTCACCAAGTAGAAGATTTACGCGGAAACGTAAACACCAGAATGCAAAAATTGAAAGATAATAACTGGAACGGAGCTGTTTTTGCTGCTGCCGGTTTAGAACGAATCAATTTAAAACCTGAAACATTTATTAATTTAGATTGGATGATTCCTGCTCCTGCACAAGGTGCAATGGTGGTGGTTGCGATGGAAAATGATGCTTTTTCTCAGGAAGCTTTGGCTCATTTAAACCATAAAGAAACAGAAATTTGCACGTATGTTGAGCGACAATTTCTCAAAACGCTTGAAGGCGGTTGCACAGCACCAATCGGAGCATTAGCAGAAATAAATGAAGATGTAATTACACTAAAAGGGGTTCTTTTTTCATTAGACGGAAAAGTGAAATTAGAAATAGAAAAAACAATAAATACAACTTTATATCAAAATTTTGGCGAACTTTGTGCTACTGACATTTTACAAAACGGTGGTTCTGAATTAATGCTAAGTATAAAAACAACATTAAACCAAAAGCACTAACTATTGCTTTATGGAAAAAGATTCTATATTCAAGATAATCTATCGCTTTTTTGACCTCATTGTATTGACATACATCGTTTTCGATTTTGGATATAGCATACATGAAGAATACCACACCCCAAAATTCATAGGCTTAGTGCTAATTACCATTGCATTATTTGCCTTCAATATTTTTAAATACTTTTATTATAAATCTAAAGGAAGAAAAAAGGTTGCCTTTGTCAATTCAATTATAATTGGGGCTTTGCTTTTAATTTCATTAGTGATTTCAATTATCAATATTGATTCGCATTATCTGGATGTTTTGCGAAAAATAAGGCCCATTCTAGAAGCCGGTTTGATATTTTATTTCATCATTCGGTTAATGATTTTGGTTCGTTATGTTTATGAAGTGTATTATAATCCTGCCATTGTATTTGTTGGAAGTTTTTTTGCCATCATCATATTGGGGTCGTTTTTATTGATGCTTCCCAATGCAACAACAAATGGGATTTCATTTACTGATGCTCTATTTACCTCAACAAGTGCGGTTTGTGTTACAGGACTAATTGTGTTGGATACTGCTGTTGATTTTACAACTGTTGGACAAACAATTATTATTAGTTTGATTCAAATTGGCGGATTGGGAATTTTGACGTTTACTTCCTTTTTTGCTTTTTTCTTTAGAGGGAGTTCATCGTTTAAAGAAGGATTAAATGTTAGAGATTTTATTGCACAAGACACATTGAAAGACGTTTTAAAAACCGCCTTGAACGTGGTTGTATTTACTCTAAGCGTAGAAATAATCGGAGCTATATTTATTTATACATCTATTTATGAAAATCCTGAAATTGAAGATAAATTGTTCTTTTCCGTTTTTCATTCCATTTCTGCCTTTTGTAATGCCGGTTTTTCAACAATGTCAAATGGTTTGAGTGAATTTCATCTTCAATTTAATTATTACATGCAGTGGGTTTTAATAATTATGATTGTTTTTGGAGGATTGGGATATAACATTGTCTTTAATTTTTATCAATTAATTAAAACTAATGTATTGGAGTTTTTTGATCGATCAAGAATTCACAAACAAGTGAGTATTATGACATTAAATTCAAAAATTGTTATTTATACCACAGGATTGCTTTTGGTTGGTGGTTTTTGTTTTTTATCATTTTCAGAAATGAATAATTCCTTGCTTTTACACGATACGGTTTTTGGCAAAATAACCACTACAGCTTTTAATACCGTGACACCCAGAACTGCCGGATTTAATACAATGGATTTTTCAACCTTCACGGTTCCAACCTTATTGTTCATTATATTCTTGATGTGGATTGGAGCTTCACCGGCCTCAACAGGAGGTGGAATAAAAACGAGCACTTTTGCATTAGCAACGTTAAATATTTTTTCAATAGCAAGAGGCAAAAGTAGAATTCAACTTTTTGGAAGACGGATTTCTAGTGAATCAACCTCACGAGCGTTTGCCATTTTGTGTATTTCATTGATTGTGATTGGTTTTGCCATAATTGGTTTGCTTATTTTTGAGCCCAAAGGAACTGATTTATTGACAGTGGTTTTTGAGTGTTTTTCAGCTTATAGTACTGTCGGATTAAGTCTAGGATTAACACCTAACCTTACAGAACCAAGCAAATATATTATCATAGGAACCATGTTTATTGGAAGAATAGGAATGCTCAACTTGATGATTGGAATGCTTCGTCAAATCAATCATCAATTTTATGAATATCCAAAAGAAAATATTTTGATTAATTAAAATCGATACGAATGAAAGTTATCATATTTGGTTTAGGAAACTTCGGAATGTCATTGGCTTTAAGCCTAACTGAAACCGGGAATGAAGTGATTGGTGTTGACAAGCAAATGGACAAAGTAAACCTTATTAAAGATAAGATTTCGCATGCCATTTGTATGGATTCTACCAATGAATTGGCTTATGAATCATTACCTTTAAAAGACGCAGATAAAGTGGTTGTGGCAATTGGCGAAAATGAAGGGGCGGCTATAATTACAACCGCTATTGTAAAAAAATTATCAGAAGCAAAAATCATCAGTAGGGCTTTGTCGCCAATTCACGACACAGTTTTAGAAGCGATGGGAATTTACAGCATTATTCATCCGGAACAAGAAAGTGCGGATCGGCTAACAAAGCAAATCAACTTTAAAACAACTTTAGAAAATTATCAATTAGATAATAATTATACGATATCTGAGGTAAGAGCGAAACCTGAATTTTACGGGAAAACGATAGGTGAATTAAACGCCATTGATAAATATCATTTAAATGTGGTAACTATTATCAGAAAAAAAGAAAAAACAAATTTGATAGGAAAAAAATCAATTATTAAAGAGACTATCGGGATGCCAAATTCAGAGACCGTGATTCTTGAAGATGATATTTTAGTTGTTTTTGGCGAAAATAAAAACATTTCAATTTATTGTGACGAATAAAACAATCAGGATAGTATCAACAAAAAAACTTCAATCCAACCAAAAACAGTTTTTACTTAATGCTGATTTTCGATTGGTTGAAGCTGATTTTATTGAAATTGAGCTTACCAATTTTGAATTGAATTCCACATTTGATTTTTTGATTTTTACCAGTCAAAATGCTGTTTTAAGTGTTTTAAAAAATGAAAATCATTTAATTTTAAAAGATAAAATTTGTTTTTGTGTGGGAATAAAAACAAAACAACTTTTAGAGCAAAACGGATTTAAAGTTGAAAATTCATTCCATTATGCAGATGAGTTGGTTGCTTATTTATTAGAAAATCATACTGATAAAAAGTTCACTTTTTTCTCCGGAAATTTGAGAAGAGATACAATTCCAATAGCTTTTCAAAAAAAGGAGATTATTTTTGAAGAAATTGAAGTCTATAAAACTATTTTAACGCCACACAAAATAAATAGTCCTGTTGATGGGATTTTATTTTTTAGTCCGTCAGCTGTTCAAAGTTATTTAAAAGAAAATTCCATTTCAAACGAAGTTTGTTTCTGCATTGGAACAACAACAGCAAATGAAGTTGAAAAAACAACGAATAAAATTGTGATTGCCAACCAACCAACGGTTGAAAACGTAATCATACAAACTATAAACTATTTTAATAAATCAAATCCTGAAAAAGAATAATCAGGACAATAATTATAAAAATTATGCTTAAAAACGATCTTTTCTTAAGAGCTTTAAATAATGAAACTGTTGAACGTCCACCCGTTTGGATGATGCGTCAAGCCGGAAGGTATTTGCCGGAGTTCAGAGCCTTACGCGACAAATATGATTTTTTTACTCGTTGTGAAACACCGGAATTAGCTGCCGAAATTACAGTGCAACCTATTAGAATCGTAAAACCTGACGCTGCTATTCTGTTTTCAGACATTTTGGTTGTTCCAAGAGCAATGGGAATTCATGTGGAATTAAAAGACAATTTAGGGCCCATTATTCCCAACCCAATTCGCTCGATGGATGATGTGAATAAAACATTTGTTCCCGATGTTCATGAAACGTTAGGCTATGTTTTTGACGCCATCAAGTTAACTAAAGAAATGTTGAATGATGAGGTGCCATTGATTGGTTTTGCCGGTTCGCCATGGACAATTTTTTGCTATGCCGTGGAAGGAAAAGGTTCAAAAAGTTTTGATACTGCCAAAGGATTTTGTTTTTCAAATCCGGTAGCGGCTCATACGTTATTGCAAAAAATTACAGATACAACTATCTTGTATTTAAAAGAGAAAGTAAAAGCGGGCTGTAACGCTATCCAGATTTTTGATTCTTGGGGAGGAATGCTTTCTCCCGTTGATTATCAAGAATTTTCATGGCAATACATTAATCAAATTGTGGAAGCATTGGCTCCTCATACCAAAGTAATTGTTTTTGGAAAAGGATGCTGGTTTGCTTTGAATGATATGGCTAAATCAAAAGCTTCGGCTTTAGGAGTAGATTGGACGTGTTCAGCAAGAAATGCGAGATATTTATCCGGTGGGAAAATCACCTTACAAGGAAATTTTGATCCGTCACGATTGTTATCGCCTATTCCAACCATCAAGAAAATGGTGCATCAAATGATTGATGAATTTGGAAAAGACAGTTATATCGTTAACCTTGGACATGGCATTTTACCTAATATTCCCGTAGATCATGCCAAGGCGTTTGTGGAAGCGGTGAAGGAGTATAACAAGTAAACAGTCTCAGTCACAGTTTACAGCTGAACTGCGACTGAAAACCGCTCCCGAACCTTCGGGATGAAAACTGAAATTAAATGAAAAATAAATTCTACCAATACATCCAAAACCTCCAAAATCAAATTACTTCAAAACTAGAAGAAGTTGATGGTGTTGCCAAATTCCGAGAAGATATTTGGGAGCGACCGGAAGGTGGTGGAGGACGAACCCGCGTTATAGAAAATGGAAACGTTTTTGAAAAAGGTGGTGTCAACATTTCAGCTGTTCACGGGAAGTTGCCAGATTCGATGCAAAAATTATTTAATGTAGGCGAAGCCGATTTTTTTGCGTGCGGATTGAGCTTGGTTCTTCATCCAAAAAATCCGATGGTGCCAACGGTTCATGCCAACTGGCGTTATTTTGAAATGTATGATGAAAACGGAGCTATTATTAATCAATGGTTTGGTGGCGGACAAGATTTGACACCGTATTATTTATTTGAAGAAGATGCCACTCATTTTCACCAAACTTGTAAAACCGCTTGCGACAAACACAATCCGGAGTTCTATCCAAAATTTAAAAAGCAATGTGATGATTATTTTTGGAATGCTCATCGTTTTGAAGCACGTGGTATTGGCGGCTTATTTTTTGATTATTGTAAAGCATCCGATATGATGACAATGGAAAATTGGTTCAACTTTGTAACTGAAGTGGGCAATAGTTTTCTTGAGGCTTACGTTCCAATTGTTGAAAAAAGAAAAGAGTTACCTTTTACAGAAGCACAAAGAACTTGGCAGGAAATTCGCCGTGGTCGTTATGTTGAATTTAATTTGGTTCACGATAAAGGAACGCTCTTCGGATTAAAAACCAACGGCAGAATCGAAAGTATTTTGATGAGTTTGCCACCGCATGTGCAATGGGTGTATGACCATCATCCTGAAAAAGGAAGTGAAGAAGAAAAATTATTAAAAATATTGAAAGAACCGGTAGATTGGGTTGAATTTCATAGTTAATCAACTTGAAACTTGAAACCTGACACGAGCCCAAAGGGCGACTGGCGAAGCAAACCAAAAAACTAAAAGCTATGTTTCCACTCAGAAGAAATAGACGACTCAGAACCAACGAAACCATTCGTTCACTTGTACGCGAAACCATACTTTCTCCAAGCGATTTTATTGTTCCGCTTTTTGTGGTGGAAGGGAAAAACATAAAAGAAGAAATTCCTTCGATGCCTAATTATTTCCGAATGAGTCTCGATTTATTGGAAAAAGAAGTGAAAGAATTAGCTAAATTAAATCTGAAAACGGTTTTGGTGTTTGTAAAAGTTCCCGACAATTTAAAAGATAACAAAGGAACCGAAGCTTTAAATCCGAATGGTTTAATGCAACGGGCGGTGAAAGTAATCAAAAACGCCGTTCCGGATATGATTGTAATGACCGATGTGGCTTTAGATCCGTATTCGTCTTTTGGACATGATGGGGTGATTGAAAATGGCGTTATCGTAAACGATCTAACTTCTGCTATTTTAGCTGAAATGAGTTGTTCTCATGCCGAAGCAGGTGCCGACATCGTTGCTCCAAGTGACATGATGGATGGTAGAATTCTGGAAATTCGAGAAGCTTTGGAAGATGAAGGTTATATAAACACAGGTATTTTAGCGTATAGTGCGAAATATGCATCGGCTCATTACGGACCGTTTCGTGATGCATTAGATAGTGCTCCGGTTGATGTTCAAAATATTCCGAAAGACAAAAAAACCTATCAAATGGATTATCATAACCGCATCGAAGCGATTCGTGAAACAAGAATGGATATTGATGAAGGAGCGGATATTGTGATGGTAAAACCAGGCATTGCTTATTTGGATATTGTTCGAGAAATTAAAAATGCCTTTGATGTTCCGGTTGCGGTGTATCAAGTTTCAGGGGAATATGCCATGATTAAGGCCGCAGCAGAGAAAGGTTGGCTTGACCATGATGCAGTGATGATGGAACAAGTGACTGCTATTAAAAGAGCCGGTGCCGATATGATTGCAAGTTATTTTGCAAAAGAGGTGGTGAAAATAATTTCATAACTGATGAATATCATGTCATTTGATTAGGTATTAAAGTATCTTTGAGAGAATTAAAATCATAGCTTATGAGAAATCTGTTTTTTTTACTATTTGTAGTGGTTTTTATTTCCTGCGGGGACAAAAAACCGGAACCTTTTGGAAAAGCATCAGATGAAGTTTTAAAAGAGGCTACGCCAATTGTGGTTGATGAAAAATTAAAATTAGGAGAAGAACTTTTTAATGGTGTTGGTATGTGTAAATCATGTCATTTACCGGATAAGAAAGTTATTGGGCCAAGCATCGTTGAAATTGCCAGAATTTATAAAGATAAAGAGGCAAGCATGGTTGAGTTTTTAAAAGAAAATGCTGAACCAATTGTTGATCCTTCGCAATATGAAGTGATGAAAACTAATTTTGCAATTACAAAAACCATGACTGATGAAGAGCTCAAGGCACTTGAAGCCTATATGTACAGCTTTTTGAAATAGTTTATTCTACAACTAATTTGAACCCAACTCTCGGAATATTTTCAATTCGAATGTTGGGTTCTTCTTTGAAGATTTTTCGCAAACGAGAAATAAAAACATCAAGGCTTCTTCCCATAAAATAATCATCAGTCCCCCACAATTCCAATAAAATTTTTTCTCTTTTTAAAACAGTGTTTTTATTGTCTAAAAACAATTTTAGTAAAGCAGCTTCTCTATCAGTTAAGTTAGTAGTGTGCGAATCTTTTGTGAGACAATAATTGTTGGGGTCAAACTCAAAAGCACCTATTTTGTATACTACTGCATTTGAAGTAAAAGTTTTTATGCTTCGGTTAAGAAAAATTTCAATTTTAAGTAAAAGTTCTTCCATGCTATAAGGTTTCACCAAATAATCATCAGCACCTAACTTCAAACCTTTAATTCGGTCTTCTTTCAAGGTTTTTGCCGAAAGAAATAAAATGGGAATTTCTTGGTTGCGTTTTCGTATTTCTGTTGCAATTTCAAACCCGTCCATATCGGGTAACATCACGTCTAAAATACATAGATCATAGGTGTTTTTGCAAAAGGCTTCAAAAGCAGTTTTTCCATTTGTAAAACGAGCAACTTCATATTGGTTTTCTAAACTGTCAGCAGTTAAAAAGCCCAGAGTTTCATCGTCTTCAACATAAAATATTTTTCGTTTACTCATAAAGAATCTTTTTTCGGAACAGAAATAAAAACGTTTAAACCACCTTTTGGATTGTTTTCGAGTTTTATTTTCCAGCGGTGTAAATCTATAATTTTTTTCACATAAGAAAGTCCGATTCCAAAACCTTCAATGTCTTTTTTGTCTTCCCTTGGCACGCGATAAAATTTATCAAAAACATTTTCAATATGAATTTTTTCAATCCCGGGACCATTGTCTGCAATTGAAATCTCTAAACCTTTTGCGGTTTCTATAGTTTGTATTAAAATTTCCGGAGAGTCACCACTATATTTTATGGCATTTTCAATAAGATTAAAAAGCGTATTGTAAAAATGAAATTCATCAGCCACCACTTTTTGATGAGGAGGAATTTCAATTGATATAGTACTTTGTTTGTTTGTTTTTAACAACACATTTTCTTTTATTAACTCAATCATTTCTTTCAATGCGATTGGTTTTTTATCTAATTCAATCCATTTCCCATCACCTTTTGCAACAGTAAGAATTCTTTCAATATGTTGGTTAAGTTTTTGACTTTGTGCTATGATGATATCAGTATACTTTGATAATTTTGGATTGTTTTTAATTTCAGGTTGGTTTTGAGTATATTTGGATGCAATTAATATAGAAGCTAATGGTGTTTTGAATTCATGCGTCATGTTGTTGATGAAATCAGTTTGCAATTCCGCATATTTTTTTTGTCGTAGCAGTTGAAAAACAGAATAGACATAAATCACCAAAACTAACAGAAGGATTCCAGTGAATACCCAATATTGACCCAAGGAACCAATTAATGAATACTTCAATTGAGGAAAACGAACGGCAAAATAATAAATTAAACCTTCTTTCTTTTCAAAACAATTTTCGCATTTTTCAGACTTTTCGTCATTGGAAGAAATGTAACTGCCGTACATCATTTCATCCGAGGCACAATCATAAATGGCATATTCAAAATCAACATCCAATTTTACTTTTTGAAATTCTGTTTTTAAATAATATTCCAACACTTCGGCCTCAAAAACATCATCAACGTTGACAATATAATAATCCTCTGTAACTTTTTTGATTTGATTATTAATAGGTAAATTGGTCTTATTGTCACGATAAATTTTTTGAACTACATCCTGAAGAGCAAAATGTATTTTATCGCCTACTTCTTTTTTTTCAAATGCATACGCTTGGTTTAGCAAAAGAAGCTGCATGATTAATACACCAACAATTGCCAAAAAGCCAATAAAAATAATACTATTTAGTTTTGTAAATTTCAAAGTAACACAAAAATAGGTAAAACAAAACTAGTAAACACTATGTTGCAAAAAACACCCAAAATAGCGGATTAACAAGTTGTTAACAAAACTTAGTAGGTGCTTAACACCAGAATTTTAGGTATAGTTATATATTTGTATCATTAATTTAAAATACTAACACAAAAATACTATTTATGAAAACAGTTAAAACAACTTTCTTTGCAGTAATTGCAATGTTTGCTTTCTCAGCTACTTCAAATGCTCAAGTACAAGACAAAAACCCTATGGCAAAACCTGCTATTACAACAACTCCTGCAGCAGCAAAACCATCGGCACCGGTTGCTTGGAAAGCTGAAGTTTATGATTTTGGGGATATTAAAAAAGGAACACCGGTAAGCCATGACTTTACTTTTACAAACACCACAAAACAAACTGTTTTAATTACAAATGTAAAAGCATCTTGTGGTTGTACTGCTACAGATTATACAAAAACCCCAATTAAACCAGGAGAAACTGCTTATGTAAAAGCTACATATAATGCTGCAGCTCCAGGGGCATTTTCTAAAACAGTTACAGTAACTTTAAATGAAAATGAAACTCCAAAAGTTTTAACAATTAAAGGTAAAGTGGTTGAACCTCAATCATAATACAATTTTACTACATATAAATTAGCCACGCAATTAGCGTGGTTTTTTTGTATCTATTGATGAAACGTAAAAGATATTTTCCTACTTTTATATTTAAACTCAAAATCTTTTTCAAATGTTAGAGAAAATTAAATTGGACACCATATTGTTTTTAGATATTGAAACCGTACCTGAAGAAGAAAATTTTCAGAATTTGGATGCAGAAAGGCAGTATTTATATGAACAAAAAACGCAATACCAAAGAAAAGAGGATTTTAGTGCAGAAGAGTTTTATGATCGAGCCGGAATTTGGGCTGAGTTTGGAAAAATTATTTGTATATCTGTTGGTTATTTTGTTTGTAAGGGAGACATTAGGAACTTTCGAGTGACCTCTTTTTATGGTGATGAAATTAAAATTTTGAAAGACTTTAGCAATTTGATAAACAATCATTTTAACCAGCCACAACATTTAATGTGTGGCCACAACGCAAAAGAGTTTGACTTTCCTTTTATAGCCAGAAGAATGATAATTAATGGCGTTTCAATTCCTTCAAAACTTAATTTTATCGGTAAAAAACCTTGGGAAGTACCACATTTAGATACCTTAGAAATGTGGAAGTTTGGTGATTATAAACATTATACTTCCTTGCGATTATTAACTAAGGTTCTTAATATTCCTTCTCCTAAAGATGATATTGATGGTAGCGAAGTGGGTCATGTATATTATGTTGAAAAAGACATTGATCGTATTGTAACCTATTGTGAAAAAGATGTAATAGCTGTGGCTCAGATATTTCTAAAACTTCGAAATGAAGATTTGTTAGTGAATGAAGAAATACTTCATGTATAAAATAAAAAACACCTCCAAAACAGAAATGAAAGTTTCTGTTTTGGAGGTGTTTTATCTTAAAACAACTCTAATTTGTTAGAATTAGTTTGGCAGTAAACTTCAAATCGTTTTCAGAAATCGTTAAGATATAAACGCCATTATTTAAATGATTAACATTAATTTGCTCTTCACTTGATGTCATTGTTTTTGAAAAAACGACTCTTCCTTGCATATCAATTAAATTCAATTCAGAATTATTTCCCGTTAAATTTGGGTTTTTAACTGTAAATACACCTTTTGATGGATTAGGGTAAATCAAAATTTCTGACAATAAGTTATCTGATATGTTTAAAGTTTCTTGAATTAAAATAGTTACAACTTCATTTGAATACCATCCCCAGGTAGCATTAATCACGTTCACAACAAAAGAATCAGAGGTTTGTGAGTTTTGACTATTGGTGTAACTGATTTTATTTTGAATTATATCCTCTTGGGTAAAAGTGTCACCAATGTTTAGGTTAGTATTATCTTTTTTTAGACTTCCTAAAGAAGTATTTTCTATTACTGTATATACATGAGCGGTAGTTGACTGATTATTAGTTTGAGCATTTAATTCAGACGGAACAATAACTTTCGTATTATTTGTGTTTGTTATTACATTATTTTTAGTAAATATCATATTGTTAATGATGTTTGCAACACTACAAAAAGTTAGTGAAAAAGCATTTATTACACCACCATCTTGGTTGTAATTATCAATTACTTTTAATTTCCAAGTGCCTGCCGAGCTTAAATTATTAAACGCACTCATTGATTGAAATGGAATTACATTTCCTGAAATAGCCGGATTTATGCTACATACCAAAGGCAGGCCATCATCATTTAGTGTAGCAATAATATCATCTTCGCCACCACAAGGCTCTTCTAATAGAATTACGGTGTTATTCGGGCCTTCAAGATAAATAGTCATGTCTTGCACCCAAGTATGATTGATATCAATAGAAGCGGTAACATTATCTATAATAAAATTATTAGCGACAATTAAAGGGACAGTAGCAACAGAATTGGCGACAGATTCAATTATTGCATCTGTAAAGTCTGTTGCAATATAAGTCAAGTCACAAGTTATACGACCTGTTTGAAAACTATAAAAATTAACTTGAGAAGATGTTCCACAGTTATTACTTGGTATGATTCGCCAATAATAAACCATTCTACTTTGTAAACCAGAAATTATTGCAATGTTTTCTGTAACAGTTTGATTTTGGAAAATGGTTGTAAAAGAAGGATTAGTTGATATTTGAACTAAATAGCTTGTTGCATTTAAATCAGGATTCCATGTTAAAGAAATTGTAGTAGCAATTCCACTTTGACCATTACTAGGATAAATTTGGGTAATTGGATTAAACGCTGCACTGTATACAATTAATTTAACATGTCTTGTTTCAGTTTCAGAACCATTAGTTCCAACTACCCCAATGTTATATTCTCCAGGAATAACATTTTGAAGATTAGAAACAGTCATGGTAAAAGAATTATTTGAACTCAAAGAATTTGAACTAAAAGTCACTACAGATCCAAGCGGTTGGTTACTAGCTGAAAAAGTTACAGGATTTCCTGACTGAATCCTAAAATTGAAATCAAAAACTGCCGATTCAGTTGCGCAAACTTGTTTGTCATTTCCTTGAGGGATAATCGCAAAGCTAGAACTGATTCCGGTCACGATTAATGAATAATGTTGCTTGCCTGAAACTAAATTTCCTTTGTGAGAAACTGTAATGGTATAAACGCCACCATCGGCTTGATCAATTTTAATAATTTCAACATTATCAACATTGTTATCTCCAGCTCTCAAAGCTACATCATTGGCATTTTGTTGTAATTTCCATGGAAAAAAAGTACTCCCATCTTGAGTTATTCTTATGTCCAGATCATTTACCAATGCTGGCGTGGGGTCGTTTAAAACGCCATTGTTTGCAACTCCAGGGACATCTGTCCAAGTTATTGAAGCGACTAGAGGCATACCAACAACAGATTGAACTGTCATAGTGTATGTTTGCCCTTGAGATAAGATGTCTTCTGCTATCCAAGAATTTAATCCGTTGTTGTTTAACGTTACTGCTGCAGCTTTAGCATTCAGTAATCCCCATCCAAATTTTGCATCAGGACCTGGGTTGCCGGCATCATCTGCTGTATGACAAGCTAAACCTTTTAAAGTGGCAGCTCGCATATATTTCCCATTAAGTTGTTTGTAATATTGTTGTAATAAAGCTAAAGTTCCCATTACATTAGGTCCTGACATAGATGTTCCTGATAATGAGGTATAACTAGTATCATCACTACTATGGGTAGAAAATAATCCGGTTCCATTTCCTGTAATATCAGGTTTTATTCTTAAATCATCTGAAGGACCTTGGCTACTTCCTGAGTTTATAAAAACGCTGATTAAATTTCCGTCATTATCAACAGTTGCATCTTGTGCATTTGCTACCACTAAATTGTTTTTAGCATTTTTATTACCATTAAGTTTGTCGTATCCCAGGGTTGATGGACTTGAATTGGTATTATTTCCATCATTTCCAGCCGAAGCAACCATTAAATAATAGGGTGCTGCATACGCAACTTGGTCCCAAGCTCTGGCGGGTTGAGAATAAGCTCCCGTATACCAAGGGTCATTTATGCTACTGAGTGGAGTTCCGTAGGAATGGTTTGAAAGCAGAAGTCCATTTTGAATTTCTTGAGTAACTTCAGTCAAATCATTACTCCAATCATAAGTTTTAACAGATATCGAGGGAGCCATTCCCTTTGCACTAGGGTTAATTCCGGATGCAGCAATGGTTCCTGTTACATGTGTTGCGTGAAAACTATTTCCATTAAGTGATGTTACTCCATCGCCTGATGTTACTCGAAAATCAAATTCTTGATGGCTTAGACGTGTAGCACCACCATCCCAAACACCAACTGTCAAACTTTCACCATTTAAATTTAAGTTAAGTGAACCACCTGAATTTAAATGATTGGCCCGAGTTGAACGAGATGCATTTAGGTTTTCAATAGCATAATACAAAGGATTGCCATCAACAAGAACCCCAACCAACTCATCAAACGATCCATCGGAATTAACTTTTATTAAATCCCAACCTTTTTCTTTTGCAAGCTTTTGAATTCTTATTTGATTGTTTCTGTAGTTTTGAATAAATTCATTCTCTAGTTTTTTTAACTCTTGAAGGTTTGATGCTCCCAGAATGTATCTTTTGTCAACATTGTTTTGAGAAAATAAAAAAGAAGAATAAAATAAAAATAGTACTAGAGTACTGTTTAAAACAAATAGGTAGATTTTATTCATTGTTTATAGATAGTATTTTAAAAGACAAATATATTAATTTAATTTTATGTAGTTTTATTTCCAATTCTTTAAAGAATTGACTATTCAAATCTACTAAAATCATGAACACTATAATTTTTTTTGAATAACATTAACTATTGTTTATTACGTATTTTTTGAAAGTTTGGTTTGCAAAATAGCAGTATATTTATTCCAATTTGAAACGAAATGGTATTACAAGTAAAAAATCTTTGTATTTCTTTTAAAAAAGGAAATGGTTATCATAATGTGATAAGTAATCTTTGTTATGAATTAAATTCTAACGAAATACTTGGCATTGTTGGTGAATCGGGTTCAGGCAAATCGGTTTCTTCACTAGCAATTATGGGATTGCTTCCAAAAAAACTTGCAAAAATTGATGAAGGAGAAATTCTATTTGATGGCCATAATCTTTTGCAAGTTGATGGAAAAAAATTTCAAAAAATCAGAGGCTCAGAAATTGCAATGGTTTTTCAAGAACCAATGAGTTCATTGAATCCCTCATTAAAATGTGGTTTTCAAGTTGGAGAAATCCTAAAAGTTCATACTAAAAAGTCAACCGCTGCAATAAAACTTGAAGTTTTACAATTGTTTGAAAAAGTAAAACTACCCAATCCTGACAAAATATATTCTAGTTATCCACATGAAATTTCAGGCGGACAAAAACAGCGTGTGATGATTGCTATGGCTATTGCTTGTAAGCCCAAACTATTAATAGCTGATGAACCAACAACAGCACTTGATGTTACGGTTCAAAAAGAAATTATTTTACTTTTAAAAGAGTTACAGCAAGAAACAAAAATGAGTATTATTTTTGTTTCACATGATTTAGCTTTGGTGTCTGAGATTGCTCACAATGTTTTGGTGATGTATAAAGGAGAGATTGTTGAACAAGGAAATACTAAACAATTATTTAATGACCCGCAACATGATTATACCAAAGCACTTTTGGCATCAAGACCTTCTTTAGAATATCGATTAAAACGATTGCCAACAATAAATGATTTTATTGAGAAAACAACCAATGCAACAATCATAACGAATGAAATTAGAAACAGCAATCATCTAGAAATATACAATAAACAACCATTGTTGGAAGTGGTTGATTTAACAAAAGAATATGTTTCAACCATAGGTTTCTTTTCAAAAAAACAAAGTTTTACTGCGGTTGATTCAGTGAGTTTCAAAATATATGAAGGAGAAACTTTGGGTTTAGTAGGTGAATCCGGATGCGGGAAATCCACTTTAGGTAACACTATCATGTTATTAGACAAAGCGACAAGTGGCCAAATTTTTTACAGAGGAAAACTGATTTCCAACCTTTCAAAAAAAGAACAACGCGATTTGAGAAAAGAAATTCAAATTATTTTCCAAGACCCTTATTCTTCATTAAATCCCAGAATTCCGGTTGGTAAAGCAATTATGGAACCGATGAAAGTTCATGGTTTATATAAAAATGATGCGGAGCGAAAAGAAAAAACTATAGAAATATTAAAACAAGTGGGATTAGGTGAGGAACATTTCAACCGGTATCCACACGAATTTTCCGGAGGACAAAGACAACGTATTGGAATTGCTAGAACCATTGCGGTTCAACCAAAGTTAATTGTTTGCGATGAATCTGTTTCGGCATTAGATATTTCCGTTCAGGCACAAGTATTGAATTTATTGAACGAACTAAAAGAAAATTTCGGATTCACCTATCTTTTTATCTCTCATGACTTAGCTGTTGTAAAATATATGTCAGATAAAGTTATGGTTATGAATAAAGGAAAAATTGAAGAAATGGAAGAAGCAGACCAATTGTATAACAATCCGAAATCGGAATACACTCAAAAACTAATAAATGCTATTCCAAAAGGAAATTAATCAGTACTATTCTTCAATAGCATCATTATAATCAGGATATAAGAATTTGTTGTATGGAAAACGAGAGATGTGAATTTCTCTAACGGCTTCGTATACATTTTCTCTAAACTCTTCAAAATTATCTTTATTAACAGCCGAAATAAACAGAGCATTTCGTTTGCCAACATTTGACATCCAAGTGTTTTTCCACTCTTCTAATGTTTGATGCCTTGCTGTTTTTTCAGTTAGATTATCTTCATTAGGGAGCAATGGTTTGTAGGCATCAATTTTATTGAAAACCATAATTGTTGGTTTGCCATCACTTTTAATATCTTTTAAAATTTGATTAACCGAATCAATATGATCTTCAAATTCAGGATGAGAAATATCTACAACATGCAACAATAAGTCGGCTTCTCTAACTTCATCCAAAGTGCTTTTGAATGATTCAACCAATTGAGTTGGTAATTTTCGTATAAATCCAACAGTATCTGAAAGTAAAAAGGGAAGGTTTTTTATCACAACTTTTCTAACGGTGGTGTCTAGCGTTGCAAAAAGTTTGTTTTCCACAAAAACTTCGCTCTTACTAATAACATTCATTAAAGTAGATTTTCCTACATTAGTGTATCCAACTAAAGCAACACGAACTAAAGCACCGCGATTGCTTCTTTGAACAGACATTTGCTTATCAATCACTTTTATTTTTTCCTTCAGCAAAGCAATTCGATCTCTTACTATTCGACGGTCAGTTTCAATTTCAGTTTCACCCGGACCACGCATTCCAATTCCTCCACGTTGTCTTTCTAAGTGTGTCCACATTCCGGAAAGTCTTGGAAGTAAGTATTGACATTGAGCTAATTCAACTTGAGTTCTTGCATAAGAGGTTTCTGCTCGCTGAGCAAAAATATCAAGAATTAGATTTGTTCGATCTAAGACTTTACAATCTAATATCTTGGTAATATTTTTTTGTTGAGCTGGAGTAAGTTCGTCATCAAAAATAACAGTCTTTACATCATTTTCTTTAATATATAGATGGATTTCTTCAATTTTACCGGTACCTACAAAAGTTTTTGGATTAGGTTTATCCATTTTTTGAGAAAATCTTTTAATAACTTCACCACCGGCTGTAAAAGTTAAAAACTCCAATTCATCTAAATATTCGTTTAATTTCTCATCACTTTGAAGCTGTGTAATAATTCCAACCACAACTGTTTTCTCAAAATTTATTTCTACTTTTTCTAACATAATATAGCTTTATCAATGCAAAGCTAATCAATTGAAAAATCTTAAACTGTAATTAATTAAAATCTTTAAAAGTTAAAAACGAATTTTTTGTCAATCAATCTTTAAAATTTGTTAAATTTGACTTCCCTAAACAAAATTTGTTACATTTTTTTAACTTTAACGTTCATTTTATGAAAAAAATTACGCTTTTATTAGTAGCGGCTTTTTGCACACTAACGGGATATTCTCAATATTTCGAAGGGTTTGAAGGAGCTACTTTTCCACCAACAGGATGGTTAGTAACCGATAACGGTGTAGGTACCGTTAACTCCTGGGAACGAACCAACAACGTTTCTACTCCTCCAACTGTCTATCAAGGCACCTATTCTGCTTTCATGACTCGTGAAAATATTGGGGTTGGTAATACTTCGCAAGATTGGTTGATTACGAATCAATTAGCTGTTCCAGCAAATGGACAGTTAAAGTTTTTTACACGATCAACACTTGCAGGAAACCAAGGAACTTTGTATCAAATCAGAGTTTCAACAAGTGCTAATCAAGCTGATTTAGGTGCTTACACCTTAGTACAACAATTTACTGAAAACGAATTGTCGGCTGTATATAATGTTTATGAAGAAAAAATTATAAGCTTAAATGCATTTCCGGCAGGTCAGCAGGTTTACATTGCCTTTGTAATGGTGTTTACACAACCCACTACTGCTTTAGGCGGTGACCGTTGGTTAGTAGACAATGTATCAGTAGTAGAACAATGTATTGACCCCGTAAACCCAACAGCTTCTAACTTTTCTTTAACCGGAGCAACACTTTCTTGGGGAAATCCGGGTGGTGCAACTCAGTTTGAAGTAGAGGTTGTTCAGGTCCCAAATGCACCAACCGGAGTAGGTATTTTAACAGCCAGCAATCCTGTAACTACACAAGCTTTAGGGTTAACGCTTCAACAAGCTACTCAATATGAATATTATGTTAGAGCAATTTGTAATCCTTCAACTAATACCAGTTTATGGGTAGGACCATTTGCTTTTTCAACGTCAACTCCAGGTCAAACTTGTGAGGCTCCGGCCATTATTCCTTCAATACCTTATGTTACAACAGACAACACGAGTAATTATGGTGATGAATATGGAGGTTCGGCAGGAACTGGTTGTGGCTCAGGAAATCCTTATTTAAATGGTAACGATGTATTCTATAGTTTCACAGCAACCAGTAACGTACCTGTTACTATAACTATGAGTCCAACCAATACATGGTCTGGGTTGTTTGTATATAACAGTTGTGCAAATGTTGGTGTAAGTTGTATTGCAGGAGTAGCAAACTCAAATACAAACCCAAGAGTAATTATATTGCCTGTTACGGCTGGTCAAACCTATATTATTGCCATCTCAACATGGGCAACGGGTGCTCCAACACAAAGCACAGGTTATACTTTAACTATTGTTGAAAATACATGTACTAACTTTACTGCAACATATAGTGTTTTGCCAGATTGTGCAAATGGGAATCAGTTTTTTGCTGTGGCAAACGTTACTAATATGGGAACTGCCACATCAATTGTTGGTACATCAAGTGAAGGTGGAGCAACACAATCGGTATCTGCTCCGGGAACCATGCAATTTGGACCTTATCCAAATGGAACAAACGTAACATTGAACCTTCAAAACGCAAACGACATAAACTGTTTTTCAAACAGCTCAAATCTTACTCAAGCTTTTTGTCCTGCTACAAATAATTTATGTTCAGGAGCTATTCCAATTGAATGTGGTGATTCGCAATCTCAAACTACCGTTGGTGCGACCACAGCAGGAGCCCCTACATTTACTTGTGGAACCGGACCCGGATCCGGAGGTTTATGGTATTCTTATGTAGGAACAGGTGATATAGTTACATTTTCACTTTGTGGCTCTGCGTTTGATACAAAAATTCAAGTGTTTACGGGTGCTTGTGGCACATTTACTTGTGTTGCCGGAAACGATGATTTTTGTGGCAACCAATCTGAAGTTCAAGTTGTAACTACGCCAGGAGTAACTTATTATGTATATGTATTTGGTTTTGGAACGGCACAAGGTGTTTTCACCTTAACTACTAATTGTATTCCGGCACCTCCAGCACCAGCTAATGATAATTGTAATACAGCAACTGTGGTACCGGTGAATACGGATGCTACTTGTGCTTTAACCGTACCAGGTACAATTGAAGGAGCTACTCAATCACCTCAAGCCAATACTTGTGTTGGAACAGCAAATGATGATGTTTGGTATCAGTTTGTAGCAACTCAGGCTATACATACTATTTCATTATTGAACGTTGCAGGTTCTACTACCAATTTGAATCACGCGTTGTTTTCAACAACAAATCCAAGTGATCCGTGTTCAGCCTTGACGTTGGTTTATTGTAGTGATCCAAATTTGAGTTATGCCCCGGGATTAGTTCCTGGACAAACTTATTATATTAGAGTTTATAGTTCTGGAACCGCAATTCTTCAAAATACAACGTTTAATGTTTGTGTTAGTGTTCCACCGCCACCACCTGTAAATGATAGTTGTAGTACGCCTTTAATTGCACCTGTTAATATCTCTCTCATATGTGCACAAACAATATCAGGAACAATTACAAGTGCAACGGCATCTCCAGAGCCAAATGCTTGTACAGGAACCGCTGATGATGATGTATGGTTTCAGTTTACTGCTTTAGCTAGTATACATAATATTAGTTTTAATAACGTTCAAGGGACAACTACAGATTTAGCATTTGCTACCTACTCTGGGTCATCTTGTAGTGCCTTAACACAAATTAATTGTCAGGTGAACAATAGCGGAGTCGTAGGAGGTTTAACTCCTGGAGAGGTGTATTATATACGCGTTTATTCACAGCCGGCAACACCTAACTTAATCGCTACTTTTGATCTTTGTATTACCACTCCAACACAATGTGATAGTGCTCAATTAACTTGTGGCGATGGTTCAGTCATTAATAATCAAATAGGAGTTCCTAGTTATGGATCTATTGGTTGTTTATCTACTACACCTAATCCATTTTGGTTTACTATTGAGATTGAAACATCGGGTTCCATTACATTTACCTTAAGTCAAAATTCAGCAGGAAATTCTGATGTAGATTTCATATTGTGGGGTCCTTTTACAAGTGCTCAAATTAACAGTACGGCATGTAACAATTTATATGATTATCCTGATGGAAATTTATCCATTCCAAACAATATAGTAGATTGTAGTTATTCTGCCGCTGCAATAGAATTTATAGATATTCCAAATGCTGTTCAAGGGCAACATTATTTATTATTGGTTACTAATTATGGAAACGCTTTAGGAACATTTAACATTAATCAAACCGGTGGTACCGGTGCTGCTGCATGTTGTAACGTAGATTTAGGGCCAGACTTAGTATTTTGTAATCAAGAATCACACATAATAAATGCAACTTTTACAGGAGATCCAGGTACAGTAATATGGTATAAGGACAATGAAATAATTCCAAATCAAACAACAGCTTCCTTAACGGTAACTGAAACAGGAATTTATAAGTGTGATATTGCTTGTGGTCAAACTACAAAATCAGATGAAGTTTCAATTATATTTAACAACATAGCTGCGGATGAAAAAGAAGATGTAATAGTGTGTGATGGTTATGTTTTACCAGATGATTTAAGTGCTAATAATAATTATTATACCGCAACCGGAGGCCCAACAGGTACGGGTGTAATGTTAAATGCTGGGCATGTTATTAGTTCTTCACAAACTATTTACATTTTTGCTGAAACCGGTACAACTCCAAACTGTACTGATGAATCAAGTTTTGAAGTTTTCATTGTTCCAACACCAACATTAGATCCAGCAATTAATATAACCGCTTGTGATTCATACGAATTACCCAACCTATTACTTGGTAATTATTTCTCAGAACCGGGAGGCACAGGATTATTATTAAACGCAGGAGATTTGATAACCTCCACACAAACCATTTATGTATATACTACAAATGGTCCGTGTGCTACAGAGGTAAGTTTTGTGGTAACTATTAATAGTATTCAAGCCAGTACTTTACCGGATGTTACCGTTTGTGACAGTTATTTACTTCCTTCCATTGAAGTGGGTAATTTCTTCACAGCACCAAACGGCGGTGGAACACAGCTTGCTGTTTCAACGCCTATTACTAGCTCACAAACCATTTACATCTTTGCCCAAACAGGTACAGAGCCAAATTGTGTGAGTGAGACCAGCTTTGAAGTAACGGTAAATACTACACCACCTGTTGATAGTCTCTCTGATGTAACCGCTTGTGATTCTTATGAATTACCAACATTAACTGCAGGAAATTATTATTCGGGTCCAAATGGAAGTGGTCAAGCTTATGCTGCAGGAGATGAGATTACCAGCACACAAACCATTTACATCTTTTCACAGAGTAACACTTCACCTAATTGTACTGCAGAAAACAGTTTTGTAGTAACTATAGACTCGGTAAGTGTGGATCAATTGGAGGATGTGGAACAATGTGGAAGCTTCATTTTACCAACATTATCTTCAAATAATGTTTATTTTACAGGTCCAAACGGTTCAGGCACACAACTAGCGGCTGGAAGTTTAGTCACTTCAACACAAACGGTTTATATCTATGCTACATCAGGAACATGTTCTGCAGGTACTAGCTTTGAAGTGGTGATAAACAACTGTGTGATTCCAAAAGGTATTTCTCCAAACGGAGATGGTAAGAATGATGAATTAGACCTTTCTACCTTTGGTGTTGCCAAGTTAAGTATTTTTAACCGCTACGGACGTAGTGTCTACAGCCGTACTAATTATACCAATCAATGGTATGGTCAGTCTGACAAAGGCGATGAATTACCGGACGGAACGTACTATTTTGTAATAGAGTTTGAAACAGAACCTACTAAAACCGGATGGATTTATATCAACAGAGAGCGTTAATCAAATACAATAAAGCAGGGTTGCTCTTCCTTTAGAGCAACTCCCTGCTTAACCACAAACCTTATACTAAAATGAAGAAATTATATTTCACACTACTGGTAGTTGTAATTGGTCTTACAGACATTACCGCTCAACAAGATCCACATTATACACAATACATGTATAATATGAACGTGATTAACCCAGCCTATGCAGGTAGTAAAGAGAACCTTTCCTTTGGGTTGTTGTACCGCAAGCAATGGGTAGAAATTGAAGATGCTCCAACCACAGCTACTTTTTCCGGACACATGCCTGTTGGTAGAAATGTAGGGATGGGACTTTCCCTTATCTCCGACGAGATAGGACCTGTAACGGAACAAAATGTATATGCTGATTTCTCCTATACCTTAAACTTAGGCGGAGAACACAAATTAGCCTTTGGTTTAAAAGCAGGAGCTACCTTTCATAAGGTAGGCTTGTTTGATGATGTGTACAGCACGCTTCCTGATCCTAATGACCCTGCTTTTTCTGAAAACACAAACAATGTGTATATGAATATTGGAACCGGTATTTTCTACTACACCAATAAATATTATGTAGCCTTGTCGGTTCCTAATATGCTAAAATCAAAGCACCTTGATTTCAACGGAAGAGAATTTGGAACAGAAACACAACATTATTTCTTAACAGGAGGTTATGTTTTTGATTTAACAGACAATGTAAAATTCAAACCTTTTGCCATGGTTAAGTCGGCTTTTAATGCTCCAACTTCACTGGATGTATCGACCAACTTCTTGTTTAACGAGAAGTTTGAGATAGGTGCAACCTACCGATTGGAAGACAGTTTTGGAGCTATGGTAAATTATGCCATTAGTCCTAATCTACGCATCGGATATGCTTATGACCATATCGTTTCTGATTTGAAGGTAACCACTCCTTCTTCTCACGAGGTGATTTTGTTGTTCGATTTGAACTTCCCGAAAAAAGTTTCACGTTCACCACGATATTTCTAACCTAAAAGCGACCTAAACAATGAAAAAAGTATATATATCCCTGTTANNACTCTTCAATAGATTGGAGTATGTTGCAGCCGCTGAAGAATACCTCAAACTTGCCGAAAAGAGCAAAGGGGATAGCTATGTGTATAAACAACTCGCTGAGAGTTATTTCAACACCTTTAATCCCGCTGAAGCCAGCAAGTGGTATGCCAGAGCGGTGGAAACCGATCAAGATGCTGAAACCTATTACCGCTATGCACAAATGCTAAAAGCTCAAGGAAAGTATGAAGAGGCCAACAAACAAATGCAAAAGTTTGCTGCCAAGGCTCCAAACGACCAAAGAGCCAAAGACTTTAAGGCCAATCCAAACTATTTACCAAAACTTTTAGACAAACAAAAACAGTTTGATTTAAAACC
>NZ_DIVJ01000011.1:0-929 GCF_002428305.1 Flavobacterium sp. UBA6135 | reverse complement strand
ACGATTTATTTCTCGAGTGAGAGTTTTGTAGAAAATGGCTTTGTTAAAGACAAAAGTAAAAATGTCAATGCTAAATTTGGCCAAGTAAACTTGTTTAAAGCTACTAAAACAGGAGAGAAATGGGGCAATATCACCTCACTTCCTTTTAACAGCAACAGTTATTCAACCGGAAATCCATCCCTTAGTAAAGATGGTAAAACCTTATACTTCGCTTCTGATATGCCCGGAAGTATCGGCGGTTCAGATATTTGGAAAGTAACCGTTAATGCTGATGGTAGTTTTGGAGAACCTCAGAACTTAGGTGCTAGTGTAAACACTGAAGGGGATGAGAACTTCCCATTTATCTCAGAAGACAACAAAATGCTTTATTTTGCTTCTAACGGAAGACAAGGTTTTGGTGGATTGGACGTGTTTGTATATGATATGGCCAAAGGCGAAGCTACCAATATGGGAAAACCCGTTAATAGCGAAAAAGATGATTTTGCTTTTTCTTTAAACACTGAAAAAAATGTTGGATTTTTATCAACTAACCGCTCGGGTGTAGACAACATCTATTTGGCGACTCCGGTTTGTGGTGTAGAAGTAATNNATTGCTACGGAAACAACTGCTGCAAACGGTCAAGTAAGCTATTTTGTAGAATGTAACAAAGCCTATGCTATTCAAGCTGCTAAAGACGGTTATGAAAGCAATACCTTCCCGGTTGCTGCAAGCAAAGGAGGCGTTCAAAACATTAGTGCTTCCTTGAGTCCGATAGATGTGATTGTAACGGAAACAGAAGTGATTCTAAAACCAATCTTCTTTGAATTCAACAAAAGCAACATCACTCAAGAAGGTGCTTTTGAATTGGATAAGTTAGTGCAGGTGATGAAAAATAACGAAAACATGGTTATTATTGCCAGAGCACATACTGACAACAGAGGAAGCGACA